>CABYEX010000036.1 GCA_902518075.1 Halieaceae bacterium | reverse complement strand
GCGGGGTGATTGTTGGGTTAGGTATCCCCGTCTCCTTGTTGTTCTCGGTGAGCATCATTTATTTGCTCGGTTACACCTTCAACTTCATGGTTATGTTTGGCATGTTGCTGGGCTTGGGCATGCTGATCGATGGTGCGATTGTTGTCACTGAGTATGCAGACCGCAAGATGAGTGAAGGTGCAGATCACAAGTTGGCCTATGCAGAGGCCGTAAAACGGATGTTTTGGCCGGTGACAGCCTCCACAGCGACGACGCTGGCTGCGTTCCTACCACTCATGTTTTGGCCAGGACTTCCCGGTCAATTCATGAGCTATTTACCCGTTACTGTGTTTACCGTTTTGAGCGGATCACTCTTGTACGCGCTCCTGTTCGGACCCGTTTTGGGCACCATGTTTGGTAAACCCACCGCCCATGCGGCTACAACTGCGGCACGACTCGACGAGTTAGAGCATGGAGATCCGACGCGGTTGAACGGGTTTACAGGAGCCTATGCGAGTGCAATGACCACGGTTTGCGCGCGGCCTGTGACGGTCTTGGCCGCTATCGCGTTGTTGCTTGTAAGTATTTTTTGGGCGTACGGCCAATACGGAAAGGGCACCATCTTTTTCAATGACACTGACCCGCAGTTTCTGACCGTCTCTGTCAGCGGGCGTGGAAATTTTTCGGCCAGCGAGGTCAATAAGTTGGTAAGCGACGTTGAGCGGCGAGTGTTCCATGTGCCGGGTATTCGATCTATGAATACTCAAACACTGCTGCCCGGTTCCTCCGGGGGTGGCCCTGACGCCATTGCTGACAGAATCGGCGTGATGTTTGTTGAGCTCACGCCAGAGTCTGAACGTAGCGATTCGGGTTTCGACATTATTCGGCGAATTCGTGAGAGAACTCTTGATATGCCCGGCTTACGTGTCGAGGTGCAGCCGGTAGAGCAAGGGCCCAGTGTTGGTAAACCAATCCAAATCGAGTTGCGATCACGGTATCGAGAGTTATTGCAGCCCGTGATGAGTGAAATAAGAGCCTACCTGGAGACGTTGCCGGAGCTCATCGATATCGACGATACCCGGCCATTACCGTCTATCGAATGGCGGATGGAAGTCGATCGGGCGCAAGCAGCGCTTTATGGCGCAGATGTCACAACCTCAGGCATTGCCTTACAGCTTGTGACCAGTGGTGTAAAAGTGGCTGAGTACAGGCCGGAGGGTGCCGATGATGCGGTGGATATTCGTGCTCGGTATCCACGCGAGTATCGCGGCATCAAAGCGATGGAGTCGATCAGGGTCAGTACAGCCCAAGGCCTCGTTCCGTTGAGTAATTTCGTATCGGTACAACCCTCCCCGGGCGTCGACACGCTGACAAGAATTAATGGCTCGCCATCAGAGCGCATCCGCGCCCAAGTGGTGGAGGGTGTGATACCCGATAATATTGTTGCTGAGCTAAAGAGCTGGCTCGACACTCAAGACTTTGACTCTCGCGTTGATATTCAGTTCAGGGGTGCTAACGAGGAGCAAGAAGAGAGTATCGCTTTTGTTTCTGCCGCGTTTCTACTTTCTTTGTTGCTCATGTTTGTGTTGCTGGTAACGCAATTCAACAGCTTTTATCAAAGCACACTGATCTTATTGGCGGTCATTATGTCAACGGCGGGAGTGCTGGTCGGCCTGCTATTAACGGAGAGTTCTTTCAGCGCGATTCTGACGGGTATTGGCATCGTTTCTCTCGCGGGTATCGTTGTGAACAACAACATTGTGCTGATCGATACCTTTAATTACGTGCGGGTGCGCCACCCAGAGTTGCCCATCAACAGTATTATTGTCCGTGCCACAGCCCAGCGTCTGCGACCCGTCATGCTCACAACGGCTACCACGGTTTTTGGATTGCTGCCCTTGGCGTTAAGCATGTCGGTCGACCTGATCAATCGCAATATCAATGCCGGCGGTCAGATGGCTGTGTTCTGGGGGCCTCTGTCGCAGGCCATTGTATTTGGCCTGTCTTTTGCAGCGATTTTGACGCTGGTGGCCACGCCAGCGTTGCTTGCCTTGCCGTCATACCTCCGTGGTAGATGGCATGGAAGGGCTGTTCGCAATCATGCCGAAGTCGCCGCGGGTTAGCGGTGCCTTACTTCTCCAGCACCCTCTTGACCTACGCAGAATTCCTGATGGGTTCGCGGGGCATTGACTTAGCATAAAAAAGGGGGCTAGCGCCCCCTTTTCGATTTTGTGAGCCCCTTAGAAGGAGATCGCAAACTCCGCTCCGATGGTGCGGGGCGGTGTCCACCAGCCGCGAGTAGTGAGCGGCGCGATGGCTCCCCGGGCCAGTTCCTGGTCGTCAGTCAGATTCTTGCCATAGACCGTAACGCGGTACCGATTGTCTGACCAGAGATAGCTGATGCTTCCACTTAGGTCGTTGATGCTATCCATGTGACCGAAAGAGGCATTACTGGCTTCGATTTCAACGGTATCGCGGTAGCGATAAGACAGATTCGTCTGTAACGAGCCACCGCCAATATCTGCGTTATAGGTCGTGATCACACCAAACGTGTTTTCCGGCGTGTTGCGCGGAATTAAACCAGAGTTGTCTGTGATGATGCCATCGCCAACAATATCTGCGAAATAGTTGTCGTACTCTGCGTCAATATAGCCGTAGTTGGCGCGCAGGCTCCAGTTCTGTGTGATCTGGAAGTTCATCTCCAGCTCGACACCGAAGATTTCCTGCGTCGAAGCATTACGCACTACTGTGGCAACGTTTGAGAGGCTGACCGGGATCAAGATTGATTCTTGCTTCTCCTCGTAATCGCTCAAGAAAATAGTCGGGTTGAAGGTCAATCGCCCATCCAGCCAAGTGCTCTTCAAACCAAGCTCATAGTTCTTGACGTATTCGGGTTCAAAAGTCGGATCGATGTTGAAGTCAGCCTGCCGACCAAAGAAACCGCCACTCTTGAAGCCCTCAGCGTATGAAGTCCAAAGCATCATGTCGTCGTTGATCTGCCAGCGAAGCGAGGCGCTAGGCGTAAACTCTGACCAATCACCGGCAAAAGGCTTGGGATCAAACAACTCGGGAATCGGATCGCCTGCGGCGGGGTCGTAAGGCACACCACCGTTGCCGCCAATGAAGTCTTTCTCCTCCCTGGTGTAACGACCACCGACCGTCAGTGTCCAGCTGTCGTTGATGGCGTAGTCCATGGAAACAAAGCCTGCGATGGATTCGGTTTCCTGGTTTTGCCCATTGCTGTTCAGCGACGTTGGAGTCAAGGGCCCGGGATAAGCGCCGATCAAGCTGAGCACGTAATGCAAGTGGCCAACGTCCCATCGCTGCACGTAGTCAACGTCGAAGGAATATAGACCGGCTACGAAATTGAACGGGCCGTCAAAAGAGCTGGTCAGTCTCACCTCGTGACTGGTTTGCTCCCAGTCGTTGAAGTAGTTCATGTCCAGCCAATCAGCGGGGCCCGCATCAAAGTGCTGCATGTTCTGCTCGTTCTGATCGCGAAAGCCACCGATATACGTCAACTGCATGCCACTGTTGATCTCCCAGTTGGCGGTAACAATTGTTGTGTCGTACTCGTTGTCACTGAAGTTGCGGCCATTCATGGAGTTGGTGGTCGAGGTATCTTTCGAGGTGCGGTAGCAGTCTCCCAAGAAGGGCAATAAGCATGCGAAATCCGTGTCCCGGTTGGTGTTCACATAGGCGCCCTGATCGCTCTCGTCTTCCATGCGCTCGTAGTGGATCTTCAAATTGAAGCTATCAGTCGGCTGCCACTTCATGGCAAAGCCGTAGTTGATGATGTCATCTCCACCGACGTCTTCTTGCAACGTGGTGTTGTACATCCAGCCGTCGCTTTTAATTTGTGCGCCAAAAAGCTTGATCCCAAGGGTGTCGTCGATCAGCGGTACATTGACCACGCCCTTCACGTCTTCGCGGCCGTGTTCATCAAAGGTCAGGCTGAAGTCGCCGCCCCAATCCATCGTCACATCGCCACGGATAATATTGACGATACCGCCCGTTGTGTTCTTTCCGAACAGTGTGCCCTGTGGGCCGCGCAAAATCTCCACGCGCTCGATGTCAAAGTTCTGCATCAAGACGCCGCTGACTGTGCCTAAGAACATTCCGTCCAGGATGATGCCTACTGGCGGGTCCAAGCTCTTGTCGACGTCACTGGCGCCCACGCCTCGAATGTTTACGAAGGCGGAGCTGCCGGTACCGGGGGAGCGCCGAATGTATACGCTGGGTGAAAACGTTGCTAGGTCCTCCAGTCTGCGCACCTGAGCCTGTCTCAACTCTTTGCTGATTGCGGCAACGGAGACGGCAACGTCCTGTAGCGACTCGCTTCTGCGCGTCGCGGTAACAATGACCTCTTCCAGCGCTAGACTGTCTTGACCTAATGTGGGAATGCTCTGAAACCCTGCCGCGATCGCGGCAGCACAAGCTGCGACGGTCAGGCGCTTTGGCGTCTTTAACATCGATGGTTGGTGCTTAGTTATCATTATCACTGCCTCTCTGATGGTGAACTACTGCTTTGGTTTATTGTTTTTGAACGTTTGTGTGACTGCTGCTTCCCCTATTAAAAATATGTGTTGATAAGCGCTCAGCTTGCCATACGCGCTTCAGATGCCAGGGCGCTACTGACGCCTCCCTGAGCTGTTGTTGTGAGTGAGCCGAGCAAATCATTGAGCCAATTACGGGTCTTCATGCGACAAAAGGGCATGAGGTCCAAACAGTGTTTGATGATCGCCTGACGACTGAGTGTCTCCAGTGAAATGAGGCCCTTCTGCCACATCAGAGTCACGCCCCACTGACTGGCGGCCAGCAGTTGCGACAGTTGCATGCAGTCGGTTCCCCGAATCAATTGGCCCTCTGACTCGGCGACCAGCAAAGCCTCGTAGAACCACTTTTGGGTCATTCCGACACGGTGATGTTCGGCCTCATCTTCGGCACTGATGCCTACCACGACCGACATCGTTGAATTCATAAACTCAGGCGATCGCTCAAAGGTATCCATGGTCCGTCGGGTGAGCTCCAGAATCCTCGAGATACCCGGCGGCGCGCTCATCACGTTGATGCTAGTTTGGATATCGGCTCTGGTTTGCGCTGCGGCAGCCAGCAGCAATCCATTGCGGCTTTTAAAAAGGTTGTAGAGGGTTTTGGTGCTCACGTCACTCAGTTCAGCGATCTGCCCCATGCTGATGTCAGCCGGCGAAGCTTCCTGAAGTAGCTTGAGTGTTTCTCTGAGAATACGACTGCGTCGCTCAGCCTGAGCGGGAGACGCGTACCTGCCCCGTCCTTTTGCCATATCGCCTATTTATTTTTATGACGCTGCGTTTCAAAATTACACCACCCTGTAACTTTTTTGCAAGATGTTTTCAGTCAAGTCAGAATGGTCCTCGTCGCGCACAGGCAGTGCCACTTCGTCTTTGCGATTTCAGTACAATAAAAGCCAATAAAAGGAATAACTTATGACACAGCAGAGCACCAATTACGATGATGTAAAGCAGTACCGGCTCGACCCGGATCGTGAGCAGGAATTGGTGAATTGCGCCGGGGAATGCACTTTTTGCTGGGCCAATAAAGCGGGACACCCGTTGGGTGTGACCACAGCTTACGTTCCGGTGGACGGGAAAATTTGGATGACAGCAACCCGTGAGCGGGTGCGCATTAAAGCGATTGCGCGTGACGGACGCTCGTCAGTCGTGATGTCGAGCAAGGGTACCCACATGGGGGGTGGCAAAACGGTGACCTACAAAGGTCATACCGTGATCCACGACGACCCGGAAATTAAAATGTGGATGTATAAGTTGCTCGCCCATGGTATGTCCAAAGTGGAAGATTCAGACAACGATTTCACGATGGGACTCGATCCGGAGTTGTTCGTGAAATTCCTCGATACGCCCGAAAGAATCGTGCTGGAGTTCACGCCTGAAATGTCGATTCCTTTCGACGGCGATAAGATGGCCAAGGGGACAGCTGCGGCCTACGCCCAGTTTGCGGCTAAGGCGGCCGAGGACGCCTGAACGCGTAATTGGATATTACTAGTGTAAAAAGCGGCCAGAATGGCCGTTTTTTTATCACCTTATTTTTATCACCTTAGCCACGCACATGTTGAGAGCAGAGGGGACGTGATGGCCACAGCGCCCAGCATTCAAGATGTCACTATGTAGTGATTACCTGCACCAGCTCGAGGAACGTGCCGTCCGGGTCCTTGAAGCAAAAGAACCTCGCGTAGCTAGTTTCTGAGGTATGCACGTTGACTGGCTCTGAGACGACCTCGACGCCATTGGCCACCAAAAAGTCGAAGTCGGCGTCAATGTCTGAACTTGACAAGGCAATGCGCGCGAGCCCCGGCCGATAAAGGTTGGGGTAGGGCGGTGAATCATCACGGGGGGATTTCCATTCTAGCAGATCGATGACCATCGGTTGCTCGGCGTTTTGCAGCGCCATCAGTGCGCCCTCTACCTGATATTTAGGCATGCCGACGGCATTGGCGACTTCTTCAGTATTCGTCTCGGGTACGGGCCAGTACACCTGAAAGCCCAGCATCTCGTAGAACGCCTTGGAGCGTTGGAAGTCGGTGCAGTTGATATTGATGTGCACCATACCGGTGATATGCATTGCGTTTGTTCCTTTTTTCCAGGGTTATCGCTTACCACGAATCTGGGCTCGGCTGCTTGCTTGAAGTGCATTTGGTTGGGGGCATGAACCGAGGCGAGCTGTGATTTCCGCCTTAGATGACGGTGTCGCCGTTATCGATCACCATTTCCGCTCCCGTGACGTGCTTGGATTCATCAGACAACAGGTACAGCACCATATTGGCAACGTCCTCGGGTTCACCGATGCCCAGTGCGACACGGGTTTTCTCGGGGTCTTCCTCGGTCATCAGATCAGTTCCCATCAGTGACTTCAGCGCTTTGTGCACCATCGGCGTGCTGATTGACCCCGGGTGAACTGAGTTGCAGCGGATTCCGAGTCCCTCTGAGCGACAGTGGATCGCAATCGATTTCGTCATCGCTCGAATACCACCCTTTGCGGCCGAGTAAGCGAGATAGGGGCTTAGCCCGATCAGGGCAGCCGTTGAGGACATATTGACGATAGAGCCTCCGCCACTTTTTTTCATCAGCGCGATGGCTGACTGACACCCCCAAAAGGTTGCATCCAGATGGATGCCCATCACGCGTCGCCAGACATCGGTCGTGGTGTCTTCGATATTGGCGATCGGTGCGATGCCCGCGTTGTTCACCAGCCCATCGAGTCTTCCTAAGCGACTCTCGACCTCGCTCATCACGTGTTGCCACGAGGCTTCTTCACTCACATCCTGAGTAATGAAGTGAGCGCCAATCTCACCCGCAAGCGCCTGTCCTGACTCAGCGTCGATATCAGTCATCACAACCTGTGCCCCTTCCCGAGCGAGCACGCGGCTATCAGCTAAACCGAGGCCCGATGCGGCGCCCGTGATGACAATGACTTTGTCTTTGACTCTATCCATATTACTAACCATTCTTATTAGTCGTCGCGAGAGACGGCATAGTGCTCTTCTCGGATTTGGTTACCGGTCTCAGTTGGCCTGATGATGTAGGGCGTGGTCTGATCCTACCTCAAAGCCTTTCCATTCTTCCCGAGCAAGACGACATTGTTTGCGATAGAAGGGGAAGCCGCCAAACCAGAAAAGGGTCGCTCTCGGTTTGCCCGGGATGTTGTCACCCATGTAGTAGTTGTCCGATTCCGGGTACAGCGTGCTGTTGCCGATGTGGTTGGTCAGCTGCAAATATTGGCGCTCTTCTTCCGCGTCAGCTTCGATGACATTCGTTTCATAATCGCTGAGATCGGCGATCAGGTCGGTGATGAAATCACATTGAAACTCAGCCAGCAGGATTGGGTTGTAGAAGGGACTGTGAGGGCCATTGACCCAGAAGAGATTCGGGAACCCGTGGGTCATCATGCCAAGGTGACTGGTCACGCCCTCAGCCCATCGCGCTTTTAATGCTTGATCACCCCGACCGCGAATATCGATCCGATCCATGGCGCCGGTCATCACATCAAACCCGGTGGCGAAAATCACGGCGTCGAGCTGTATGTCGGTGTCACCGACGACAATGCCGTCACGCGTGAAGTGACTGATCGGCTGTTCATGGAGATCGATCAACTCCACATTGGATTGGTTGAATGCCTCGAGGTAGTTGGTCTCGGGCGACAGGCGCCGTGTCAGAATGGGATAGTCGGGACAGAGCTTTTCCGCAATGACGGGGTCATCGACCCGCTCCCGAATTTTGGCCCGCGCGAACTCAGCCAGCGTTTTGTTGGATTCTATGTTGAGCAAACTGTCGGTGAAGGCGTAGTAAGGAGACAAACCGCCCGACGCCCAGCGGTTCTCATACTCTGCCAGACGCTCCTCCTCGCTCACTTCAAGCGCTGAGTTGGATGGCGGGGGTGCCAGATCAGAGTGCACCAACGTAAAACCCGAGAAGGAGTTGAACTGCCGATCCCGCAGTTCGGCGTACTGCTTTTTCATTTTGCTAGCGTGACCGGGCTCTACCGGCCGATTGCGCAAGGGGATGGTGAAGGAGGGTGTGCGCTGGAGCACAAAGAGCTGCCCGGCCTCCTGCGCGACTTCGGAAATCACTTGAATACCTGAAGAGCCGGTGCCGATCACCGCAACCCGTTTACCCGCGAAGGCTGGTTCCTCTGCTGGCCAGCGGCTGGTGAGATATTGCTCGCCGTTGAAATCATCCAGCCCCTCGAAGCGGGGCTCGACGGGTGCCGAAATCAGGCCAGTCGCCATGATGCAAAATCGTGCGGAGACGTGCTCGCCAGTATCCGTTTTAACCAGCCAGCGCTGGGCGCTTTCGTCAAAATGGGCAGTGGTGACGCGGGTTTTAAATTGAATGTCACGTCGCAAATCAAAGCGCTCAGCGACATGGTTGGCGTAGCGTTCTATCTCCGGCTGACTGGCGTACCGTTCGCTCCAGTCCCACTCCTGTTCGAGCTCTTTGGAGAACGAATAGGAGTACTCGACGCATTCAATATCCACGCGGGCGCCGGGGTAGCGATTCCAGTACCAGGTGCCACCCTCGCGCTCTCCTATCTCATAACATCGAACGCTGAGGCCACACCGCCGCGCGCGATAAATCATATAGAGGCCGGCAAAACCCGCGCCTACAACGACCATGTCGATGTGTTTGATACTGGAGGAGGTCACTGCGACGTTTTAGTTCCCGCACCGGTCAGGGGCGACACCATACCAGCACCTCGGCATAGCATGCGAAGCGTTTTGTGAAACGCGTCAGCTTTAGGCGGTGAAACCCGCGAGTTCTCTCCAGAAGTCCCGATAGTCGTAGTCGGTATCCAGCGCCAGATTCAGTATGTTGTAGGACGAGAAGTCACTGACGACATGGGTCAGTTGCACAATACCTTTATCCGAGAGGCCATGCTGACGAAGCGCGTCGACGTGGGCGTCGGTCACGGCGCCAGGGTCACCATTGACCTGCAGCGCGTACACGAGAAAAGACTTTAAGCGTTCCCCATCAACGGCATCCAGTCCCTGCTGCAACAGGTTGCCGACGTAGTCCTCGGCAGTGCCCAGACCATAGTTCAGAATGGTGCAGAAGGCGGCGGTGCAGTAGGGGCAGCCATTGGCTTGCGATACCAGAATGCCGACGTGCTGAATCTCTTCCATGGTGAGTTCACCCATCTCCCACAGCACTTTGGTGGCACTGAGCTTGGCAGTGAAAAACTCGGGGAAATTGAGCTCCACGTAGAAGTGGTTGGGTACGCTCCCCTCCATTTCGGTTACCCAGGCAAAAATGCCCTCAAATTCGGGGTCGGTAATCTGCTCAGGCTTGGGAAGCGCCACTCTCGCCATGTTGACTCTTAATTTTTCCAGACTAGTAATTGCAATTATGTTTGCTGCGCGCCCAGGATTGTGGCTGCACCACGTATATGCATGGTAGCAGGCCGCTGACAGTTTCAAACAAGACCCGATTGCTTACTGAGGCAATTGATTTAGAGGTAGTCGCGCGATCAATCTACTTGGATAGTTATCCATTTCCATCTTGTCATGATGTCTAAATCAGCGTCGGTTCCTTCTCTACCCAGACCGCTCATGCCGTTACCGCCAAACGGGATGTGGGGCTCGTCCTGAATTGACATCGCATTAATGTGAACCATTCCAGCGTCGGATTTTGTGGCGGCCTTCATGGCGCTTGAGATATCTGAGGTAAAAATCGCGCAGCTGAGCCCATAGCTCGTATCGTTTGCCAACTGCATCGCCTGTTCCAAACCATCAACGGTGTAAATCGACGTTACAGGACCAAATGTTTCTTCTCCGAAGACCACCATCTCACTGGTCACGTCCGACAGTATTGTCGGCGGGCAACAGTTGCCGACCCACTCACCGCCGTGGAGAAGCGTTGCGCCCTTCTCGAGCGCGTCTGCAACGTGCGACTTGACCCTATTTGCTTGTCGCGAGCTGATGATGGGCCCAATGGCGGTTTCAGGATCTGAGAGGTCGCCAACTTTGACTCCCTTGGCAATTTCGACAAATGCAGGGATGAACCTTTTCGCAATTTCAGACTGCACGATTATCCTGCTGGAGGCCATGCAAGCTTGGCCTTGAAAGAAAAATATGCCCAACATGGCTGCCTCAAGTGCTTTGTCGAGGTCAGCGTCGTTGAGGATGATCAGGGGGTTCTTGCCGCCCAGCTCTAGGGTTACAGGCTTGAGGTTCTTCGCCGCGATATTGGCTACGTGTTGGCCGATTCTGGGAGAACCACAAAAATTGATAGCGGCAATATCATTGTGAGATGTGAGGAAGTCGCCTATCTCCGCAGGATCTCCCGTGACGTAGTTGAATACGCCCCCTGGCAGGCCTGCCTCGTGTAGGGTTTTTGCGAACTGGACGGTGACCTGTGTTGCGAATTCTGAAGGCATTAGAACCGCTGTGTTGCCAGTCGCAACCACCATCGCGATCTGCTTCACATTTTTCAGAAGAGGCACGTTGAATGGGGTAATGCAGCCGATGACGCCCACTGGCTCTCGTACTGACATGCCGAACGCGCCGGGCCGATCCAATGGCATAGTTTGACCGACCAGCCTTCTGGGTACGCCCGCGGCGGCGCGGAATGCATTGATGCAATATTCGACCTCAAAAGCGGCTTTCATCTGCGGTGAGCCTACTTCGTTGATGAGCAAGTCCATATACACATCGCGGTCTCGTTCTACTATCGACGCCGCGTCGCAGAGTATTTTCTCTCTCCTGCGTACCTCACTGTCCTTGAAATGCTCAAAGGTATTCTTGGCATCGGCGACAGCTGCATTGACGTCGGTCATATTTCCTTTTGCGACTCGGGCAATGAGATCAGCATTCGATGGATTGAGGTCATTAAAATAATCTCCTGAGCTGGGCTTATGTTCTTTTCCGCCTATCCACAATTCGCTTGTGTTCATGTGTCTCTCTCATCCTCGTTGTAGGTCTTTGAAGATTAAATGTTTGCGCCTTGACGCAGTAAAGGTATCGCTGGGTCGGATTGCACGGGCACCTTCAATGATCAAGTTAGGGGACCTCCGGCCTGTTGGCTACCCCATAAGTTTTTGGCTTGATAATCGGCGCCCGCCACGCGGGCGTTGTGAATAGCTAGTCGCATCGGGTCGCACCATTGTTTATGATTTTTATGAAAGGCGACGAGGATTGCAATCGTATGACAGAAGTGGACGGGGACCTTGAGGTCGCGTCGGTTAGAGCGCAACTCAACTCCAGACAGATGTCCTTCGCTCAGTGGGAAGTAGTGCTCCTTTGCACTGCGATCAATATGCTTGACGGCTACGACGTGTTGGTCATGTCCTTTGCAGCCGCTCCGGTTGCGGCCGATTGGCACCTGGATCCCGCTAGTTTAGGGCTACTGCTGAGTGCGGGGTTAGTAGGCATGGCGCTCGGCTCGATTGTGCTCGGATCGCTCGCTGATGCCCTGGGCAGAAAACGGCTGGTACATATATGCCTCTTCACGGTGACGATTGGGATGATTGTGTCCGCATACACGCAGTCTCAACTGCAACTGCTAGTAATGCGTTTTGTTACGGGAGTCGGTATCGGTGGGATGCTCGCAACCCTGACAGGCTTAGTGTCGGAGTATTCAAATGATAAGCGGCGCGGCATCTGTATGGGGTTGCTTCAGTCAGGTTATCCCCTTGGCGCTCTTTTCGGGGGGATGATTGCCGCGCAAATAATCCAGTTCGCAGATTGGCGTTCACTATTTCTGTTCGGAGGAGGGCTCTCAGCAGTGCTACTGCCTTTGATCGTCATCCGCCTACCCGAGTCGCTCGACTTTGCCTCGAGATCTGGCAGTTCTGGAGTCAACAACATGAAAAGTCGGCTGCTGGAAAGGTTTGATTTGTCAGAGCCGCAACACAGCATGGTCGAGGACTTGGACCAAGCTGCTGGCAGTTGGAGAAGCTGTTTCACACCGCCAGAAACACGAATTAACACGCTATTACTTTGGTCGTGTTACCTCGCGCTCATGTTTTCGTTTTATTTTGTTGTGAGTTGGACGCCTAAATTATTGGTAGACGCAGGGCTCTCGACCTCCCAGGGGATATCAGCGGGCGCAATTCTGCAAGCTGGTGGGTTGGTAGGCGCATTGGTGATTGGGCTTTTGGGCAGTAGATATGCGGTGAATAAGTTGGCGGCTTGGTTTTTTTCACTCAGTGTGGTTGTGATTTTGGCCTATGGTTGGGCTGACGCAGAATTGACAACGTTGATGATGTTGTCTGCCATGATGGGCTTCTTCCTCATTGGTGCCATGATAGGTCTCTACACGATTGGACCCGCGTTGTATGCTGCCAAGTCGAGAGTGACGGGGGTTGGGCTGGCGATTGGCGTAGGCAGATTGGGGGCGGTCGCCGCGCCGTTTGCGGGCGGTCTCATGTTGGAGGCTGGCCTCGAGATCAGCGTCATATACGCCGTGTTTGCTGCACCGCTCGTTTTGGCGGCATTTGCAGTGCGCTCAATATCTCTCCCGATGGCGTTTAGGTGACCCTGCGGCTGGGCCGAAAATTCGGTGTTCAGTGCGAGATGTCATGGGACCGAGCAATACACTACACTCTTCTGCACAGGTCATTAAAAATTTGATTTGGAACGGAGTCAGGTCATGGCAAGTTTTGAACAGAAGTTTCCCCACTTTTCAGCAC
>CABYEX010000035.1 GCA_902518075.1 Halieaceae bacterium | reverse complement strand
CGATAGTGCGGCGCACCAGTCCGGCCATCACCGTCCGTGAAACCGATTTCAGCCGATAGACCCGCAACCGTGACAATAACGCCGTGTTGACTTCGAAAGAAGGGTTTTCCGTCGTCGCGCCGATGAAGCAGACGGTGCCGTTCTCGATGTGAGGCAAAAAAGCGTCCTGCTGGCTTTTATTAAATCGATGCACCTCATCAACGAAAAGCACCGTGCGCCGGCCTCGAGCAGCCGCCTCCCGCGCCTGATCAATCGCCGATCGGATGTCTTTCACCCCGGAAAAAACCGCCGATAACTGCAGGAACAAAGCATCGCTATAAACGGACACCAATCGCGCCAAGGTGGTTTTGCCAACCCCCGGCGGCCCCCAAAGGATGAACGAATGCATCATGTTCGATTCGATGGCTCGCCTTAGCGGCTGGCCCTCGCCCAACAAATGGGTTTGTCCGACAACCTCGTCGAGTGACTGGGGTCGCATCCGGGCCGCAAGTGGCTCGAGGTTATGAGAATTTGCAGCGAACAGATCGGGCTCCACATTCATGCTCCGCTCCGGTATTCAGAATGGCGTGACAGGCGCGACAAAATCCGCAATTTGAGGCGGGCGGTCGATGTACTCACGAAGCTCAACTCGCAACACTTGCCCTCCCCGGTCTTCAGCAACAAGCTTCCACACAGTCTCGGCCATCTGCGCGATTTCGAGACGCTGATACGGAGATTGCAAGTCCATAGGAATGAGCACCGCGGCATCGCCAGTCAGGGAAATATCAAACGCGGAATCCAGTGTGGCTCTCGACGCTAATAGCCACTGAAGAGGACCGCTCGCCGTCTCGGCAACCGGTCGCTCGACAACGACTTCAAGATCCCAGTCAATCTGGATCAGTTGATCGCTATTAGCCAACAGTAGCTGGCTATCGGGAGTCAGAATCTCCCACCGAAAGAAATGAGGACGCAGCAGCGAAAAGTTTCCATAGCTTCGCTCCAGTACCTCGCCCCCAGGGCTGATGATCTCCTGCGTAAACTGGCCGGCCATCCCCTCGCGCGCTGCCAGCGTCTCCAGCACATCGGCTCTGAGCGCGGCAGAGAGCAGCATGAGATAACAGGTCAGAATAACCCGCCAGCGCACTTATTCCTCCGAGGGTGTCGGCGCCAGCACTTCGCGCTGACCATTGGTTCTCATTTCAGAGACTACCCCAGCGGCCTCCATGGTCTCAATCAGCCTCGCAGCGCGGTTGTAACCGATTCGCAACTTACGTTGCACGGAAGAAATCGAAGCGCGACGGCTGCGACACACGTAATCCACTGCCTCGTCATAAAGCGCATCGGCCTCGCCATCGTCATCATAAGAAGCCGCCGACTGAATCTCATGAGCCGTGACCGGAGTCTGACCTCCCTCATCCAGCAGCCCTTCCAGATACTGGGGATCACCGCGTCGCCTCCAATCCGCGACCACCCGATGCACCTCGTCATCAGAGCAAAACGCGCCATGCACGCGCACCGGCACACTGGACCCTGCCGGCAAGTACAACATGTCACCGTAGCCGAGCAGCTGTTCAGCGCCGCCTTGATCCAGAATCGTTCGGGAATCCACACGGGAGCTCACAGAAAAGGCAATCCTGGAGGGAATATTGGCCTTAATCAGTCCGGTAATGACATCGACCGATGGCCGCTGGGTAGCCAATACAAGGTGAATCCCCGCGGCTCGCGCCTTCTGGGCGATGCGCGCAATCAGCTCCTCCACCTTCTTGCCGACAATCATCATCATGTCGGCAAATTCATCAATCACCACGACTATGGTCGGCAACTTCTCAAGTGTCGGGTGTTCCTGCTCTTCTTCAGTCAGTTCGAGCACCGGCTCAGGCTTCCACATGGGGTCAAGAAGCGGCGTTCCCTCTTTCTCGGCGTTGCGTACCTTGCGGTTGTAACCCTGCAGATTGCGCACACCCAGAAGCGACATCAGCTTGTAGCGCCGCTCCATTTCGGCCACACACCACCGCAGACCATTCGCGGCGTCCTTCATATCCGTGATCACCGGTGTCAACAGGTGCGGAATACCGTCATAAACAGACAGCTCCAGCATCTTTGGATCCACAAGAATCAGCCGAACGTCAGCGGGGGTTGCCTTGTAAAGCAAGCTGACCAACATGCAGTTCACGCCAACGGATTTACCCGACCCTGTGGTGCCCGCCACCAACACATGGGGCATTTTCCCCAGGTCTGCCACGACTGGTGCGCCCGCGATATCGTGTCCTAGCGCCAGTGTGAGTGTCGACTTTGACTCTTCAAAAGTAGAGGAAGCCAGCACATCCTTGAAATTCACAGTTTGCCGGTCAGCATTGGGAATCTCGATGCCAACCACGCTTTTACCTGGGATCACCTCCACCACTCTGACGGAAATCACTGCAAGAGAACGAGCTAGGTCTTTGGCTAAATTGGATATTCGTGAAACTTTTACGCCAGCAGCGGGCTGTATCTCGAATCTTGTGACCACGGGTCCCGGATACACCGCGACCACCTCAGCCACCACCCCGAAATCTTTCAATTTGAGTTCCAGCAGCCGCGAAAGCGACTCAAGCTCATCCGCGGAATAGCCCCGTTGACCCCCGTCTGAGGGGGCATCGAGCAGGTCCAGCGGGGGTACTTCGCCCGAGAGGGGGATGTCAAACAGCGGCTTTTGCTTCTCGCGCTCAACTTTCGCGCTTGGTGCCGGCGTCTCTTTAGGAGGCTTGATTTTGGGTGGCGCGCGCTTTTTCTCTTTGGCAACGTGCTGCTCTATCTGGACTTTGCGCTCCTCGAACAGCTTCTCCCGCGCCCGTCGATCGCGCATGCGATCGAGCGAGGATAGGCTCTCCCGGTAGGCATAGCGAGACCCATCGATCACCTGACGCCCCAACCAATCTATGACCCGGAGCCAGCTAATATCCGCAAACACCGTGAGCCCCAGCAGGAAAAGCGTCACCAGCACCACACGGGCGCCAACCGGGTTGAACGCTTGATCGAAACCCGCTCCGATTGCGGCACCGAGAATACCGCCAGCGCCCTGAGGCAACCCCGAATCTCCGGCATCATTGAGCGCTCGCAGGGCCGTAGCCGCCACAACCAGCAGCAACAATCCCAGGGCACGAAACCCCAACAACTGCCAGTCAACTGGCTGGTGATCATCACCCGCAAGCAGCAACAAAACTGCCCGGTAGGCCAGCAAAACAGGCACCAGATAGGCAGCAGAACCAATCAGCGAGAAAAAAATATCTGCTAGGTAAGCGCCGGTGATGCCGCCAAGATTGTTGACCGCGCCTCCGGTCCCGCTGGCAGACCAGCCAGGGTCGCTGTAGCTGTAAGTTAGCAGCGCCATAAGTACAAAAACGCAGGCGGACCCGACACCTATGAAGAGAAGGTTCCGCAGCCTGCGCTGGCCGAACACCTGCCCCTCTTCCGCTAACTTCGCCGTTGCCGTTTTGCCTTTGCCCGCCACGATCCCGCAACCACCGCTGGAAAACACAATGCTAGCACAGCACCCTCCGCGGCATAGCCCAATATAAGCGCCACAATTCAGGTGCTTATCCCTAGGTTCGGCAAGGATCAGATCGACTCGGCATCGGTCTCACTGGTCTCTTGCGAGGACCTGCGCTAACCTAGACACGCAGGCACTTGAGCCCTGCCCCGCCGCAGTAAACGGAATGTTTTCATGAGCACATCATCACACCACCGGCTGATGATTCTTGGGTCCGGGCCAGCAGGCTATACCGCCGCTGTTTATGCCGCTCGCGCCAATCTCAATCCTGTCGTAATTACCGGCCTGCAACAGGGCGGGCAGTTAACGACCACCACAGAGGTGGAAAACTGGCCAGGCGGGACCCACGATCTGCAGGGGCCGCAACTCATGCAACAAATGCAAGAGCACGTGGAACGGCTCAAGGCGAGCGTGGTTTTTGATCACATTGAAAGTGTCGACCTCTCAGCACGCCCCTTCACTTTGAAGGGTACTACGGAATACACCTGCGACGCCCTAATCATTGCCACAGGCGCTTCTGCGCAGTATTTAGGCCTGCCCTCTGAATCAGCCTTCATGGGCAAAGGCGTCAGCGCCTGCGCTACCTGCGACGGTTTCTTCTATCGCAATCAAGAGGTAGCGGTAGTGGGCGGCGGCAATACCGCTGTCGAGGAGGCACTGTACCTCAGCAACCTCTGTTCCAAGGTCCATCTGATTCACCGTCGCGACAGTCTGCGCGCTGAGAAAATCCTCCAAGATCGACTGATGCAGAGAGCAGCAGAGGGCAAAATCGAACTGCATTGGCACCGCACCCTGGATGAGGTGCTCGGCGATGACAGCGGCGTGACCGGCGTGCAAATTCAGTCCACGCTAGAGACCACAGAGCAAGAAAAGATTGATCTCTCCGGTGTTTTCATTGCCATTGGCCACAAGCCCAATACCGATTTGTTCGCAGGGCAACTCGACATGGTAGGCGGCTATATCACCGTTCATTCCGGTACCGAGGGGCAGGCGACACATACCAGTGTAGAGGGCGTGTTCGCTGCGGGTGATGTGGCTGACCATATCTATCGACAGGCGATCACCTCCGCCGGATTTGGCTGCATGGCGGCACTGGATGCCGAGAAGCACCTTGACGGACTTGAGTCGGGCTGACATTGCATAACCCCTTTCCGCCGACCTCTCAGGCGCTGGATGAACCAAACGGCTTGTTGGCTGTCGGCGGAGACCTCGAACCCAGCACCCTTCTGTGCGCGTATGCCCAAGGCATCTTTCCCTGGTTCGAGTCCGACCAGGAGATTCTGTGGTGGTCTCCTGATCCCCGGCTGACGCTACGATCTGAAGAAATACACATCAGCCGGTCGCTGAAAAAGGCGATCCGCCAGTGCGGCTGGCGACTGCAATACGACGCCGCCTTCGCGGTCGTCGTGAGTCACTGCGCCCACTCTGATCGCAATCAGCCCGAGGCTGGCACGTGGATCACGCCAGACATGCACGCCGCCTACTGCGCTCTTCATGATCTCGGTGTCGCACACTCGGTAGAGGTCTATGAAGCGGACACACTCATTGGGGGCTTGTACGGCATTTTGCTGGGCAATATGTTTTTTGGGGAGTCTATGTTCTCTTTGCAGTCCAATGCCTCAAAGATGGCCTTTTTGGCGTTATCCAAGGCCTGCCGAGATCACGGCATCGACCTCATAGACTGCCAGGTTCATAACGATCACCTCGTGTCACTCGGCGCACAAACAATGCCGCGTCAAGACTTTGAAAATCACCTGCGGGACGCTATAAAGCCTCCTATGCAAGATATTTTAGCCAACCCGCTTTGCCTTGTTTCAGATAATCCGCTGCCGTTAGAGCAAAGGCTCGGCACCCCGCTCGCTGTCACAGTGGCCGAGTTGCTATGACCGCTTCGTTGCGAGAAATCAAGGTCTACACGACCTTCCCTCACCGGTGCTCCTATCTCGAGGGTGAAGAAGCAACCACGCTTTTTGTCGATCCGAGGCAAAAGCTAAGCCAGGAACTCTACACCCAGCTCTCCTTGCTGGGCTTTCGTCGCAGTGGCGATCACGTCTACCGACCACACTGCGCCCGTTGTAGTGCCTGCATCGCCTCGCGGGTTCGCGTCGCTGAGTTCGAGCCCAGTCGCACGCAGAAAAGAATCAGCCGCCGTAACTTGGATCTGCGGGTTGAGCAGTCGGAATCGATCCTCGACGATGAAGCCTACAACCTTTACCGCTATTACATCGAGTCTCGCCATGCCGACGGCGATATGTACCCGCCGGAACGCGAACAGTACGAGTCATTTCTTAACGACGGGCTGGGCTGCGCCAACTATTACCGACTGTACCTTGGGAACCGGCTGGTGGCGGTGACCGTGGCCGACAAGATGTTGGATGGGCTGGCCGCGATCTACACGTTTTTTGATCCTGATCAGCCTCAGCGCAGCCTCGGCAGCGAGGCGATTCTTCTCCAGATTCGGCAGGCACAGTCCATGGGCCTGCCCTTTGTTTACCTGGGGTATTGGATCGATGGCTGCCGGAAAATGTTATACAAGTCCCGTTTCTCACCCCTTGAACTGTTTGTCGACGGCCATTGGCAGCAGCAAAAGACCCAGCAAACATCGTCGCCCGACGCGACCGCAGTGGTATCGCTTCTCGATCTGAACGACGAGACCTAAGAGCACTCACCCGCCCCACGAGCCGCTTCCCCCGCACTGCAGTTTCAGCTAAAGTGCCGCCCACTTAGTTCACGGAGACATAGCCTGTATGGCGAAAGAAGATCAGATCGAAATGGAGGGGGAAATCATAGATACCCTCCCCAACACCACCTTCCGGGTGCAGCTGGAAAACGGACACGTGGTCACGGCACACATCTCTGGAAAAATGCGCAAGAATTACATTCGCATCCTGACGGGCGACAAAGTGAGGGTTGAGCTGACCCCGTATGACCTCACGAAGGGCCGTATCACTTATCGCGAAAGGTAGGCACCCCCGCCATCACAAGGTATAGCGCCGCGTGCAGAGCATGCATTAGGCCTCTACTGGCTCCTCGACCTCGATGACCGCTTCAACCAGCAAACCATCCCGCGCCTCATTGAGGGTAACGGCGGCAGTGCCACCCTTCTCCAGCGATCCAAACAACACCATGTCCGCTAACGGCTTTTTGATGTGCTCCTGAATAACACGCTCCATGGGTCGTGCACCCATTGTGGCGTCATAGCCCTTTTCCACCAGCCACAGCCTGGCCTCTTCATCGACCTCGATGACGACCTGCCGCTCATCGAGTTGCGACTGCAGTTCTGTGAGGAATTTATCCGCCACCGTCAGGATAACGTCCTCACCTAGTGGTCCGAAGGGTACTATGGCGTCCAGACGGTTCCGAAACTCTGGAGCGAAGGTGCGATTGATCGCCTCGATGGAATCTGTCGAGTGATCCTGCATGGAGAAGCCGATGGAGCGCCGGCTAACATTTTCCGCACCAGCGTTGGTCGTCATCACCAAAATCACATTACGGAAATCGGTTTTACGGCCGTTGTTGTCGGTGAGCGTGCCGTGATCCATCACCTGCAGCAACAGATTAAAGACCTCCGGATGCGCCTTTTCAATCTCGTCCAGCAATACCACCGAGTGCGGATGCTTAGTGACAGCATCGGTAAGCAAGCCGCCTTGATCAAAGCCAACATAACCCGGGGGCGCACCGATCAAACGCGAAACCGTGTGTCGCTCCATGTACTCGGACATGTCAAAACGCAATAACTCCAGCCCCATTTGCAGTGCGAGCTGTCGGGTGAGTTCGGTCTTGCCCACGCCCGTCGGCCCAGCTAGCAAGAAAGAGCCAATCGGCTTTTGTCCACCTCGCAGACCCGCTCTGGCCAACTTGATGGCACCAACCATTTGCGACACGGCGTCATCCTGCCCGAAAACCGTCATTTTGAGGTTGCCCTCAAGCTTGCCAAGCAACTCCTTGTCGTCGCTGCTCACGGTTTTTGGCGGAATCCGGGCTATCTTGGCCACCACGGCTTCAATGTCACTCGGTCCCAGCACTTTTTTTCGCTTGCTGGGTGATTGGAGCTGCTGAAAGGCGCCCGCCTCGTCGATGACGTCAATGGCCTTGTCCGGCAGGAACCGGTCCGTGATATAGCGCGCCGCCATTTCCGAGGCGACCCGGAGTGCCTTATCGGTATAGCGAAGCTTATGGTGTGCCTCAAACCGTGACTTTAATCCTTTCAGAATCTTGTAAGCCTCCTCCACCGAGGGCTCTAACACGTCTACCTTCTGGAAGCGCCGGCTCAGGGCCTTGTCTTTATCGAAAATGCCGCGGTACTCCGCATAAGTGGTAGAGCCAACACAGCGCATCTTTCCGGATGCCAATAGCGGCTTCAACAGATTACTGGCGTCCATGACGCCTCCCGATGCCGCCCCTGCGCCAATGATCGTGTGAATTTCGTCTATAAACAGGATCGCGTGATCGCTCTCGCTGAGATTGGCGAGGAGCCCCTTGAGACGCTTCTCAAAGTCACCGCGGTATTTTGTTCCAGCCAGCAGCGCGCCCAGATCGAGGGAGTAAACCACTGCCTCCTTGAGCGTCTCTGGCACTTCGCCATCGACAATCATCTTGGCAAGACCCTCGGCGATGGCGGTTTTACCAACGCCGGATTCGCCGACCAGCAGCGGGTTATTCTTGCGCCGTCGCGCGAGGATTTGGGCGACGCGCTCCACCTCGGCCAAACGTCCGATAAGTGGGTCGATATTGCCAGCCTCGGCCTCCGCGTTGAGGTTGGTCGCGTAGGCATCGAGCGGCCGCTTTTCTGCACCCTGCTGATCCTCCTCAGGATCTGAAAGCGAATCCGCGCCATCGGTCGCTTCTTCCCCGTCCTTCCCGATGCCGTGGGTAATAAAGTTCACCACATCGAGACGGGAAACGTTTTGTGATTTCAGGAAATATACCGCCTGAGACTCCTGCTCCGAGAAAATCGCCACCAGCAGATTGGCTCCAGTGACTTCCTGCTGTCCCGAGCTCTGAACGTGGAACACCGCTCTCTGCAGGACCCGTTGAAAGCCCAGCGTCGGCTGGGTATCTCGACCATCATCGGAGTCAGACAGAAGCGGCGTAGTGGAGTCGATAAACTCGGTCAGTTCTCCGCGAAGGTCATCCAACTCAACTTGGCAGGCTTCAAGCACTGCGATAGCAGCGGAGTCGTCGAGCAGCGCGAGCAACAGATGCTCGACCGTAATGAATTCATGGCGCCTGGCTCGCGCGGTGCGAAACGTCTCGTTGAGCGTATTCTCGAGTTCTTTGCTCAGCATTCGGTCAGTCCTCTTCGTCGTCGCCTGACGGTTCCACCTCACACAGTAGCGGATGTCCACTGTCCCGGGCACATTGGTTCACCTGCGATGCCTTCGTCTCGGCAATGTCCTCAGGATATATTCCACATACGCCCTTACCCTGCGTATGGACCGCCAGCATGACCTGGGTGGCCTTCTCCCGACCCATGCCGAAAAACTGCTCCAACACTTGCACCACGAACTCCATCGGGGTGTAGTCATCATTCAGGAGAATCACTCTGTAGAGCGGCGGTTTCTTCAGCTGTGGTTTGGCGGGCGCAACAGCGAGATCGCCATCGTCATGATCCTCTCTGTCAGTCCCGGTGCCACACAGGGGAGCAAAAACGGTGTCACGGACTAATTCGTTCATACTATTAGTATAGTCCAACCGGGGAGCTATGGTGCTTTCAGACCTGAGTTTCTGTCGCTTTTTCGCAGTGCTCACTGACACTGAACGATGAAGCCAATGCGGCTTTCATCACGCGGGCGTTAAAAAGCCCGCGCAAGGCGGGCTCTAGAACAATTCAAGTACTTCACATGTGTGAAATGACGGCACTACCGAACGCCGAGCAGGACACCAGCGTTGCCCCGTCCATCAATCGCTCAAAGTCATAGGTCACGGTCTTGGCCTGAATAGCACCGTTCATACCGTCAATTATCAGATCCGCCGCCTCGTTCCAGCCGAGGTGACGAAGCATCATTTCAGCCGAAAGGATGAGGGAGCCAGGATTGACCTTGTCTTGGCCCGCATACTTGGGTGCCGTCCCGTGAGTCGCCTCAAACAGCGCCACCGTATCCGAGAGGTTGGCGCCGGGCGCGATACCGATGCCCCCTACCTGCGCGGCCAGCGCATCAGACAGGTAGTCACCGTTTAAGTTCAGCGTGGCGACGACACTGTAATCTTTAGGGCGAGTCAGCACTTGTTGCAACATCGCATCAGCGATGACGTCCTTGATCACGATATCGCCACCCGTCTTGGGATTCTTGATACTTACCCAGGGGCCACCATCCAGCATCTCACCACCGAACTCCTGATGCGCAAGTTCGTAACCCCAGTCACGGAAGGCGCCCTCCGTGAACTTCATGATGTTCCCCTTGTGCACTAGTGTTACCGAAGGCAGGTCCTGATCAATGGCGTATTGAATCGCCTTGCGTACCAAGCGCTGGGTGCCCTCCGCAGAGACCGGCTTGATACCGATACCGACATTCTCGGGGAAGCGGATTTTGGTCGCGCCCATCTCTTTGATAATGAAATCGACGACCTTTTGAGCCTCATCTGTGCCGGCCTGATATTCGATGCCGGCGTAGATGTCCTCAGAGTTCTCCCTGAAGATCACCATATTGCAATCGCCCGGGTTCTTAACTGGCGAGGGAACGCCCTCGAACCACCGCACAGGACGCAGGCAGGTGTACAGATCCAACTCCTGACGCAAGGCCACGTTTAGCGAGCGGAAACCGCCGCCAACCGGTGTCGTCAGCGGGCCCTTGATAGCTACGCTGTAGGTCTTGATCGCCTCTAGCGTCTCTTCAGGAAACCAATCACCGTCGTAGAGTTCGGCAGCTTTTTCACCGGTGTAGATCTCCATCCAAGATATCTGTCGACCACCGTCATAGGCCTTGGCCACTGCCGCGTCGACCACCGCGATCATCTCAGGCGAGATATCGACTCCGATACCATCCCCCTCGATGTAGGGAATGATCGGGTTTTCCGGCACCGACAAGCTGTTGTCGGCATTGACAACGATCATGTCGCCGGTCTCAGGAACGGAAATGTGCTTATAAGACATAGTGATAATCCCCCAGAAAAAAACAAATCCCGAAGCTCGCTCCGAGTGATCACGGTGCGCCCTCGCCCCTGCTAATGGGAGCGCTGGTGGGCGTCTGGTCGGTGTACGCATTTTAACATCAAATACTGCACACTAGGCGAATGAGTCAGGTGATTTTGCTTAACAAACCGTTTCGCGTGCTGAGCCAATTCATGGATCGCGAACAGCCGGAACATCCGAGGGCGACGCTCGCAGACTTTCTTGACGCACCGGGCTTTCGACCGGCGGGAAGGCTAGACTACGACTCGGAGGGGCTTCTGGTGCTCACCCAAGATGGCAAAACCCAGCAGAGCATTGCGCACCCGGATCATGAGCAATGGAAAACCTATTGGGTTCAGGTCGAAGGCGATATTCATGACGAAGTCTGCGCACAACTGTCGACTGGCATTGAACTCAAGGACGGTATGACCCGGCCTGCAAAAGCCAACCCCATCCCACCACCCGATGTATGGAAGCGCGACCCGCCGATACGACAGCGGAAAACCGTCAGCGACTCATGGTTGAGCCTGTCCATTACGGAGGGCCGAAATCGGCAAGTCAGACGGATGACGGCCGCGGTGGGCTACCCAACGCTGCGGTTGATCCGGGTCACCGTCGGGCCATGGCAGTTAAACGCATTACAGCCCGGCGAGCATCGTCACGAGATGCTTATCTGACGCGGCATTGACCCGACCCTCCACTCCCCTCATGCTTTCCGCCTTTTTTGAATAAAAGCGGTAGCCGTGAGCCACACATCGAAACAGGATCAGACCGTCATTGTTGGTATGTCAGGGGGCGTGGATTCCTCCGTCGCGGCACTCATGTTGATTGAGGCGGGCTACCGGGTTGAAGGCCTGTTCATGAAAAACTGGGAAGAGGATGACGGCACTGAATACTGCACTGCCAAAAAGGATCTGGCCGACGCTCAATCGGTAGCGGATCAACTGGAGATCCGCCTCCACAGTGCCAATTTCGCTGCAGAATATTGGGATGGCGTTTTCGACCACTTTCTGTCGGAGTACCGCGCAGGCCGGACACCCAACCCCGACATTTTGTGCAACCGAGAAATCAAGTTCCGCGCCTTTCTAGACTACGCTACGCAGTTAGGCGCCGACCTGATTGCCACAGGTCACTACGTGCAAACCGATGCCACGGGCAGCGCCACGCGACTTCGCAAAGGGGTCGATGGCAGCAAAGACCAGAGCTATTTCCTGCACCAGGTTGATCATCAGGCACTCGGCAGAAGCCTATTCCCCGTAGGAAATGTGGAGAAGGCGCTGGTCCGCAAGAAAGCGGCCTCTGCTGGATTTGTGACCGCGCGCAAGAAGGACAGCACAGGCATCTGTTTCATTGGAGAACGCCGATTTCGCGACTTCCTTAAGCAGTATCTGCCTGCACAGCCCGGACCCATTGTGTCAGTAGATGGGGACGAACTTGGGGAGCATGAAGGCTTGATGTACCACACCATCGGGCAACGACAGGGATTGCGAATCGGCGGGCTGGCGAATTGCCCAGAGGCGCCCTGGTACGTCGTCGATAAGCGGGTCGCTAACAACGTGCTGTTGGTCGCACAGGGCAATGAGCACCCAGCATTGTTCAAAACACAGCTCACCGCAACTGACGTGATCTGGATTAGCGGCGAGCCCCCCACGCTCCCCCTCACCTGTCATGCCAAAATTCGGTACCGGCAAGCGGATCAAGCCTGCAAGATATCCGTCTCCGAATCGAAATTGCAGGTCAGCTTCTCCGCACCCCAGAGAGCAGTCACTCCCGGTCAGTCCGTCGTGTTCTACGAGGGTGATATTTGCCTTGGTGGCGGCGTCATTGAGGCCGCTCAATGAACGAGCGCTCGCTTTTGGAGCAACGCACGGTGGCACTGGCGGGCGTAGCGCAGGCGGCACGCATTGTGGATTTGGCCGCGAAAACCGGTAGCTGGCCCCTGCCCTTTGTGGAGGCCTCGGTACACTCCTTGTTCAGCTTTGAGCCCGATGGTGTTGAGACGGTCTTCGGCACGCCACAGGGCATTCGCCTAGGTCTCGAGCAGCTTTCAGCCTGCTTGGGGCTCTCGCAGGATGAGGCAACGGCAGATACACTGCGCTACACCTTGGCCATTCTGCAGCTGGAGCGACGTTTTGCCGCGCGCGACGACCTGCAGGCCATTGTCCATTCGCGACTCAAGCACACCGCATATAAGGCTGAAAATTTTTCAAGCGATATCAATGGTCTAAGCGCCAATATATCCGCCATTTATCAAGATACACTCAGCACCCTGTCGTACCGCATCAAGGTGACCGGTAGCGCTCAACACCTGAACAACCCCCAGGTCGCCGATTTGGTGCGCGCGCTACTCATGTGCGGTGTCAGGGCCGCATTTTTATGGCGACAACTTGGCGGCACGCGCTTTAAATTAATGTTGAGCCGAGGGCGCGTCCGTGACACGGCGGCGCAAATGGCCCGAGAACTGGGCGTGACGCACTGATCAAACATAACGCGGCACCGTGATAAACTAAGCCCTTACCGCAATCAGGCAACCCCATGAGCCCCACACCGCTGACAGCCCTCTCACCACTGGATGGCCGCTATCACGGAAAAGTGGACGCACTCCGCGACATCTTCTCGGAATTCGGGCTTATCAAACGGCGAGTTCAAGTCGAGCTGGCATGGCTCAAGGCACTCTCTGAATGCGTCGATA
>CABYEX010000034.1 GCA_902518075.1 Halieaceae bacterium | reverse complement strand
GCATGCTGGGCCACACGAACAAAGAAGAGCGCTAGCATGCCAAGCAGGACGAAGCTGTCTGATCGCGAAAGCTCGAGGTCATACAGCAAGAACCATGTGACGAGGACGACCAACATCAGCAGAGGTAGATCGATCCAGGTTGTGTCTCGTCCCAGCGTAATACTGCTGAACAAGAGGGTGACACCCAATACCAGCCCCACGTTGGCGATGTTGGATCCCAACGCATTGCCCACGGCGAGTTCACCCGAGTCTGCCAGCGCAGACATGATGGAAATCAGGATCTCGGGTGCGGAGGTCCCGACCGAGACGATCGTCAGGCCAATGAGCATGGGTGTCAGACCCGCCCGCCTTGCGATGGCGGAGGCGCCATCCACGAGGCGATCCGCGCTCCAGACGAGCGCCACCAAACCCACCGCAATCACTGTCGAGTACCACAACACGATATGCTTTCCTATTCTGTCCGTTTGGTGGGCAAGTGGGCCGAGCGACGATCGGGTATCATTGCGTGCAAAGGCCTGCTGTAATTGAGAAGAGAGACGATTATCACTTCGCTCAGACAGTCTAACCCACTCAATTCTGATGTTGGCAGGTATTCGCTTGTGGCGGACAGAATGGGTGGTTTTGGGGGTTGAAGGGAGTTTGCTGTGTTAAACCGATTAATGTGTCTGGTGGCTCATATCGCGCTGTGTTTGGCGGTTATCCACGGTGGCCCAGTCCGTGCCGAGCAAGCCTCTGCGGGTCAGCGGGGACCTGCTGAAGTCATCAGTGATTTCACGGCTCAGGTGATGACGGTGGTCGCAGAAGCCAATACGTATTTTGACGAGGATCCCGACCGCTACTACCGCGAGATCGACGACGCGCTCGCCGAGCTGGTGGACTGGCGAGGTTTTGCCACCGCCGTGATGGGGGAGTACTACAGCCGGGGTCGTTCCATGGATCAAGCCGACAGGGCCAACCTTAAGCGCCAGAGAGACGACTTTGCAACGACCTTGAGAGAAGGCCTGATCAGAAGCTATGCCAAGGGATTGCTCGCGTTTGGCGGCGCCAGAATGGAGGTGCAGGGCATCGAAGCCTCACCGCAAAGCGCACGCCGCGCTTCCGTGACCCAGCTGGTGTACGGCGAGGCGGAGCGCGTGTACACCATCCGCTACCAGATGGGTCAGTACAAAAATGGCGTTTGGCGTCTGCGTAATCTCATTATCGAGAACATTAACCTCGGTAAGATCTATCGCAATCAGTTCAGTGCGCTGGCCAGAGACGCCGATGACGACCTCGATAGCGTGATCGCTCAGTGGAATGAGGCAGTGGTCGAACAGGCGGAGGAATTGACCGGTGACTGAATCAGAGTTGACCCAGTTGTTATCCGAGGCCTTTCCGGGCGCACAGGTGTCCGTAGCGCTTGGGGGAGGGCATGTGGACATCACGGTGATTAGCGCCGAGTTTGAGGGCCTGAGGCCGGTCGCGCGCCAGCAGCGCGTTTATGCGCCGCTGTCGGGGCTCATTGCAGATGGCACCCTGCATGCGGTCAATATCAGTGCGCAAACCCCCTGAACGAGGTGGATTTTGGACAGTCTGATTATCCGGGGAGGGAATCGCCTTGAGGGCGTACTGACCGCCTCGGGAGCGAAAAATGCTGCCTTGCCGATACTTGCAGCCACTCTGCTGACCGCCGGTGCCTGCTCTCTACGGTCGGTGCCTGTATTGCGAGACATAACCACCATGCTAACCTTGCTCACCAGCCTCGGCGCTAAAACGGCGCGTCGCCATGATGGCGAGGTGTTGATAAAAAGTGACTCGGTGCAAGCGTTCACCGCGCCCTATGACCTGGTGAAAACCATGCGCGCTTCCATTCTTGTGCTGGGCCCCTTACTGGCAAGGCATGGGCAAGCGCGGGTGTCATTCCCGGGCGGTTGTGCGATCGGCAGCCGCCCTGTGGACCTGCATATCCGCGCTCTGGAAGCGATGGGAGCCGTCATCACGGTCGAAGGCGGCTACATCGTGGCCAGCGCACAACAAGGTTTAAAGGGCGTCGACTTCACCTTTGATACGGTCACGGTGGGAGGCACCGAAAACGCCGTGATGGCGGCGTCACTGGCGGCCGGCACCAGTGTGCTGCGCAACGTGGCGAGAGAACCTGAAATTGTCGACCTGGTGAGATTCCTCAGAGCCATGGGTGCCCGCATCGAAGGAGAAGGCACTGACACCTTGACGTTGCAGGGTGTGACAACACTCAATGGTGCGCCCTACGAGGTCATGCCGGATCGTATTGAGGTGGGCACCTATCTTGCGGCGGCGGCGGCAACGGGGGGCAGTCTGCGGGTAGAGGGTATCTGTCCCGAAGTGCTGGGCGTGGTGCTGGATAAGCTCGGGCAGACGGGCGCTGATCTCGATGAGGGTGATGACTGGATCAGTCTGGATATGCGGGGTGAGAGACCCAAAGCGGTGGATATTGTGACCGAGCCGTTCCCGGGTTTCCCCACCGATATGCAGGCCCAATTCACTGCATTGAATACGGTGGCCCAGGGGACATCTCGCGTCACGGAGACCGTATTTGAAAACCGCTTGATGCAAGCACACGAAATGAAGCGTATGGGCGCCGATATAGCGATTGAGGGAGATAGTGCCTCTATTACCGGGCGGCCCAGCTTGCAGGGTGCACCCGTGATGGCGTCGGATTTGCGCGCATCTGCCAGTCTGGTGATTGCAGGGTTGGTGGCCTCGGGTGAGACCCGGATCGATCGCATCTACCATATTGACCGTGGTTACGAAAATATCGAGGGTAAATTGCAGTCCCTGGGCGCCGATATCCGTCGGATATCCACTTGAGGGTTTGAATAACACTTTTATGCAACTTGAACACACATTAACGATTGCGCTGACCAAGGGGCGGATATTGAGGGAAACCCTGCCGTTACTGGCAGAGGTCGGCATCGCTCCACAGAAGGATCTCGACAGCAGCCGCAAGCTGGTCGTTGCGACCACCGTACCCAAGATCAGTCTGGTGATCCTGCGGGGATCTGACGTGCCCACGTATGTCCGACACGGTGCCGCAGATGTTGGGATCGTGGGAAAAGATATGTTGCTGGAGTTCGGGAGCGAGGGCATCTACGAGCCGCTGGATTTGGGAATCGCGCGATGCCGACTCATGACAGCCGGGCCCGCCTCTGACCCGACCGACAATAGCGGACGTCGCCGGGTGAGGGTGGCGACTAAATTCATGAACGTGGCCCGAGCGCACTATGCGCGTAAGGGCCTGCACGCCGATCTCATCAAGCTCTACGGCTCCATGGAACTGGCGCCGCTGATGGGTTTGGCAGATGAAATCGTCGACATTGTAGATACCGGCAAAACGCTGGCAGAGAACGGCATGGCGCCGCGGGAATTGATTGCGGATATCTCCTCGCGACTGATCGTGAACAAGGCATCAATGCGCACCCGGCATGCGTCTGTCCAGACGCTGGTCGAAGCGCTGAGCGCTGCAGTGAAAATGGCAGGTCAATGACGGCAAAGCATCCCATCAGCCGATTGGATATGTCTGAGCCTGACTTTGAGGCCGCCTTTGGCCGCTTGCTGATCAGCCCGGCAGAGGCCGATGCGGACCTTGCGCAGACCGTGACGCAGATTTTGGCAACTGTAGCGCACGAGGGCGATGCCGCGCTGGTCAGATACACCAACGAACTGGATCGGCGAGCCGTAGAGGATGCTCAGGCGCTCCGTGTAAGCGTGGATGCCATCGAGCAGGCTTTCTCTGATTTGAGCCCTGAGGTGTCATCGGCGCTCACGCGGGCGGCGGCGCGTATTAGGGGGTTCCACGAACGTCAGCGTGCCGAGAGTTGGCAATACGAGGACGAAGAAGGCAACCTGCTGGGCCAGCGAGTCTCGGCGCTAGATTGTGTGGGTGTTTATGTGCCCGGCGGTCGGGCGAGCTATCCGTCTTCGGTGTTGATGAACGCGATTCCTGCGAAAGTCGCCGGTGTAGAGCGCGTCGTCATGGTCGCACCCGCGCCCGGTGAGGAAATCAACCCCACGGTCCTGGCAGCCGCGGCGCTGGCGGGTGTTGACGAGGTGTACACCGTGGGCGGCGCGCAAGCTGTCGCAGCGCTTGCCTATGGCACGGCCACCGTTCCCAGAGTGGACAAAATTGTCGGTCCCGGGAACCGCTTCGTCGCGGAAGCAAAGCGACAGGTTTTCGGCCGTGTGGGCATCGATATGGTCGCCGGCCCCTCTGAAATTTTGATCCTCGCGGACGGGTCGGTTGACCCCGAGTGGGTCGCCATGGACTTGTTCGCCCAGGCAGAGCACGACGAATATGCTCAAGCGATTCTGATCTCGCCCAACAATGTATATTTGGATGAGGTGGCGGCCTGTATTGCGCGGCTGCTACCGTCGTTGTCGCGGCGCGATATCGTGACTGCGGCGCTCCATAATCGCGGCGCACTGATCAGGGTGCCGGATATCGAGTCGGCAGTGGCCCTCAGCAATCGTATGGCACCCGAACACCTCGAGCTGGCGTTGGCAGACCCGGACCGTGTGGTCGGCGATATCCGCGCGGCGGGCGCGATCTTTATGGGGGCGATGTCTTCAGAAGCGCTCGGTGATTACTGTGCTGGCCCCAACCACGTGTTACCGACCGCAGGTTCCGCGCGATTTGCCTCGCCATTGGGTGTCTATGACTTTCAGCGCAGGAGCAGTGTGATCAAGGTCTCCGAGCAGGGCGCACACACCTTGGGCGAAGTCGCGGCGGTGCTGGCTGATGCCGAGGCGCTTGAGGCCCACGGTCTGAGTGCCCAAAAGCGTATGCGCGGCGCTGATTGAGTCAGCTGTTGCCCCGGGTGCCGACAACGGCCTCCAATTCGATCGGCACACCCTCGCGATCCAAATTGACCCTCAGGAGATGGCCCGGTCGCAATTGAGCAATCTGTAGCATCGCCGCCCGGCCGTCCACGACGGGTTCTCCATCCATGGCGACAATGATGTCATTGAGCTGGATGCCAGCGCGCTGCGCAGGTCCCCCGGGAGCGAGATCCGTCACGATCAGTTGTTGCGCTGGCCCCCCGACCTGCTGTTCGCTGAGCAGCACTTCCACGCTGACGCCCAGCCAGCCGCGAATGACATGGCCATACTTGACGATGTCATCCAGGACCGCGGCAGCCAATGTGCTGGGGGTCGCGAGATTAATTCCAATTCCCGGGGTTTCCCCATTGCGTTCCGCGCCCGCGGTATAGATGAGGGTATTGATGCCCACCAAACGACCTTGATGATCAATCAGGGCACCGCCTGAGCTACCCAGATGGATGGTGGCATCGGTCTGAATGTAGCCCTCGTAGGTCGACAACTGTAAACCGAAGCGGCCCACTCCCGAGACGATGCCCTGTGATACAGAGTGACCAAAGCCGTAAGGGTTGCCGATGGCCAACACTACGTCACCCACGGCGATATCCTCGGCATCTGCCAGTGCTATCGGTGTCAGCTCCGGCAGGTCGATAAGCAAAATGGCGAGATCGGTCTCGGGGTCACTGCCCACTACCGAGGCACTGGCAGAACGGCCGTCCGCAAGCAGTATCTGAATCGCATCAGCGCCTGCGATCACGTGGTTGTTGGTCACAATATGTCCCGCAGCACTGAGAATCACGCCAGAGCCCAGCGAGCGCTCGATACGCTGGCGCCTGCCGCGGTTGGAAAACAATCGACGTTGTAGCGGTGAGTTCAGGCGGGGATCAGTGCGCGCATCAACCAATTTAGCGGTGTAGATGTTGACCACCGAAGGGGTCGCCAGTGCCACGGCATCGCGGTACCCGCCGTTGACTCGTGCGTTCCCTGTTTCCTGTGTCTCCAGCACCCATTTATCGAGAATTAGTGCCGCAGCAAGGACGCCGACGAGTGCCGGCCATATAAAGGCGGTCAGTTCATGTTTCACATCGATCTCCTCGGGGGCATTGTAAATGATCGTGCGCTGGTTATTCTCCCCAAAGAGATCATTGGCTTGGATCGACTATGGGCTGCACTAGGCAACAACTGAACGCATTTTTTGACGATTTACTGACGCCTCAGCGCTTCAAAGACTATTGCCCAAATGGGTTGCAGATCGAAGGGAAAATTGACGTGCGACACCTGGTGACTGGCGTGACAGCCAGTCAGGCGCTGATCGAGGCGGCGCGCGATCGTGGGGCTGACGCTATCCTGGTCCACCATGGCTATTTTTGGCGGTCGGAGCCGCCTTGTATTACGGGTATGAAAGCGGCGCGAGTGCGCGCGCTGATAAAGGCTGAAATTAATTTGTTTGCCTACCATATGCCGCTGGATTGTCATCCGCTGCACGGCAATAACGCAGAGCTCGGCCGGCTGATGGGCATTGAAGCCCCCGAAGCGCTCGACCCGGAAGATCCGGGCACGCCGGTCTTCCGAGGTCAGCTCGAGGCGTCGGTCACTGTTCAGGGACTCGCGGACCGACTCAGCGTTGCGTTGGATCGCTCGCCACTCGTGATTGGAGAGGGAGACGTGAAATCAGTGGCATGGTGCACAGGGGCCGGTCAAGGCTATATCGACCTCGCCGCTGATGTGGGCGCTGATGTGTATGTGACGGGAGAGGTCTCGGAGCAGACCGCGCATGTGGCCCTGGAGCGCGGTATTGCTTTTATCGGTGCGGGTCACCACGCGACTGAGCGCTACGGCGTGCAGGCGGTTGGCTCACTCGCAGCCGAGGCGCTGGGATTGAGCCACGAGTTCATCGATATCGACAACCCAGCCTGATGGCTTCAAGCAGCCGAGCTGTTGGACTTATCTAGTCCGAACGTTTCTGAGAGTTGCCCCTGCTCATCCGGTTTCTTGGGGGCATAGTCCAGTGGTTGCGCCAACTCGACCAGGTGCGGTTTGTCAGTCGAGTCTGCCGCGGGCGCGGTGAGCGCTGCCTCAGAGATGCTGACCCGGTCACCACATAACTGGTCGGCGCCATCTGCGAGGTGCGTGTATACGGCACGATAGTCGTCGGTCAGCTTGTGCAGGAGGTCTGCGGTTTGCGAGAAGTGATCAGATACCTCTGCCTCGTAGTCTGCCCGATCCTGTTTGGCCTGATCGAGTTGGCTTTCTAGGTCCATGATCACTTTGCGCTTGTTGTCGCCACGCGTAGTTGAAGCCAGATACCACCCCACAACCCCACCGATACCGCCGCCAATAATAAATGCAAAGACTAGATTTGACATTGAATACATGGTTTTGAAGGCCTTTGTTGGTTGCCGGATTCTCTTCACCCTGGCCATTGAGTGTACTGCAAGTCAGGCACGGCGTCCCGCGGCGGGTGGGGCGGGGTGAGATGGATCTAATTTGAGTGTCGGATCCGTATATCATCGACTGATACATAGCGTGCTTTTTGATCGCGCCGTCCGTGCTACCCTGCGCGCCGCTCAACCAGCGCACTGTCCTCTCAATCTTTGCATCGCTAAACCATGACAGAAGGCCTCTCCCCATTACAGCGCTACCATCGAGACGTGGCATCTGGCGCCCTGCTGGCTGACCCAGCACAGGAGAGCGTGATGTGCCAGTTGGATGACCTGTATAGTCGCCTACTGGCCAGAGAAGCAGAGCAAAATACCGTCTGGGCCCGCGCCCGAAAGCTGATGGGCCGTCCCGCGGCGCCAGAGCAAGGTCTGTATGTCTGGGGCGGGGTAGGTCGGGGCAAAACCCATCTGGTGGATACCTTTTACGAAACACTGGCTCTGGAGCGAAAACTCAGGGTTCACTTTCATCGCTTCATGCAGCGTGTGCACTCGACACTGACCCAGCACAGCGGTGCCAGAAACCCGCTTGAAGTCGTGGCGGATGAAATTGCTGATGAGGCCCTGGTGCTCTGCTTTGACGAGTTTTTTGTCAGTGATATTGGCGATGCCATGATCCTTGGTGGATTGATCGATGCGCTGTTTCGACGGGGTGTCACGCTGGTCGCCACGTCGAACATCCCGCCACAGGAGCTGTACCGTGATGGACTACAGCGCAGTCGTTTCCTGCCGGCAATTGGTTTGCTTGAGCAGCACCTGACCGTGACGCACCTGGAAGCGTCTACTGATTACCGCTTCAGAACGCTACAACGCGCTGATTTATGGCACGTCCCCCACGAGAGGGCCGCCACTGAGGCGCTGTCAGCTTATTTTTCGTCGTTGACCGGACGGATAGCGGGTGAACCCAAATCGGTCGATATCAATCAAAGATCGGTCAATCTGCTAGCCGATGCGCCCGGTGTTGCCTGGGCGACCTTTAGTACGCTGTGTGAGGAGCCGCGCAGCGCGGCCGACTACGTCGAGATGGCTCGCGAGTACCACACCGTATTTATTGAGCAGATTCCTCTACTGGACCGGGACAAAGAGGATGCAGCGCGGCGCTTCATTAATTTGGTGGATGAATTCTATGATCGCAATGTCAAACTGATTGCCACAGCTGCTCGGCCGCCGGAAGAGCTTTACGACGGATCAAGGCTGAGCTTCGAGTTCGACCGGACGGTCTCTAGATTGCAGGAAATGCGCACTCAGGAATACCTCAGAGCCGAGCATCGGCCGTGACGCTGGGGCGGCAAATTAACGGTTGAAAGGGCTCAGGCACTCCAGTACCATCCGCGATCCTTTGATTTCGCCCCCAGGGCACGGGTCATGAAAACATATAGCGCCAAGGTAGAAGACGTTCAGCACGACTGGTTAGTGGTCGATGCCGAGAATTTGACGCTCGGTCGTCTCGCCACGGAGATCGCGCACCGTTTGCGCGGCAAGCACAAGCCAGAGTATACCCCTCACATGGACATGGGTGATTACGTCGTTGTCGTGAACTGCGAGAAAATTCGCGTCACCGGCGCGAAGCAAACCGAAAAAATTTACTACCACCACACGGGTTTTCCAGGTGGCATACGCTCAGCCAGCTTCGAGCAGTTGATCGACAAGGCGCCGGAGCGGGTTATTCAGCGTGCGGTGAAGGGCATGATGCCGCGGAGCCCTCTGGGTCGCGCAATGCTGAAAAAGCTCAAAGTCTATGCGGGGCCTTTGCATCCGCATGCGGCACAGCAGCCGCGGCCACTGACGATCTGAGGAGGTCACGATGGCAACCGCACAGTATTACGGAACAGGACGTCGCAAATCGTCCACTGCGCGTGTCTTTTTACGGACAGGTAGCGGCAACATCATGATCAATGGCCGTCCCATTGATGAGTACTTCGGCCGGGAAGTGGCGCGAATGATTGTCAGGCAGCCTCTGGAACTTACCGAGAACGCAGACGCTTTTGATGCCAATGTGACGGTTGCCGGTGGCGGCAGCTTTGGTCAAGCCGGTGCCATTCGGCATGGGTTGACACGCGCATTGTTGGAATATGACGAAAGCCTGCGCGGCACACTGCGCGCGGCAGGCTACGTCACCCGCGACGCGAGAGAGGTTGAGCGTAAGAAAGTGGGTCTGCGAAAAGCCCGTCGGCGTCCCCAGTTCTCGAAGCGCTGATCGATCCATTGATATTCCCAGAGGCCCGCCGATACGGGCCTTTTTTTTGGGTTCCCGTCAAAATCGCTGTTTACCCTGGGCCCTAAGATGAAGAACTCGGGTGGACGTACCCAGGTGGCATCGGGGGAGCAGAGCGTCCATGCCAGTTACGGATAAAGGGAGCCGATACCGTGCAGTGCGCTTTTTACTGATTGCAGTGACGTTGGCGGTTTGCGGCACCATGCTATTGCCCGTCAGCCATAACTTCACCCGCGTCGTGCCCACACTGTCCCTGACAGGGTGCTACGCGGCCTCCTTATACTGCTTGACCTACGCCCTGAATAAGCTGCCGATTGCGGTGGTCTACGCCATATGGTCAGGGCTGGGTATTTTTCTCATTACCCTATGCGGACAGCTGGTTTTTGAGCAGGCATTGCATTGGTTCGCCATTGTCGGCCTGTTGGTGATTTTGGCGGGAATAGTGCTGGTGAATAGCTTTCCTCCCCATAAGTAATAGTTAGCCCAATCTCTTGCTGATCCCGGCCGTCAGGCGTTACGTATTTCAACTTGCTGGGGGCGTGCGCGACCATTAAACTTCGCGCGCTAAACTCATCTTACTCGCCAAGGCCAATCTAACTCCTTCCGCCCGGCAGGTATTGGCTGGCGAAACGATAGACCGGGAGAGTCTCAATCATGACGGATACAACGGACACGCGCGATTTGGTGCCTGATGATGGCCAGACGCGTCGGCGCTTTTTGACTGCCGCAACCTCTGCGGTGGGAGTGGGTGGTGTGGCCGGTGTCGCCGTGCCTTTCCTTGGCTCATGGAATCCCTCCGAGAAAGCGAAGGCGGCAGGCGCGCCGGTCCGCGCTGATATCAGCAAGCTCGAGCCGGGCCAGATGGTGGTGATTGAGTGGCGTGGCAAGCCGGTCTATGTACTGCGCCGAACCCCTGAGCAGGTGGCGGGTTTGACCACCTTGAACGACGACCTGAAAGATCCCACTTCTGAGGCATCCGCGCAGCCCGACTACATCGAGGGCGATGCGAGAGCCATCAATGAGGAATTCCTTGTGATGGTAGGGCTCTGCACTCACCTCGGCTGTGCCCCCAAATTCCGGCCTGAGGTCGGCGCCGCAGACATGGGTGGCGACGAGTGGTTGGGGGGCTTCTTTTGCCCCTGCCACGGCTCCAAATTTGATCTGGCTGGGCGCGTATACAAAGGCGTGCCGGCGTCAGCCAATCTTGAGATTCCCCCTTATTCATATGAGAGCGACAGCGTGCTAATGATTGGCGTTGACGCAGAGGCAGCCTGATGGAAAAAGCACTGACCGGCCTGATGTCCTGGATTGACGCGCGGCTGCCGCTGACGCGGACGTGGGATACGCACATGGGCGAGTACTACGCGCCCAAGAACTTCAATTTATGGTACTTCTTTGGCGTATTTTCGCTGCTAGTGCTCGTCAACCAGCTGCTGACAGGTATCTGGCTGACGATGAGCTACACTCCGTCAGCAGAAGAGGCTTTCGCTTCAGTCGAATATATCATGCGTGACGTGGATTACGGGTGGTTGCTGCGCTACATGCACTCCACCGGCGCCTCGGCGTTTTTCATCGTGGTCTACCTGCACATGATGCGCGCGCTGATGTACGGCTCTTATAAGAAGCCGCGTGAGCTTATCTGGATCTTCGGCATGCTGATTTTTATCGTACTCATGGCCGAGGCGTTTGTGGGCTATGTGTTGCCTTGGGGGCAGATGTCCTACTGGGGCGCTCAGGTGATTATCTCGCTGTTCGGTGCTATTCCTGTGATTGGCGAGGACATCGTGACCTGGATCCGCGGCGATTACCTGCTGTCGGGCATCACGTTGAACCGATTCTTTGCGCTGCACGTTGTGGCGCTACCGATCGTACTGTTGGCACTGGTCGTGCTGCACATTCTGGCATTGCACGAAGTGGGCTCTAACAACCCGGATGGTGTCGAGATCAAGAACAATAAAGGCCCCGACGGAGTGCCCCTGGACGGTATCAGGTTCCACCCTTACTACTCTGTGCATGATGTGCAGGGCATTGCGGTGTTCCTGTTTTTCTTCTGCGGGGTGTTGTTCTTCGCTCCCGAGATGGGTGGTTTCTTCCTCGAATTTGCCAACTTTGAAGAAGCGAACGGCTTGAAGACCCCGGAGCATATTGCCCCTGTCTGGTACTTCACGCCCTACTACTCTGTCCTACGGGCAGTGCCCGACAAATTCTGGGGGTTTGTATTCTTCGCGGCGTCAGTGGTGATTCCCTTTGCGCTCCCGTGGTTGGATCGCAACCCTGTAAAGTCGTGGCGCTACCGCAGCATGCTCAATCGCGTCATGCTGCTGCTGTTCGTGGTGTCGTTCATCATCCTTGGCGTGCTGGGTGTGAAGTCACCGACCCCTGAGCGCACCGTACTCGCCCAAATTTGCACAATTTTCTACTTCTTCTTCTTCCTCGCTATGCCCTGGTGGTCGCGACTGGGCCGTTCCAAGCCTGAACCCGAGCGGGTGACAATGAACGGTGGCATGTCTGTATGGCAAAGCATGGCGACCTTGGTTTTCATTGGCGTCATGACCTTCTTGCCCCTCAAGGTCGTGGGTGCTGAATCAGCTTATGACTGCGGAACGATCCCGTGTGATACGTTTGAAGCGGATCCGTCAGACAAGCCGTCTCTGCAGCGTGGTGCGGCGCTCTACGCTAGCTACTGCATGGGTTGTCACTCTCTGCAGTATTCCCGGCACAACCGCGTAGCTCGCGATCTCGGTATCCCGGAAGATCTGTACAAAGCCAACTTGGTCTTTGATCCCGAAATCAAACTTGGTTCGCTCATGTCCAACAGCATGGATAAGGGCGATGCCAAGGTCTGGTTTGGGGCGACCCCGCCGGATCTTACGCTCATCTCTAGAGCTAGACAGCCCGAGTGGCTATACACGTATTTGCGGGCGTTTTATCAGGACGACTTGCGGCCTTACGGGGTTAACAATCGCGTCTATCCGAACGTGGGCATGCCCCATGTGTTGATGGAACTGCAGGGTCTGGCAGCCTGCTCCGATGAGGCTGGCGTTGCGGCGGCTAAGGCCGAGCAGTGTGTCACGATGGACGTGGCATCCGCAGGGGCCATGTCTGTCGAGCAGTTCGACGGTGCGATCTACGATCTTGTCAATTTCCTCGCCTATATCGCAGAACCCTACAAGTCAGACCGGCTGCGCATCGGCACGTACGTTCTGCTATTCCTGGTGGTGTTCTTTATTTTTGCGTGGTTGCTGAACCGCGAATACTGGAAAGACGTCCACTGAGGACAGCGCCTGGCGAATAGGGGGCAACTTCTGCCCCTGTTTGAGTGGTACACTTCGCCCCCCCCATTTTGACCAGTTGAACTTGTATGTCAGATGATGCATCCGGGATCGTATCGAAGCGATCCTCCATGACCCTATTTTCGGATAACACCAGCCATTACAGTCATCGTGTCCGGTTGGTGCTTGCCGAAAAGGGCGTCACCGTAGAACTGGTTGAGTCAGAGAACAGTGCAATTCCCGCGGAGCTGGGAGACTTGAACCCCTACAACACTATGCCGACATTGGTTGATCGTGAGCTGGTGTTATATGAGTCCAAGGTCATGATGGAATACCTTGACGAACGCTTCCCTCACCCGCCATTGCTGCCCGTTTATCCGGTAGCACGCGCTGAAAGCCGTCTTTTTGTCTACCGCATCGAGAAAGACTGGGCGGCGTTGGTCGATGCCATACAGTCATCTCGCAGTGACAACGTAGTCAAGAAGTCTGTCAAAGAGCTCAAAGAGAGCCTGGTAGCGGTGGCGCCGATCTTCATGGAGAAGCCCTTTTTCATGAGTGAAGAGTTCTCTCTGGTGGATTGCTGCGTAGCGCCTATTCTGTGGCGCTTGCCTTCACTGGGTGTGGACATCCGGCCCAGCAAGCAGTCAAAGCCACTCCTTGATTACATGGATCGTCTGTTCAATCGGGAGGCGTTTCAGGAGAGTCTCTCCATTCAAGAGCGGGAGATGCGCTCCTAAAGCGGTCAGCCTCCCTTGAACTCGAGCCGTCCCTATATTATCCGCGCTATCTATGAGTGGATTGTGGACAATGATTGCACCCCTCATCTACTGGTCGACGTGGATCACGAGGGGGTCGATGTGCCCCAAAGCTATGTGACCGACGGCCAGATCGTACTGAACATCTCCTCTGACGCCGTAGTGGGTTTGGAGATGGGAAATGAACTGATTCTGTTCAACGGCCGTTTTGGCGGTGTGGCGACCGATATCGTTGTACCCATCAGGGCGATTCTCGGTATCTACGCACGAGAAAACGGGCAAGGCATGGTGTTCGACGCGGCGGAAGAGCCGGATGA
>CABYEX010000033.1 GCA_902518075.1 Halieaceae bacterium | reverse complement strand
CTGGATCGCGAGATGGCCAAGCCCACCCATACCCAACACACACAAGGTCGTACCCGGGCCGACGTTGAAGCGTTTCAGCGGGGTATACACCGTGATGCCGCCACAGAGCAGCGGCGCCATACGCGCAAGATCCGCGTCGGCCGGGATGGGTACGAGGTAGTCGTAATCGACCACGTAGTCGGAGGCGTAACCGCCGTAATTCACGTGCCCCTCGCGGTCTTTGCTATTGAAGCTCAGCGTAAAACCGGTTTCACAATAGTGCTCGTCGCCAGTGTCACAGGAGTGGCAGCTTCGACAGCTGTCGGCAATGCACCCTACTCCGACCGTGTCACCGACTGACACACCCTGCACTTCTGCGCCCATCTCGCTGACAGTACCCACCATCTCGTGTCCAGGCACCATGGGGAATATGCCACCGCCGAGTTTGTCACTAGCCGCAACGAGATCGGAGTGACAGATGCCACAGAACTTCAAATCCAGCCGCACATCCCGCGGTCCCATCGGGCGGCGCTCAATGGCGGTGCGGCTCAAGCGGGTGCCCGCTTCTTCGAGTTGATAGGCCACGGTCATGGCGGCTCTCCTTTTTATTTTGCTCTGTAGTCTTGTGGGATCACGACCGCGAGGCCATCGCGACGCACTCACTATTGAACCAAGCTTATCAGGGCGGGGCCGCCCTCGCGACGCCGGATCAGGCTACCAGCGCGTGCGATTCACAATGGCCACCAGCGAGAGCATCACCGGCACTTCAACCAACACGCCCACCACGGTGGCCAACGCCGCTCCGGAGTGCAGGCCAAACAGGCTGATCGCGACCGCCACGGCCAACTCAAAGAAGTTCGAGGTACCGATGAGTGCGCAAGGCGCCGCAACCGCGTGCTCTACCCGCCACCAGCGCGCCGCAAGATAGGCCACAGCAAAAATTCCGTAGGTTTGAATAAGCAGCGGGATAGCAATCAGCACGATGTCCAGCGGCTGCGCCACGATGGTCTCGGCCTGAAGGCCAAATAGCAGCACCACCGTACCCAGCAGGCCTGCTATCGAATAGGGCTTCAGCGCATTCAACAGTGACGCTAGCCGCTCGGGACTGTCGGGGCGATGCAAGGCCTTACGCGTCACTATGCCGGCCGCCAGCGGAATCACAACGTAAAGCAGGACGGAAAGGAGAAGCGTCTCCCAAGGGACCACCACATCTGTCACGCCCAGAAGAAATCCCGCCAGCGGAGCAAAGGCAAAAATCATAATCAGGTCATTCACAGAGACCTGCACAAGGGTGTAATTCGCGTCCCCTTTGGTCAGATGACTCCACACAAAAACCATGGCGGTGCACGGTGCGACCCCCAGCAGAATCATCCCGGCGATATATTCCGTCGCAGTTTCCGGATCCACGAGATCCGCAAAGAACACCCTGAAAAACAACCACCCAAGGGCCGCCATCGTGAAGGGCTTGATCAGCCAATTTACGACCAAAGTGATGATCAGACCCTTTGGTTTGTTCCGAATATCTCGGATCGACCCAAAATCGACCTGCACCATCATCGGGTAAATCATGATCCAGATGAGCGCCGCTACTGCCAGATTTACCCCCGCAAACTCAAAGGCGGCGACCGCCGTAAACACGTCTGGCGCGGCGTTACCCAGCACAACGCCGAGCAGGATACAGAGGCCCACCCAAACGCTCAGGTACCGTTCAAAAATGCCCATTGTGAACTCCTTTCACAACCATGGCATCACACACTCAGGATTCAATCTCACGCACCCACTCATCGACTTTGCTCTCGATGCGATCAATCACCGCCATAAACGCACTACGAATAGTCGCGGCGTCGCCCTGAGCGCGGGAAGGGTCGGGCAGCCCCCAGTGGTGCTTGTCGATCTCACCCATCCAAAGCGGACAGGACTCCCCGGCCGCGCTGTCACAGACGGTGACTACCCGGTCAGGGTTAAAAGTAGCGAGGTCTTCCCAGGATTGGCTCTGCAATCCGGTCGTTTGGTAACCGCGCTCTGCGAGATAGCGCAGGGTCAGGGGATGCACAGCATCAACCGGTGCGCTACCCGCGCTGGCCGCCTCAAGAGAACCGGCGCCGCGCTGGGACGCAATGGCCTCACACAAGATACTGCGGCAACGGTTGTGGGTACAAATGAACAGCAATTTCACGACGGGTTCCACTTCAGAGCCCACCGTAAACGGATCAATCAGAATCTCTGATATACAGCGATCGCTTGGGCTTTTTAAACACCCGCTCCATCATAGGCTCGAAAAATGACAGTTCGTAGCACTCTGCCGCGGGGTCGAAGGCGGGGGCGTCGTATTTTTCGATGAATTCCAACGTGCGCTCGTAGTGAGGATGGTCCTTGTATTGATCCCTGAGATCCCTATCGAGGCCCATGTAGTGAAAAAAGTAGTATCCCTGAAAAATAGCGTGATGCTTGACCATCCAGTGGTTGGCCTCACTCACGTAGGGCTCAAGAAGCACGGCCGCAACATCGGCATGGTTGGCGGGACCCAGCGTGTCACCAATGTCGTGTAACAAGGCACACACCACGTACTCTTCATCTTTTCCGTCTTTATGGGCCAGTGTTGCGGTTTGCAGGCTGTGAGTCAGCCGGTCTATGGCAAAGCCTCCGCAATCGCCCTCAAGTAGCACGAGGTGAGCCATAATCCGCTTGCAAACGTCACCTCGAAACTCCAAAAATTCGGCGTCGATAATTTCCCAGTCTTCCTTAGTGCCATCCTTCATATGATGGAACTGGGCGCGTTTCGGTAAGGCCTGGTTCATGGGTTCTCTCCTGTTGGCGGCGCACAACACACTGGCTCTCCAGCATTAATGACGTAGAGAATACTGCTGTGTTGCAGGTGCTTCAACAACGCTCCGCCACGGCGCCTCGAGCGCCCTTAATCAGCCCATAGGGGCTGAAGACCCGCTCAATTGCGCTTCGGCTCGATTTTTCACCAGTAGCAAATCACGGTAAATCGTTTATAAAGGAGGCCTCATGGAGGCGCCTTCTGGAACATTAGAGTCATAAACTTTGCAAGAAAGTCCTCTACCAAGTGTCGAAGGAGAGGAGAGACACCATAAACACAACGATCTTAACCTTGAACCATGCCAAACATATTAGTTACCAGGCTTCAGCGGATCGCGTGGTCAGTGACTGGGCAGCACAATTGTGTGCTGCGATGGATAACACTCTGATAGCCTCCTCTAGTGGCATGTAAGCGAGGTTCCGACCTGTGAAACGCGTTGCGAAAGTCGCGATCAGCCTTTTTGTTTTGGGGTTGATCGCCCTGATCGTGTTGCCGCAATGGGCGCCGGTCAACGCAGTTAGTTGGACCCCACCCTACAACCCAGGGCTAACCGGCATCTTCGCGGCTAATCAGGCGCTTTCGGTGATTACCGCGGTGCCGGTCGGCACTGCCCCCGAACACGTAGCCTGTGATGCGCAAGGCAGGCTCTACACCAGCCTTGACGGCGGCGCCGTGTTGCGTTCCGACACACAGGGAAAATGGATTGAGCTTGGCAATACCGCCGGGCGGCCGCTGGGTCTGAGACCCGATGGGCAGAGCGGCCTCTGGATCGCTGATTCCATGGCGGGCTTGCTGCATATGGATGCCAGTGGCGATATCACCTTACTGGCTACTAATCTCGACGGCGTGCCCCTGCGCTTCGTTGATGATCTCGATGTCGATAGTAACGGGCGCATTTGGTTTTCGGACGCCAGCCAGCGGTTTGACTACACGCAGGTCGCGCTAGATTTTTTTGAGGGGAGCCGCACCGGCAGACTGCTCCGCTATGACCCAGCAACGCAACAAACCAAAGTCATGATGGACGGCCTTTTTTTTGCCAACGGTGTAACCCTCGGCCCGAACGAGGACTATGTGCTGGTCAATGAGACAGGCATGGGCCGGGTACACCGGCTGTGGCTGAAAGGCGAAAAAGCTGGCCAGCAAGATGTCTTCATAGACGAGTTACCGGGCACACCGGACAACATCCGTTTTGACGGCGAGAACACCTTTTGGATTGCCATGCCCTCACTGCGTGCCAGTCTCGATTCACTGGCCACGCTGCCACGCCTAAGAGCGCTGCTGTCCTACCTACCGATCCAGTGGCTTGAAGCAGCCGCCCAGCCCGCAAGCTTTGTGATTGGTGTGAATCTCGAGGGCGAGGTTATTCACAACCTGCAGGATCAGGATAACGCCTTCCAATACATCACCGGAGTCACACCCTGTGGCGATACGCTTTATCTGGGCAGTTTGGAAACCGAAGCAATTGGGATCTTGCCGAAGCCTTGAAACCGTGTCTCTATTTATCTCTAAATCTCGATACCTCTGAATCGCTGAAGCTGACATGACCATAGATAACGCCACACAAATCGAATTCTGGAACGGCGAGACGGGTCGCAACTGGGTCACCCAGGATGCACTCATGGAAGCCATGTTGCAGCCACTGGGTGAGTATGTGATGGACACGCTGGCGCCGCAGCCGGGAGAACACGTGCTCGACATTGGCTGTGGTTGTGGCCACACCTCGCTAAGCCTCGCCGGCCGAGTCGGCGCAGAGGGCTCGGTAACCGGGGTCGACATCTCCGCGCCCATGTTGGCCGTCGCAAGTCACTTTGCCGCCGAGCGCAGCTCGATTCACTTTGTCGAGGCGGATGCGCAAACGCATGCTTTTGAGCCAGAGTGTTATGACATGGTCTTCTCGCGTTTCGGTGTGATGTTCTTTGAAGATCCCGTCGCAGCTTTCACCAACATCCGCAGCGCCCTGCGTGCATCGGGCCGTCTCGCGTTTTGCTGCTGGCAACCTCGCGCCGTCAATCCGTTTATGACCGTACCGGCGATGGCGGCCCTCGAGCTGTTACCGGCACCGCCAGAGGTGCCACCGCGCACCCCGGGCCCTTTCGCGTTTGAGGAGGCCGACTACGTCACGGCAGTGTTAATCAACTCGGGGTTTGAGAGTGTCGCCGTGACGCCGCTGCAACAACCATTGACCTTTGGACGCGGGTTGAGCCTTACCAATATTGTCAAGCGGCTGGTTCAGATCGGTCCGATCGCACAGATGGTGCGCGATGCTCCCGAGGATCTGCAGCAGCCGGTTCGTGACAAAGTCGCTGATGCGGTTAAACCGTTCTACAGCGAAGATACAGGCATGACCCTCGATGGCCAATTTTGGCAGGTCACAGCGCGCCAGTAGGCTGAGCTCGCCATCACTTATGGCATAATCCGTGCCAATTGAGCTGCGGCTCCTCCCGAATCCTCACAAAGGATATTGTTCATGGATACCCAATCTCTCTTTTCTTTGGCTGGGCGTACTGCGCTGGTCACCGGCGGCTCACGGGGCATCGGCAAGATGATCGCCACCGGTTTCATTGCTCAGGGTGCCAAAGTGTATATCTCGAGCCGCAAAGCGGACGTCTGCGAGGCCGTCGCCGAAGAGTTGGGGCCCAACTGTATTGCCGTACCGCAGGACATCTCTACCGTGGACGGCTGTAAGGCCTTGGCCACCACTATGGCTGAGCACGAATCCGGAATCGATATTCTCGTGAATAACGCGGGCGCCGCTTGGGGCGAGTCCTTTGAAACCTTTCCTGAAGCGGGATGGGACAAGGTCATGGACCTCAACGTGAAGTCAATCTTTTTCTTGACCCAGGCAATGCACGGCCTGCTTAAAGCCGGCGCATCGGATGAGCAGCCAGCAAAGGTAGTTAATATCGCCTCGATCGACGGCCTGCGGCTGAACCCCTGGGAAACCTATAGCTATCAAGCCTCCAAGGCGGCGGTCATCAACCTGACCAAGCGACTCGCAGCGCGACTGGTGAAAGACGGCATTCTGGTCACGGGTATCGCACCCGGCGCGTTTGCCTCTGATATGAATAAAGCCGCGCGGGATTTGGGCGATATCGTGGGCCAGCACGTGCCAGCGGGCCGCATCGGTAATGACGAGGACATGGCGGGCGTGGCCATCTACCTTGCGTCGCGCGCAGGTAACTACGTTGTGGGCGAGACCATCGCGGTAGATGGCGGCGTGGTACACGCCTTCCTCACCGAGAGCTGGGAGGTCGACCCGTCCGGCGCGCATTGATCGCCCACAAGACCCTCAACCAAAAAAGCGAGCCTTCCAGCTCGCTTTTTTATTTCTCAGTCAGCGCTCGAGGCCGTTACTCGGCGCGTTCGTATAACTGCTCCATCAATTGATCGATGGTAAAGGTCGCAGGGCGCTGACGGGGCGGATACACCTTCAGCGTCTCAAGAAAACCCTGTAGCTGCACCCGCGCCATCGTCAAACGCGGCAGTGCTGTGCGCACCCACCAGTCGTTGTAAGTGTTGGAGTGCTCATCGGCCCGTTCGAAAGGGTCGCGCCGTAAATGGAACACCTTGGGAATCCGCAGCGTTTGAAATTGCTCTCGCCACACATCAAATTCCTTAGCGCGCTGTTCGGCAAAGACGACCTTCCAGTCCCCAACCCGCATCGCGGTCAATAACCCATCGTCGCTCCAGTAGTAAAAGGTATTCCGTGGGCCGCGGTCAGCTTCACCCGTGAGGTAAGGCAGGAAATCATAGCCATCCAAGTGGTTATGATAGTCGCGGCCATTGATGTTCACGCCGGCCTTCAGTTCTTCGGTCACCGTCGGTCGACCCGCCGCAGTCATAAGCGTGGGCACCCAGTCTTCGTGCGACATCATGCCGTTCAGAATCGTGCCCGCGGGGATCTTGCCCGGCCAACGAATCATGGCTGGCACCCGGAAACCCCCTTCCCAGTTGGTGTTCTTCTCGCTTCTGAAAGGCGTAATCGCCGCATCGGGCCAAGTGTTGAAGTGCGGCCCGTTGTCGGTGCTGTAAAAAACGATTGTGTTATCCGCGATGCCGAGGTCATCAAGCTGATCCAGCAGTCGGCCGACCAGATTGTCGTGACCCACCATGGCGTCGTTATAAAACCCCTGACCGGACAAGCCCTCTTCCTCTTCCGGGGTATGCGTCCAAAAATGCATGCGAGTGGAGTTGAACCAAACAAAAAAAGGCTTGTCATCCTCCGCGGCGCGCTGAATAAATTGCTGGGCGCTGTCGAGGAACTCAAGATCGACCGTCTCCATGCGCTTTTTGTTGAGCGGTCCGGTATCCGTCACGCGACCGTCGGCAAAGCTGTGGACGACTCCGCGGGGCCCAAAGCGCTCACGAAAAGCCGGGGTTTGGGGGTAGTCCGGATCCTCAGGTTCCTCCTCAGCATTCAAGTGGTAGAGGTTGCCGAAGAACTCGTCAAAACCGTGCTCGGTGGGCAAGAACTCGTTGCGGTCCCCTAGGTGGTTCTTGCCGAACTGCCCCGTAGTGTAGCCTTGTTCTTTTAGGAGCGTGGCGAGGGTCACATCTTCAGGCCGGATGCCCAGATCAGCGCCCGGCACACCCACCTTCGTCAGGCCTGTGCGAATCGGGGACTGTCCGGTAATGAAGGCAGAGCGTCCCGCAGTGCAGCTTTGCTGCCCATAGTAGTCGGTGAACTTGGCGCCCTCGTCAGCAATACGATCAATGTTAGGGGTTTGGTAGCCCATCATGCCCATGTTGTTGGTGGACAAATTCCAGAAACCGATATCGTCACCCCAAATCACCAAAATATTGGGACGCTCCATAGCGCCTGCCGCGGCGCTGAACCACCCGATCAGTAAGGCAACTACCTGCAAAATCTGACGCAACATGCATCCCCCTGAAGTGACTTTGTTATTGGGAAGGCGCGCAAGGTTAACCCAACCGTTAGCAATAGGCGATGCGGACAGCCCTCTTTGGGAGGCTTATAGTGCGGCCTGTCATGGAGGAATCGTCATGAGATCAGTGGTGTTCAAAGGGGAGTCGGTGCGGCCCGGAAAAGTGGTGTGCGTAGGCAAAAACTACGCCGACCATATCGAGGAAATGGCATCAGCCCCTGCCGAGAACATGGTTGTGTTCATGAAACCGGCGACGTCCATAGGTACTGAGTTGTTCGCGGCACTCGATGAGCCGCTGCACTACGAGGGAGAGATTTGCCTCCTGATGCAGGGGGGTGAGGTCGCAGGCGTTGGCTTTGGTCTGGATCTCACCAAGCGTGACACCCAAGCAAAACTCAAGGCCGCTGGGCTGCCTTGGGAGCGCAGCAAAGCGTTCACCGGGTCGGCACTGTTCAGCGAGTTTGTCGCAGCGCCCGAGGACCTCACTCAACTCGGCGTGGAATTGACGGTCGACAATGCCGTGCGACAAAAGGGCGATGTCAGCCTCATGCTTTTCCCACCCAGCGTGGTTCTCAAGGAACTCAATCAGTTTCTGGTTCTGGAAGACTTCGACATCGTCATGACCGGCACGCCGGCAGGGGTGGGTGCGGTCCAAGCGGGAGAGCGGTTCTGCGGGCGAGTGCTTCATGGTGAGCAGGAACTGGTCAGTGCTGAATGGCTGGCCCAGTAAGGTCGATGAATTTTCTGTTCCAGTGATTGTCACGCGCTGGCTTTTTCAGTAACGTCCAAGAAACCAGTGAGCAAGGCTCATGCAAGCGATTCTCAAGCTGGACGTGTCGGGTCAACCCAGAGGGTGGCTAACACTGAACGAGGCGGTGACCGCCTACGCCCGCGGCGATGTCCTGTATGGCATCGGGGAATCCCTCCCCCCAGTATTCGGGGGAATCCAGCGCCTCACCGGTATTCGCTCAGAAATTATCCTGCAACCGATTGTCGCGCTCGAAGGGCGGGTGATGAATCACTTCACGCCGCCGCTGTGCAACCGCACGCTGTTTCGGCGCGATGACCACCGTTGCCTTTACTGCGGAGGTCAGTTCAGCCGCAGTGAGCTCACCCGGGATCATGTCGTGCCTATTTCCCGGGGCGGCAGCGATAAATGGGAAAACGTGGTCGCGGCCTGTAAGCGCTGTAACTGGTTAAAAGATTGCCAGACGCCTGAAGAATCACACATGCCGCTACTCGCTGTGCCCTTCAGGCCCAACACTTATGAGTGGCACTATCTGGCCAAGGAGCGGGTCCTGGCGGATCAGATGGAGTATCTCTCTCAGCAGTTCAAGGCCGAGCGAGACTGGGCCAACTAACCCTACTCCCAAGCTCTTTTACCCCAAAACACGACCTCCCACTTTGACCACACCCCGTTGCAGTGGTGATCGGTCACGAAGCCCTTCACGTACGAATAGCGTTGCTCGAAGCTCGCGCTTTCTATCAATAAATTGCATTGGGTATCGGGTACGCTGAACGCGTGTAAGCGTGGCGTGACTCGATTTTGAAAAGGAACCCTGATCACTGTGGCAACTGATAAGATCATTTCATTAATTGGCATGCCAGGTAGCGGGAAGAGCACCATCGGCACCGCCTTGGCCGCGCGGCTTGATCTTGAGCTGGTCGATGCGGATGGCCTGATCGAGGCGCAGGAAGGGCTGTCACTGCAAGAAATCATGGATAGCAAGGGCAACGCGACTTTCAGAGCGGTCGAGGAGCAGGTATTAACCAAGATGCCCCTCTTCCCTTCGGTCATCTCCACAGGCGGCTCCGTGGTATACAGCGACGCCATCATGGCGCGGCTCAGTGCTGCCTCCACCGTGGTGTACCTGCGCGCGCAATTCGAAACAATTGAGTACCGCGTGTCCCTCGCACCCCAACGCGGAATAGCCGCCGACGGCCAACAGACCCTTCATGACCTTTACGAAGAGCGGGTGCCTCTCTACGAACGCTACGGTGAAATCGTGATCGACTGCGATGACGCAGCGCCTGAAGAGATTGTAGAGACTATTGCTGCGCAATTGATCTGACGCTCACCCTCTCAACGCCGCCTTCTCGCCGATAAGCCGCCGGCTGTTGCATTAACCAACCACCTGCGAGCGCCAATGCGGGTAGGCACCGGCCGGCGCGAGCGCCCCGACTGCGGCACCGGGTTATCAGATCAAAATCGGTAGGGGGAACTTTTCGTTATACATTAAAAACGAGCACAGCGCTTAGCTTAATTTGTTATGTGCGATATACCCCTTCAGACCAAAAAATTTCTTGTGACCTACGTGACACTGCGCTCTGATGGCGCGAACCAGCGGGCGTCGCTGGTCTTTTGTTCAGGATCATCGGGAGGTGGTTTATGGGTGAGAGAGATACCACTGCGGTGACAGAGGAACCGGCCGAGGAGTTTTTTGAGCCGGGTTTGGGCGAACTGGCTTACGGGGACTTTGAGTCACTGGACTTTGCCGAGGCGGTCACCGAAAAAGCACTGAAAGCGGCGAAGCGTCGACGGGCTGAGGAGCGCCTGGAGATGCTGAGACTGCGAGAAGAGCTCGGCGATTACGGCCTCGATTTCGACGACGAACTCTGATTCAGACGGGCCCTTGAGCCGCACTTTCGGTTTGGTCACGAATTTCCTGCTGCCACTCGAAGAGGTTAAGCTCGATAAAGACGAAGGCGAATAGCCAGAGCGCAGCGTCCCAGAAGTCCAGGAAATCGCCCTTAAAGCCCCAGTAAATCGCGGCCAACACCAGCGTGGTGTATAGCACGACCTTGAGACTGTTGGCGAGACGCGCCATCGATCGGGAGCCCCCTCCCCATCGGGTCAGTAATCTCACTTCGATCTCTAATAAGATCACCACCAGAATCCACGCAGCAGAATTAATGACGTCCACGAGCGCTAGTCGCTGACCTTCAAGTAATCCCGCGGGCGAGGCGATCACCCCGTCGAGGCCGGTAACAAGCCGAGTATCAGCACCAAACTGACCACAGTTCTCGGCTGTAAGCGACACAAAATCGTCGAGCTTGACCATGTAGGACCAGCCCTCACTGACCAGCGGACAGGCCTCTCCCACCAATGGCTCACTGGGCAATAACGCAAGCCACTCCCTAAAGTAGCCTAGAAACGCCATCAAGATCGCCGCGGTACACAGCATGCGCACACCGTGAATACCAAACCGCGGGAGCCTTTTTAAGCGGTGGTCGGGGATGACTGCCGTTTCAAGCTCAAACAAGAGTAACAAGATGACCCAGGCAAGGGTATCCAAGGTGGCGGAAAAGAGTTGTACCCCCATAACGACATCTTCTCCGCTCGCGATGGCAAATCGCGCGCTTCCGATTTCTTCCGCGAGAAATAAGAAGATATTCAATGACAGCAACGCATAGGTGAGATATTTCACCCAGCGAAAAATATGATAACCGACGCTCGAATCGGTCACACGCAATGACCGAAAAACAATCGGCGCAGTCTTGCTGACACCGCGTTATACCTGAAGGAGCAGGTGCTCGCGCTCCCAAGAGCTGATCACGCGGTTGAACTCTTCGAACTCATCGAGCTTCACTGCAGCGTATGCGCGCATAAAGAGTTCGCCAATCATGGCCTGCAGCTCGGGGGTGTTGTTGAGCTTTCGCACGCCCTCTTCCAGCGTCCGGGCAACACCCACACTGTCCTCGTTGGCAGTACCCTGATGCGGTTCGGTGGGTTGCAAATGCTGCCGCATGCCCAAAAGACCACTGGCCAGCGTCGCTGTGATCGCCAAATACGGATTGACATCCACACCCGGGAAACGATTTTCGATTCGTAGATTCGCGGGATCAGAATTGGGCACCCGGAATGCGGTGGTGCGATTATCAAAGCCCCAACTCAAGTTGATCGGTGCCGAGATATCGGGCGCAAGGCGACGGTATGAGTTCACGTTGGGCGCATAAAGGCTGATGAGCTCAGGCGTGTACCTCTGCAGACCACCCATGAACTCCATCATCGCCTGGCTCGGCTGACCGTCGTCGGTAGCAAAGATATTTTTGCCCGTTTCGAGGTCTATCACACTCTGATGAATGTGCATCGCCGAACCCGGCTCGCGCTGCATGGGCTTAGCCATAAACGTCGCATACATATTGTACCGTTGGGCGGTCTCGCGCACCGTGCGCTTGAAGACGAAGACCTGGTCCGCCATCGCCAGCGGGTCGCCGTGATTGAAGTTGATCTCCAACTGGGCGGCACCGTTCTCATGAATCAACGTATCGACATCCAGCTGCTGCTGGTCTGCAAAGTCGTACATGTCCTCCACAAAATCCTCAAACTCTGCAACGGCATCGATGCTGTAGGAGAGACGTGCGACCTCGCGGCGACCTGAACGGCCCTTGGGCGGCATCAACTCATAGTCGGGGTCGGTGTTTTTATTGACCAGATAAAACTCCACCTCGGGCGCCACCACTGGCTTGAGACCGGCCTCTTCATAAAGCCCCAGCACATAACGCAGCACGTTGCGGGTCGATAGCGGATGCGGGTCGCCATCGGCCTTGTAGCAATCAGCAATGACCTGCCCGGTTGGTTCACGGCCCCAGGGCACCAGTCTGAGGGTAGAGGCGTCGGGTCTGAGCAACATGTCAGTATCGGTTGGCTCAACAAAATCCCAATGGTCATCGGTGTACTCACCGGTCACGGTTTGTACCATGATGGATTCCGGCAGCTTGATTTCTCGGTTCGCAGTGAATTGGTGCGCCGGAATAAATTTGCCACGGGCATTGCCAGTCATATCAGGAACAAGACATTCCACCTCGGAGATTTTGTGCTCTTTCAGCCACGCCTCAATGGTGGCCGTATCAGCAGAAGGTACCTGTGACGCGTCATTCGCGCCCTCAGGACTGTAAGCACCTGCTCGATTGGATGCCGTTTTATGGATCGGCTCACTCATGACGCCCCGCGGGCAGCTCAATAAGTTCACAGTATCGGATGGCGTCTCGACACCGGCAAGCGGCATAATGCCAACCATGAATGATCGGTTCGCCGGCCATACAGCAGGGAAATACCCCGACAGCTGGTACGCCGCCACAGCGCCGCTTCTGCCCGCGTTCCCGTCTTTACAAGACGAGGAAACTGCCGATGTGTGCGTGATTGGCGGCGGCTATACCGGCCTCTCCGCGGCTTTACATCTAAAGAAGAAGGGCTATGACGTGGTGCTGTTGGAAGCCGAGCGCGTTGGCTGGGGTGCCTCAGGACGCAATGGTGGGCATGTCGGCACAGGCCAACGGGCGGATCAAGGCAGCATCGAAAAATGGGTTGGGATGGAGGCCGCCAAGGGACTCTGGCAACTCGGACTCGATGCGGTGCAAAAAGTCTGCGAGCTGATCGACGAGTATCAGATTGACTGCGAGTTGGGTTCGGGAAACCTGCACTTGGCAGCCAAGCTTAGCCACGCTGAAGAGTTGCAGGAGGAGCTCGAACATCTCGAATCTCAGTACGGTTACCGACAGCTCTCTTACCTAGCGCCCAAGGCGGTAGCAGAGCGCACCAGCGCCCAAGGCTTCTATGGTGCTTTATTGGATGACGGTTGCCGACACCTCCACCCTTTGAAATACGCTGTGGGGCTGGCGCGGGCCGCAGCCGAGGCCGGGGCCAGAATCTACGAGCACAGTCGTGCCGAGCCGGCACCTGACGGCCAGTCTGGAGAGGTCAAAACTACGCAAGGCTATGTAAAGGCTCACCACGTGGTACTTGGATGTAATGCTTATCTCGGCAAGCTCATGCCGCGGCTCGCCGGCAATATCATGCCCATCAATAATTTCGTGATCGCCACCGAACCCCTGCCCTCTCATCTGTTGCCAAGGATCAATCGCGACAACCTGTCAATGTCGGACACACTATTCGTCATCAACTACTGGAAGCTTTCTGAGGACGGCCGGATGCTATTCGGTGGCGGAGAGAACTACTCGAGTCACTTCCCGCGCGACATTAAAGCCTTCGTACGACCCCATATGCTCAATATCTATCCAGAGCTCGAGGAGATCGACGTGGAGTATGGCTGGGGTGGTGCCGTAGGTATCACGATGAATCGCATGCCGGACTTTGGACGCGTGGGTGAGCACCTGTGGTACGCCCAAGGCTTCTCGGGTCATGGGGTTCCCACCGCGACCATGGCGGGCCATTTGCTCGCAGAGGCGATAGACGGCGACACCAGCGGCTTTGACCTAATGGCTTCGGTACCAACCCACGGCTTTCCTGGCGGCACGCTGCTGCGCTGGCCCGGCCTCGTGGCAGGGATGTTGTTCTACAGCTTGCGGGACAAGCTGGGTCGATAGTGGAGCCTTAGCCATCTCGCCGCGCCCTCGCCCGCCAACTGATCGCGAGCAGCCCCAG
>CABYEX010000032.1 GCA_902518075.1 Halieaceae bacterium | reverse complement strand
GTTGTGGTGCTCCACGCAGGGCCACTTCACGGTGCGCAATTACACCTCGGCGGTCACAGGTATTGATTTAGGCAAGATCAAGGTCATTGCCTCGGAAATTGGCGGCGGCTTTGGTGGTAAGACCACTGTGTATCTCGAGCCTCTGGCTGTGGTGCTCGCCCAAAAGTCAGGCCGCCCAGTGAAGATGGTCATGGACCGCGGTGATGTGTTCCGTGCCACCGGTCCGGCACCCGGTGCGGAGACCAAGGTGAAACTCGGCGCGACCCGCGACGGCAAACTGGTCGCGGCGGAGGTCGAGTGCCTGATGGACTCGGGGGCCTATAACGGCAATCCGGCGGGAATCCCGGCCTTTATGGCGACGGCCTGCTACAAGCTCACCGATGCGCGCTCCACCGGCCGCTCGGTATACACCAACAAACCGAAAATTCATGCGTATCGCGCGCCAAGTATTCCGCAGGTCACACTGGGATTTGAGCTTGCGATCACTGAGCTGGCGGCCGAGTTGGGTATCGATCCCATCGAGTTTCGCCTCATGAATGCGGTGGAGGAAGGCGACGCCAACATGATGGGTGCCCCCTATAAACGCATCGGTTTGCGGGAGTGTCTTGAAGTGGCGCGCAACAACGAGCACTACAAGTCGGCTGTTGCTGAGGGTGCCGGACGAGGGGTGGCGATGGGCTATTGGATAAATGCTGGCATGCAATCGAGCGCCACGCTCAATGTGATTGCAGACGGTCATGTTGCGATTCTGACGGGCAGCCCAGATATTGGCGGCTCCCGCGCCTCCATGGCGATGATGGCATCAGAGGTATTGGGGATCCCCTTTGAGCACATTCACCCGCAAGTGGCGGCCACCGACGCGGTGGGGCACACGGATTTAACCGGCGGTAGCCGGACCACGCTGGCAACCGGGCAGGCAGTAATTCAAGCTGCCGAGCAGTGTGTGGCGGAGCTGTGCCGTCGCGCAGCCGCAGAGTGGGAGGTCGAGCCCGGCGTGGTGACCTGGTCTCAAGGGGCTGCGCATCACGGTGATCAGAGCCTGACCTTTGAAGAGCTCGCCAGTCGCGCAGGTGCAATGGGCGGGCCGCTTACATTTTCGAGCTCCTTGACCTCGACCAGCACGGCGCCGGGTTTCGGGGTACATATCTGCGACGCTGAAGTGGATAAAGAAACCGGCCGCACCACCATAACGCGCTACACCGCGATTCAGGATGCGGGTAAGGCCATTCACCCCGACTACGTTGAGGGCCAGATGCAGGGCGGTGCAGTGCAGGGGATTGGCTGGGCGCTCAATGAGGAGTACCTCTACGACGATGAGGGCGCGCTGGAGAACCCCGGGTTTCTCGACTACCGCATCCCGGTCGCCTCGGACCTACCCTTTATCGATACCGTGATTGTGGAAGTGCCCAACCCGCTCCATCCTTTTGGAGTGAAGGGCGTGGGAGAGGTGCCGATTGTGCCGCCCATGCCCGCTATAGCCGAGGCGGTGTATCAATCCACAGGCGTGCGGTTCAGAGATTTGCCGCTCAATCCACCTAAGATCGTGGCGGCGCTCGCAAACAGTTGAGCGGCCGGCGTGCTCGCTTAAGCGGGTGATCAGCCTATTATTTACCTGAACGCTTCCCCCACCCTCTAAAATTCAGGCTTGGAGTTCCTCCGCCAGGCCTGCACTGGTGTTTTTAACGCGCTTGGGTATGGTGTTTTCAGGAGCAACGACATGGGCAGGGAGCGCCACAGCGTTCAATTAATCTAACTGAACAAAGGGGAAGAGAATGAAAAAATGGTTAATGGTTTTTTTGATGTGCGTCGCGCCACTGGCGTTGGCCGATGGTCACGGGGATCTGGGACTTGAAAAGCGTCAGTCCGACGCGCCTATGAATGTGACCTCGGTGGTTCTTGGAGAAGAGGTGAGCTCAATCAGTGCCGAGGGTGACATGGAGGGATACGGCAAGGTCTACGTCACCTATCACTTGAGCTACAACGCGGCGCGGACAGGTGGCACCGTTGACGGCCAAGGCCGCGGTTTTACGCCAGACGGTTATGCGTCAGGTCGCTTTCAAGGATTCTGGGAGCTGGTTGACAATGTGGTGGTAATGCGCAATGTAGTGAGCATTAACGACAACACCATGAATCTAGACGTGATTAAGTTCAACCCGCTGACGAGAGAGCTCGTGGTGCAGGCCTACATTCTGAAGTAGGACTTCTGCCATGCACAAACACCCCGCCTTGGCGGGGGGTTTTTTATAACCTGCTGCGGCTACGCCGTAGCAGAGAATCGAAACAATCAGCTTTTGATCTGCGCTTTGATGGTTTTCTCACTGGTCTTGCCATACGGCGGCAGTACGCCTCCCAGCTTGGCCACATTGAACTTCAGCGTCTGGCTATAGATCGACTTGGCGTGGCTAAAGGTTTTGAAGCCTTCTATGCCGTGGTAGGAACCCATCCCAGACGGTCCGACGCCGCCAAAGGGCATGTCTTCCTGTGCGATGTGGAAGATCACATCGTTGATGCAGACACCGCCTGAGGTAGTGCGATGCAGGAAGGCTTCCTCTTCGCCCCTGTCTGTGCCGAAGTAGTAGGCAGCCAGCGGACGCGGGTTGGCATTGATGTAGTCGATGGTTTCATCGAAGTTCTTGTAGGTGCGGATCGGCAGTAGCGGACCGAAAATCTCTTCCTCCATGCAGAGCGCATCGTTCTCGGGCGACACAATCAGTGTGGGAGGGATCTTGGCCGTACCATTGCTGAAGTCCTCATTCGCGGGGTTCAGCGAGATGATGCGACAGCCCCGTTGCTCGGCATCTTCAAGGTAGCCACTCAGGCGCTTGTGGTGACGATCGTTGATCACCGAGGTGTACTGGTCATTGTCGCGCAGGCTCGAGTACATCTCGTTGACCGCTTTTGTCGCAAGGCTAATCACTTCCTCCACCTGCTCCTCGGGCACCAGCAGGTAGTCCGGCGCGAGGCATATCTGGCCAGCGTTCAGGGTCTTGCCCAGCATCACGCGTTGCATTGCCTGATCGAGGTCAGCTGAGCGGGAAATCACAACCGGCGACTTGCCGCCTAGCTCCAGAGTCACCGGTACCAGATTGCGTGCCGCGGCGGTGAGGATATGGCGGGCGATGTTGGTCGCGCCGGTAAAGATCATGTGATCGAAGGGCAGGGCGGAGAACGCCTGGCCGACTTCCGGACCGCCCGAGAATGTGGTGACCTCGCCGGGGTCAAACGCCTCGGCGACGATTTCCTCGATCACCTTCGAAGTCTCGGGAGTGAATTCAGACGGCTTGATCATGGCTCGGTTGCCCGCAGCGAGGATGCCAGCCAGCGGCTGGAACACCATTGCGACCGGGAAGTTCCAAGGTGCGACGATGCCGACTACACCTTTGGGCTGGTATTGAATGTGGGAGCGCCCTCCCAGCAGCCCCAGGGGGAAAGTGGAGGGACGCTTCTCGTCCTTCATCCACTTCTTAAGGTGCTTGCGGCAGTGCTTCATCGAGCTGATAGAGGCGGCAACGTCGGTCATCAGATTGATTTGGTCAGGGCGACATACGAAGTCTTTGTTGATGGCTTCGCTAATGCGACCCGCGTGGCGGACTAGCACGTCGATCGCACGATTCAGACGATCGATCCGGGTTTCCGCTGAGACAAAGCCTTCCTGCAAGTAGCTTTCACGCTGCGCCTTGAGCGCATCCTGCATTTTGATTTCAATATCTGGGCTGACTACCACTTGTTGGGGGGCATTCATTGCTCTTCTCTTTGCTGAAGGTTAACCGAGGCAGTATACACATTTGCACCCGGGAAGTGGCCCGATCAGAAGCCTTGTCTTCAATCAATATGTGCTGAAGAAGTCCGTTATAAGCTACTGAAAAATAGCAATTTTAGTAATTCTAATGCGGGTCCAGCTGTTCACACAGCCAGCCCACTGCTTTGGCAGGCACGCCTCCACCGTACCGATCGAGCAGCCATTCCTCTGTAGTAAATGCCATCATTGTGGCTTTGAGACCAAGTTGTGGAAACGGTTCGGGTTCCCAGCGCTTGAGCTCTTCGAGTGAGCGTCTTGTCACCCAAGGCATGCGGGTTCGATCGGTGTCTTCACCTGTGAGCAGCTCAGCCAGCGTTTGGCCAAACAAAAAGCTGGCGCCGACACCTTGGCCCATGTAGCCGCCCGCGGTGGCGATACCGGAGAAGGCATCTTGGATGACATGGGGGTGCCAGCCACGGGGTACACCCACGCTGCCGCCCCAGTTGTGAGTGAAGCGCACCCCCGCAAGCTGCGGGAAAAGACCTAGCGCAATTCGTTCTCTTTGCTGGCCCGTGGTCCGAGTGTCGCCGAGCCCATGTTGCGGCAGACCACCGGGCTGATAGTGGCCCCGTGCGCCGATCACCAATCGGTTATCGGCGGTGCGTTGTAGATAGGTGGCCGCGCGGGTGCAGTCAGCAAAAGTCTCGTTGTTGGCAAAACCTAACCCAGACCATTGCGCATCGCTCAAGGGTTCGGTGCTGACCATGCCGGTCTGCACAGGGATTAGTCGCCGGTGCAGCGGGTTACCGGCTTCGGAGTAGCCCTCGGTAGCGATAACGATCTGCCCGGCCTGAACATTACCCCTGTCGCAGTGAATGAGGCCTGACTGAATCCCGTGGGCGCGGGTGTGCTCAAACACCCGAACCCCCAGCGACTTCACAACTCCCGCCAGCCCTGTCACTAACTTGGCAGGCTGAATGCGGGCCACGTGGGGTGTGAACACCGCGCCACCTGGGTTCGCGACCTGAATACGATTACTGAGCTCGATTGGCGTCAGCCAACGGTAGTCGTCCTCACCGAAACCGAGGCCGTGAAAGCTGGCGAGGATTTTTTGCGCTCGCGCCACCTGCGCGTCGTGCCGTGCCGCGGCCATCACGCAGCCGCCGTGGTGAAAATCGCAGTCGATGCTCTCTTTGGCGAGGATCTCACCGGCACGCGAAACCAGATGCGTCAGTTGCTGCCGCGCGATAACAGGCAGTGTCCCGCTATCGTCCACAAAGGCATGGCAGCCCTCCAGTGCCCCCATCAGCCAGCCACCATTGCGCCCGGAGGCGCCGTGCCCGATCTGCTCGGCCTCGACCAGCACAACGTCGACGTCGGGTTGAATCTGCTTCAGAAAATACGCGGTCCATAGACCGGTATAGCCACCGCCCACGATCGCTATGTCCGCGGTGGTGTCGGTCTCAAGTGGAGGCTCCGCGGCGTCGCGATCTAGGCCATCCCACCACAAGGAGGGGCTGGTCGCTTGTTGAGCGTCAGGATGAGGAGTCGCCGCTTCCATCACCGAGTGTTGCAGTCAAAAAGTGGCGCGCTCATCCGCTTAGGCATTCAATCGGCGTTCCAATTCGACATGGAAATGCCGCAGCCGCTGCTCCTGCTCACCCCAGAGTTGTCCCTTGAACGCCTTGCTGCGCATGCCTTCCTGAACCGAAGGTAGAAAAGCGGCGTCCTGGCTCAACACCAAGCCAAGCCCGGGGTCTTCGTCGATGAGAAAGCTCTCGGTCTCGGGCCGCACGCTGCCGGTGACATCCGTACCCTGGGGTAGGCCCATCCACGCAGGCGGGCAGTAATTGGGATCATCCACCGGGAACATCAGTGTCATGGTGTCGTACCAAAAGCGCTCGGGATCGGTGTCGTGGGGGATGAAGCGCATCAAGAAAATGGCCTCGGGGTGGCAGCCGATTTGTACGTTAGGGAAGATCCCGGTCGCCCAGCTATCTGAAAGCTGGCCATCGGTGAAGCGCTCATAACCTAGGCCCAGACGGTCAGACCGCTGCCGCTTGGCCTGCTGGATCGCGGCGCGCACATCGGCGGCGGTGCCGGTGAAACCGGCGGGATCTACACCTGCCTCCTGCAGCATGAACTTTAGTCCTTCATTGACCGTGGTCTGGTCTGCCTGCCTTGGGCTGGGTTGCCCCAGCGGCACAATCATGCGGCTGGCGCCGTTGGGGTAGCAGTCGTACTGCACGTTCAAATCGCCCATAACGCCACGGGTTTCGGGGTGCACCGCGTGCAGGTGATAGCTCTCGTAAAAAGCCTCCACGCCAACTTTCCAGTTGGAGCCCCACTCGCTACGCACGTGGCGTACTACCCGCATCTGGTCGATTTGGTAGTTCTCGAGGTAGCCCTCGGGGAGTCCAATGGCCTCTTTGAGCGGGGGTGGTGTGTCAGACATGCTAACGAAGATCAGCCCCGCGTGCTCTTCACAGGCCACCGGCGTGAGCCCTGGTCGATGACAGATCACGGGCTCTTGAAAGGTTTCCTCATCCGTGATGGTGCGCAGCTCCCCGCTATTGCGAAAGCTCCAGCTGTGGAAGGGGCAGACAAAGACTTTCTTGTTGCCTCGCTCTTCGGTTAACAGTCGGGCACCTCGATGGGGGCAGACGTTATAGAACGCTTTGATTCCCTCCTCCGTGCGGGTGACGATGATCGATTCACTGCGCACACGAAACAAAAAGTAGTCACCGAGTTCTGATAGATCGGTGCTGACCCCGGCAATGAGCCAGCTCTCGGTCCAAACCTTGTCCCACTCGCGCTGCATTTGCACCGGGCTGAAGTAGCCGTCTTTGCCATAAACTTCGGCGCCATTGTTGATCTCCGGCTGTTTGGCCTCCAGACTCTCAGCGGGTGCATCGGGGTTAATGACGGCAACCGGAATCATCTTGCTGTTCATCGTCTTCTCTCTTCAGCAACGCCGGTGTTCAGGCGTTCCCGTCATCTAACGCGGGGTATAAACGGAATATGGGCAGTGTGATGTCTTCTGACCACGCTGCAAAGTCCACCTTGACCGAGCGCCCCACCGCAAGCGCGTCAGGGTCTGCGTCCATGATCTGACTCATCATGCGCGGGCCCTCGGCGAGGTCGATCAGGGCAATTACATAAGGCGCCTCAAAGTCGGCTGAGACGCCCCGGCGCACCACCGTGTAACTGGCAATGATGCCAGCGCCACTGGCGTCTTCCCACACCAGCTGATCACTGTGGCAAGCCTCGCAGTGGGTTCGGGGATAAAACAGCGCGTGACCACAGCTCTGGCAGCGTTGCAGTACCAGCTTGCCCGCTGCACAGGCATCGTAAAAAGGCTGCTCGGTCGGCGTGGGGCGGGGTACAGGCTTGGCCACGGTCAGTCTTCTACACCGAGAATGATGGTCGCGTGGCTCGACATAATGCCGCCCTGCGCATGGCATAGTGTCGTGCGCATGTTGGGCAGTTGCCTTTCACCCGCGTTGCCCCGCATCTGGGTGATTGCTTCGGTGAGGCCGAACATCGCTCCGGGGTTGCCCGGATGACAATAGGACAGCATGCCTCCGTGGGTATTCATGGGTTTGCTGCCGCCGGGGCGGCTGATGCCGCTGGCCAGCCAGGCGCCGCCCTCACCCTTGCCGCAAAAGCCTAGATCCTCGATTTGCATGAGCAGAGCGGGGGTGAAGCAGTCATAGAGCTGCAAAAGATCAATATCGTCGGGCGTGAGTCCCGCCTCGGCGTAGGCGGCACGACCCGATTGCACTGCGGCAGACGTCGTCAGGTCTTTGGCCTGGCTGATATGTTCGTGGGCGTGCCCCTCGCCGTAACCAAGCAGGGTGACGGGCTTATGAGGGCCATCTTTTGCTTGGTCTTTGCGGGTGATCACCACCGCGGCACCGCCATCGGATACCAGCGAGCAATCCAGGACTTTGAGCGGGTCGGCGATCGCGCGGGAGTTCATCACGTCCTCGACCGAGATGAGGTCGCGCATCTGAGCTCTGGGGTGCTTGCTGGCCCAGGCCCTGCAAGACACCGCGGCCTCGGCAAACTGGGCTTCGGTGGTGCCGAACTGATCCATGTGGGCGCGGGCGATCAGTGCGTAATAAGCAGGGACAGTGGGTCCATAGGGTTGCTCGTAGTGGGGGTGTCCCGAGCTCGATTGCACCACCATGGCCTGATCGCGGGTCATGAAGCTGCGCAGGCTATCTGCCATCGCAACGACGATCGTTTTGGCCATGCCTGCCTGAATGGCGGCCGCCGCCATGTTTAGTGCCATGAAAGTGGTACCGCCACCGGTATTCACGGTGACACAGTGTCTAGGCTGCCAGCCGATGTACTCGGCGACCGCCTCGGCGTGGTACATGATGGGTTCGGCGAAGGCGTTGCAGGTGATTAGTCCGTCGACCTCAGCGAGAGTTAGGCCGGCATCCTTGATGGCGTCGAGGGTGACCTGCACGCAGAGCTCGCGGGGGCTTTTGTCCGGCACGATACCCACGGCGCTCTCTGCCATGCCAATCAGCGCAAACTCTCCCCCCAGTCCCGGCGCGCTCATCGTTCTCAGCTCGCCAAAATTAATCGCGCGGTGATCACGCCAGGGGTAAGCACCTCACCGCACGCGTTCTTCACGAACACTTCCAGCGTCACTTGACCGGTGCCCTCGTTATAGGCTGTGACGGTGCCGCCTGCGGTCACCGTTTCGCCCACGTAGGCCGCAATGCGATTGGAGTATTCAATGCTGGTAATCATGCCTGTGTCGCCCAACCATTCGTCGACTACTTGATGCAGCCAGTCGCCCACCAGCGGGCCGGCCACGACAAGGCCGGGGTAGCCCTCGACCCCGGTGGCGTAGGGCATATCAAAGTGGATGCGATGCCCGTTCCAGAGCGAGGCGTTGTAGAGCATCTGCTGCACTTCGTCGCAGTAGTGCCGCCGCTCCGGTATGGCCATACCAACGGTGGGTGCAAGGCTCATCGCAGAATCCTCGTGGTCTTCTCGGTCACCACCAGTTCGTCGTCATCGTCCCGCACTTCCATCAACACTTCATAGAATATTAAAGGTCCGCTGCGACCGACTTTTTCATAGATATCGGTCAAGGTCCGGGTTGCAGTGAGCCAATCGCCGGGTTTAATCGGCTTGTGATAGGTGATGTCGAGGCCGCCCGCCATTGCTTTTTCCAGCGGGAACTTGGGCAGCAGTGAGTCAATTGAAACGCCATCCGAGGAGAGCTCATCGAGCGGCACGACGTCCCAGAATAAATGCAGATGAAAGAGGGGTGGCGCGACGTCGCCATCAAGGTATTTCGCCTGTCGGTTGTCGGTGGCGATTGCGTATTTGCGAATGTCCCGCCGCGTCACGATCTCCCGCCGGGGGGCGCTCTGTTTACCAATGTGCGACAGCACATCTTCTGAGAGCAGTCCGCTCATACCTGACGGGTCTCACCCTGCCAGTAGGGGTCGCGCAGATCCCGTTTGAGGATCTTGCCGGTGGGCGCCTTGGGCAGCGCATCGACGAAGTCGACGGACTTCGGTTTTTGGTAGGAGGCAAGATGCTTGCTCGCCTCGGCAATGATCTCTGTCTCGGTTGCAGTCTGCCCGGGTTTGAGTACGACCACGGCCTTTACGGCCTCGCCCCAGGTGTCGTCTGGAATGCCGAACACCGCGGACTCCAGCACGGCAGGGTGTTGGTGAATCGCCGCCTCGACCTGAGTGCTGTAGATGTTTTCGCCGCCGGAGATGATCATATCCTTGGCACGATCGACAATGAACACGTAGCCCTCTGCGTCCCAGGTGGCAATATCACCGGTCCACATCCAGCCGCCGCGGATCGTCTGCTCGGTGAGATCTGGTCGGCGCCAGTATCCCAGCATATTGGCCTCGGAGCGCACCACAATCTCGCCCGCGGTCTGGCCGTCTCTTGGAACGGGTTCGCCCTCTGGATCGACGACACGGATCTCCGAGACAAAGCCCTCGCGGCCACAGGACCCCAGCCGCTCGGGATGGTCGCCGGCGACGGCACGCTGGTGATCCTCCTGCGACAAAAAGGTCATGGTCATGCCCTCCGTCTGGCCGTAACCTTGAATCATGGTGCAGGGGAAAGCCTTGAGCGCTGCTTCTACCACTGAGCGCGGCATGGGGCCGCCGCCATATTGGAAGTTCCGTAGGCTGCTGAGGTCGTAATCTTCAAAGCCCTCCACCGCCATCATCCAGTTGATCATGGTGGTGATGCCCAGAAACGCCGACACCCGCTCTTGTTCAATCACATCCAGCGCGAGTTCGGCGTCAAAGTTGATCAATACCACGGGGCAGCCATGGGCCATGTAGTTCATGGCGAGTGCCACAGGAATGTGAAACATCTGCCCGGTGAGCATGTAGACATCGGTGGGCACGATGCGCTCGGCGATGGATTGATTCAGCATGCCCATATACAGCGAGTGGTGGGAGTGCAGAGCCCCCTTGGATTCGCCGGTGGTGCCGCCGGTGTAGAGGATGAGCACCGGATCATCCCCGGTGACCCCGGCAGATGCTGCGGGTTCCGCATCGCTCGCCGCAGCGATCAATTGCTCGTAGTCGCAGTCAGCGGCAGTGGTGAAAACCAGTGTTGCGGGGGTATTCGCAGCTTTGGCGAGACTGCCCGTCAGCTCGGCATACTCCTCAGAGCCAACCAGCACGGCGGGTTCGCCGTCCTCAAGAATCCGCGCCATCTCGGGCTCACTCAGCCGCCAATTGAGCGGCTGGGCAATCAGGCCGCAGCGCGCACAGGCATAAAATACCTCCATGTACTCGATGCAGTTCTTGGAGAGAATAGCAACGCGATCACCCTTGTTGAGTTTGAGCTCATCGTAGAACGCATTCGCGAGCCGGCGAACGCGTTCGTCCAGGGCGCCAAAGGTCATACGCCGGTCATTGGGGATGTCTATCAGCGCCCCGCGCTCAGGGTCGAGGAGCGCGGTTTTGGCAGGGATGCGGCCGAGGTTCATGGCAGGGATTCAGTAGGCGCTGTCGAGATCGATGTGGCGTCGGACGATTTTCCATTCACCATCGATTTGTCCGACCTGATCGCGGTACACCCCGGTGGTTAGCAGCTTGGTCTCGGCGTTCTCGGTCGCGAACAGGGTCAGGTATGAGGTTACCGCCAGAGCATCTCCGGAAGCATCAAACATAATGTTAGTGATGTTATGACGCCGCACATCAGTCTGGCTAGATTTGGCGCCCCGGTATAGCTCCATGATGCTGTCACGCCCCTCAAATGGGCCGACAATGTCGCCCCCGTCAATCTGCATGCTCATTACGGCATTGGTCGCAAAACAGGCGGCGAGATCGTCGAGATGATTCTCATCGTAGTAGTAGGCCATTCGGTTCAACAATTCAGAGATGGTAAAGCGATCCTCGGCTGACGGCATGGTTGGAGTCCTCTCGCGACAAAATCGTTATGGTTATGAGCGCGCGGCGCGCATTCACTTGTTCCGAACAAGTCATCGCACTTTAGGCTATCAGGGTGGTGAGGATCAACAGACGGAGCCGGATCAGGCAAAAGAGACGGCTAGATGGACAGATGCTGAGTCAACCAGTCAGTTAGCGGGAGGCTTTTGTCTCAACCGCTGGGGTTCTTAGCTTATCCCGAGGGCTTCCAGCATCGCGTAAGGCGCCCGGCAATCGGTCACCACTGTGCTGGCTTTAATGCAATATGGAGGGCGCTGATTTCCCCGTCGTCGGCTGCGGCCACTGCATTGGCGGATTACTGGCTACTGGGTGGCATTTCGACGTCGATCGAATTCGCGTCACCAGCGATCGCGGAAACCGCTGCCTCAATCGCTTCTTGGCTTGGTTGCCGGCCATCGGCTCTGGCCAAATCGATCACGGCGCCAACGGCGGCTGCAAGGTCACCGGACGGTCCATAGTCGGTGTCGACGCGCACCGAAACCATCTGTTCCTCTTGCTGCGGAGAGTCATCGTCCTCAGTTTCGATATGCATTTTCACTTCCTCGTGAATTTCGTCCGTGGTCTCATCGTCGGTTTTGATAAACCAAACGTTGCGGTCGTTGCCAGCGCCGAGCGCTGAAGGGTCCAAGCTGTCCTAGCGATGATGAACTATCGCCATATGAGGCTACGGCCCGTGATGCTCAGGCGTAATCACATCGAGTAGCAGGATGGCGCCGCCAATCAGTACCCCTAAAAGGAGAGCAGAGCCGTAATCTGAATGCACCAAAAGAGCCCCTCGAGACTGGTTGTCGCTGCAAGCAGATACCGGGCTGTCCTGACCCTGTTTCGCCGCCGAGGTGCCAATGGTCCAGCCATTCCGGGCAAAAGTCCCGAGGTTTTTGCAGCGCCGAGAGTGATACATTGTGTGTCTGTATCAGCGATCGGTGAAAGGATGCACAAGAAGTACTGGCTGGTGATCGGACTTTTTTATCTCTTACTTATGGCCTGCGGTGGCGGTGGCGGCGGCGGCAGTAGCACGCCATCTCCTCCACCTCCGATCGCCGACGATGGTGATTCGGGCAGTGACGGCTCAGGTGATACCGGAGAGTCAAATACGTGCGACGTGCCTTCACAAATCGATTTTGTCGAGGAGGTCACGGACAGCTGGTACCTCTGGTACGACGAGATGGCCGATGTCGACAAGGCAGATTATGAGTCTGCTCAGGCTTATCTGGATGCTCGGCTAACCCCCCTGATCGACGAGGGACGGGATCGCGGTTTCTCCTACATGACCACGATCACTGAAGACGATACCAGCATCAGCTCAGGGGCCTATATTGGCTTTGGTTTTCGCTCCAACTCGTCATCTGCCGGATTGTTCGTCATTGATGTGTTCGAGAGCGGCCCGGCCTGGGCGGCGGGTGTTAGGCGTGGCATGGAACTGCTGGCGGTAGATACGGGTAATGGTTTTGAGACGCTGGAGCAGTTAAGCGAGCGCCAGGCGACCAGCGAGGAGATTTTTGGTCCGAGCGAACTAGGCGTCGTCAGAGATTTTCGTTTCAGGCAAAACGGTGCCGAGGTCGAGTTCTCCATTGCCAAAGACGAGCTGGCGCCCCCCGCCCTGGCGGGTGAGCCCCTGCTGATCGAGCGGATGGGCCTTGCACCAGTAGGCTATTTGCACCTCCGACAATTTATTGATGCGGCACTCACGCCAGAGGACGGCTTTTCTTCTCTCTCGGATGCCACCGCGTTGTTCAAAGATGCGAGCGTGACGGATCTGATTATTGATCTACGCTATAACGGCGGGGGCTTGTTGAGCGTGGCCGATACTATGATGGACCTGCTGGCGGGCCTGACGGCACCTGGCGAGCCCTCTTTCAAGACTCAGTTCAACGACCAGCACCCTGACTTCAATGAGGATGAGGACAACTGGGGGTTGTTTGACGGGCTCCCCGAAACGTTCTCTCCCATCCGCATTGCCTTTATCACCTCGCGTTCTACGGCGTCTGCCAGCGAGCTCATTATCAATGGTCTCGATCCCCACATTGAGGTCGTGATGGTGGGCGGCAATACCTTTGGCAAACAGGTGGGGCAGGGACGCTGGGACATGTACGAGGACGTAGAGGGTCTTGAGCAGAAGGATTGCGACGTGGCCCTGCGACTCACGGCCTTTGAGGTTGTGAATGGTGAGAATCAGGGTGGTTATCATCAGGTAGGTCTTGACGGCACCGGCCGCTTTACCCTCTGTGCCGCCGAGGACGACATCTCAAATCCCTTCGGGGACCCGCAAGAGGCCTCGATGGGAGCCGCCCTCGACTGGCTGGATACCGGCTCCTGCCCGTCATCGGTCTCAGGCGGCAGTAATGGTGTGCTGGCTAGCCAGCGGGTGGCGTTGCCAGCCTGGCTTGAGGCGGAATATATTCCCGAGCGTATCGACGAAAACCTGCGCTAGGTGCGATATTGCATGCCGGGTCGGCCGGAACAGTGAATTAATGAGGTCAACATCACCGTGAATGACAGCGTGAACGCCGGCGAGCTTTTTCTGAACATTGTGAGCGATCGCCGATCGATGCGGGATTTCAAGCCCGACCCGGTGCCGCAAGACATTATCGCGTCGGTCTTTGGTGGCGCCCAGCGCGCACCTAGTAACTGCAATACCCAGCCGTGGTTCGTACACGTGGTAACCGGTGAGACGCTGGAGCAGCTGAGGGCCGAGCTGCCCACTAAATTTGCGGCGGGTGAGATTGCGTTGGATTTCCCCTATGACGGCCATTACGAGGGCGTCTATAAGGAACGCCAGTGGTCCTCGGCGACAGCGCTCTACGATTCACTGGGCATCTCGCGTGAGCAGAAGGCTGAGCGCAACGCCTGGTTCATGCGCAACTTCAGTTTTTTTGACGCACCCGCGGTGGCTTTCTTTACCTTGCCGACTGGTTTTGGTCTGCGCGAGGCCTGTGATTTGGGTATGTTTGCGCAAACTGTAATGCTCGGGCTGACAGCGCATGGCCTGGGGTCCTGCCCGCAGACTGCCTTGGCCTTTCTTGCCAATGTGATTCGACCTACGCTAGCTCTGGGTGACCATGAGCAGCTGATGTTTGGTATGAGCTTTGGCTACCCCACCGACATGGCCGTGAATGAGGTGCGCACGGAGCGGGCGGCGTTAGAGGACGTGGTGACCTTCCACTCCTGATGGCTCTCTTTAGCGCCCCGGTGCTGCGAGGAAGTCGGTCACGTTCAGGTTGAAGCCCGACAGCGCATTGAAGTGCAGCGGCGCCGACATCAACTGTAAGTCGCTGAGCCCAAGGTGCCTCAGAATCTGCGCGCCGGTGCCAATCAGGCGATAATTCTGAGGCGGCGCAGGTCGCTGCTCAGCGTGCAGTAGCTGATCCAGATCTTCGAGGATAGTGGCCGGCGTTTCAGCGCCCCCCAGTAACACAACCACCCCTCTGCCCGCAGTCGCAATGTGGCTCATTGCAGCACGATAAGACCATCCGGGGGGGCTCGCAGCGTCAAGCTGGGTGCCGAGCAGGTCGCGCAGGGTGTTCACCGGCTGCACTCGCACTGGTACCGCACCGGGCTGGCTCAGATCACCGAGGCTGAGCGCAAAGTGCAGCATGTCGTCGATCAGATCCTGGAAAGTATGAATCGTAAAGGGCCCCCACTCGGTATGGATCGACTCAGCGCTGTGGAGCTCAATCGATTGCTCATGGAGTGACCGGTACTCAATCAGAT
>CABYEX010000031.1 GCA_902518075.1 Halieaceae bacterium | reverse complement strand
CGTTACATTATTTTGACGATACTGACCCTCGCTCTTGCGACGATAGTCCCGAAATTACAAGATTGGTGTACCGGGGGATTTGAGCTCGGCGTCGTCTTGTCATTCGTTTTCTTTGGCTCGATCGCAGCCGGAGCGGATGTCGTCGCCATGCTCAGCGTGGCCCCCATCTTGGTCGCTCTGGTAAGCGTTTTGCTGACAACCCATTTGCTCTGTCTGCTGGTCATCGGCCGCTGGCTGAAACTAACATTGCCGGAATTACTGACCGCATCCAACGCAGCGGTGCTCGGTGCTACCACCGCGCCGGCGATGGCAGCCGCCAAGGGGTGGCATGACCAGATTACACCGGGTGTACTGGTGGGTGTACTGGGCTATTCATTGGGCACACTCATCGGTGGGCTGCTCTTCAATTTGCTGTGACACAGTCGGGTCCGAAGCCCCAGCATCGAGCCACACCTGAGCATTCATTGACGTATGCTTCGCAGATACCCGCTAAAGGTGCGCACAACGCGTGGACATTAATCCAGAAATTGATCTGAGCGTCGCAGCGACAACGCTGGCTAGTCGAGGCCGGGTGCAAATCCATGACTTTGCTTCATCAGAGTCAGCCACGTTTCTCCCGCTCGACCTCCGTAAAACGCCTCCTCTTCAGCTTCCGCGGCCTCTCGGATCGCACGCTTGGTGCCAGGGTCACTTACGCACGCAAAGTGCCACGGTTGGTGGTTCGCGCCACTCGGCGCTGAACCTGCTGCGAGCACGCAGGCCTCAATCACAGCACGATCGATGGGTGCATCAGAGAAGTCCCGCACTGTGCGCCGCGTTGCCAGACGATCCCGATAAGCCACAGCGCTATCCAATATCACCCCCGAAGCCAATCGTTCTGGGGGCTTCAGAGGCAGCGGATCGCATTCGAACTCCGTCATGCGATGGCTCGTCATCTGGGGGGCAATTGATGAATGTATACCGACGCTGTCACAACGAGTCATTGGCCGCTGACCAATTCCCACAGGCGGCGACGCACAACCCAGCGATCAATCAGTTAGCATCGCGGCATGAACGTCATTCAAAGAATGGGTGTGAGCGCAAAGGATCGTGATCTTGCTCTGAAGTGGGTTAAACGCTGCCTGCGGGAAATCACACGCAAAGATTACGAGTTGCCGGTGGACTATGGTGAGGCGCGCAATGACCTCCTATTAACCGTGAAGCGCGCGGGGCATCGCTCCTCAGCATGCGCCAAGGGCATAACGATCGATTTTTCGGCGTACACAAAAGGCTCTTCCGCTCTGCTGGAATACCCGGCCTTCGCTCACGATTCCATCATCGGATCCAGAAATGCCATCACCCCTGAGCTGGTTCTCGCCGGCACAATCGCACATGAAGTCAGCCATTTTGTGCAGTATCGATACGGCCCCGATACACGGTGGCTTAAAAAGCGCTACCGCAAACCTCACGGAGAGGGGTTTCGGGATATCTATCGAATACTGCGGTCAAAAGTAGTGAACCCACATTTCCAAGATGTGTGACGAACCGAAACAGTGATGCAGCCTAAGCCAATATTTTCATCCAGACCGCAAATCACGCGAGTCCAGATGATTTACCAAGACACCTCGGTGAGCGCTCGCCAGAGAGACTCCAATGCATGGCTCACCGCGCTCCACCGAGCATGCATCGCGACAGCACACACATTTGGGACCATAATCCCTACCCATCAGACGCCTTGAGCCTTCTACCTTATGCAAGTTGATCCAACGGCGGCGGGCTTTTGCCCTGCCAAACTCAGCAAGCTCGATCACCACTTGATCAGTCGTTATATCGAGCCCAAAAAAATATCAGGCTTCAACCTGAAGGTTGTTCGCAAAGGCAAAGTGGCGCATCACACCTCAGCGGGCCTCATGGATATTGAGCGCAATAAGGCGATGCGCGACGACACCATCTTTCGCATCTATTCCATGTCCAAACCCGTCACGTCTATTGCGCTGATGATGCTGCTGGAGGACGGACGGTTTCAGCTTACCGACCCGGTCTATAAATTCATACCATCGTGGCGAAAACACCGCGTTTGGGTCGAAGGCGAGGGTGACACCATGGTAACCCGCGCACCCAGGACGCCGATGACCATGCAGCATCTGCTTTGCCACACGGCGGGTCTGACTTATGGCGGCTTTCTGCCCGGGCTGGAGCTACCCGTAGACCCGGCTTACGCGGCTGCGGGTATATCTAGAGCGGGTACCGACACCCTGCAGGAATTTGTTGAAAAGCTCGCAAAGGTACCACTGCTCTATGAGCCGGGATCACGATGGAGCTACTCCATGAGTACCGACGTTTGCGGCTATCTGGTTGAGGCGATATCGGGTCAATCCTTTGAATCTTTTTTGCAGGAACGACTCTTCGGCCCCCTCGATATGCCCGACACCGGGTTCACTGTTTCTGACACTCAACTGGATCGTTTTGCCGCCTGTTATGAGCGCACACCAGACAAATCTTTGCGACTTCAGGACGACCCCGAGACAAGTCGCTATCGAAGTCAACCGAAAGCGCCTTCTGGCGCAGGCGGACTGGTCGGTACGGTTAGCGACTACGCCAACTTCTGCGAAATGCTGGCCCAAAAGGGACAGTTCAGAGGACAACAGATTATCGGCAGGCCGATTTTAGAGCTGATGATACGCAACCACCTTGGCGATCACTCACTGGCACAGATGGCAGTCGGCGGATTTTCGGAAACCAGTAACGACGGCGTGGGATTTGGCTTGGGCTTCGCCACCACGATGGATGCGGCCGCTTCAGGGACCGTCGGCGAGGGCGACTTTTATTGGGGTGGTCTAGCTTCGACACTGTTCTGGGTCGATCCCATCGAGGATCTCTACGCCATTTTTATGACACAGTTAATCCCCTCTTCCACCTTCAATTTCAGAGGACAGATTAAAAATCTGGTGTATGGGGCGCTGACTTAAGTGTCTATCGATTGACCGTCAGGGCGACCAACTGACCGGCCTCACCAGGCGTTACCGTTGCCACAACTATGAACTGCTTTGCGGCGTGCCGCGGTGATGCAACCACTATGTCATCCTATTGGAGAGCGCAGAGATCTGGGGTAACGGTGGCTGCTGACCCGCACTTGGATATCCTAGTACTAATTTGGGTGCTGCCTGAGACTTCAGCTCCAAATCTGTTGCACTCGCGGCATAGCCATTTTCATACAGCATGAACGGCAAGATCGCCGCGTAATCGCGCGCGACTAACCCGCCCGGATTAGTGGACGGCATACTAGTAGTCGTGAGGTCGAATAGCTGCACTGCCGGGCGCGCGGCCCAACGACCTTGAAACGCTCTGCCGGATAGCGCCGACCCCGACTCATTGCCAAGCAGATTCATCCCGTGACAGATTGCGCAATGCTCAGCATAGAGCCCCCGACCTGCGGCTGCCTGGGTCAAGCTGTAGCTCGCTTCGTTATTCGAAGTGCCTGCGGTGAGTTACGAAGAGGATCGAACCGATCAATACCGGAAAGACGGTAAGACGCCCTCGCTCTGTCGAACGGCGATTCATGCAACGAGCACCTCCAGGTGAGCTAGCGTTGAATCAGCGAGCGCCTTAAGGTCGTAACCCCCCTCCAGGGTTGACACGATACGGCCCTGCGAAAATTGCTCAGCCAATGCGGCGATCTCTTGGGTCACCCAGGCGAAATCGCCCTCATCCAGATTGATATCCGCTAATGGATCCTCGCGATGGGCGTCAAACCCTGCCGAAATCAGAATGAGATCGGGCCGGTGCGCCTCCACCGCATGCCACCAGGAGCTGGAGATCGCTCGCCTGAAGTCATCGCCCGACGCACCGGCGGCCAACGGCGTGTTAACAATATTTGGCGCCACCACATTGTGAAGGCGATCAGGGTAATGAGGGTGCTGGAAACTGGAACACACCAGAATCTCAGGGTGCTTCTGACACAAATCGACCGTGCCGTTCCCGTGGTGGACATCAAAATCCAAAATCGCCACCCGATCAATGCTCGGCAAGTTCAACGCATTGATCGCAGCGATCGCGACGCTATTCAGCAGGCAAAATCCCATAGGTGAATCGAACTCGGCGTGGTGACCTGGTGGCCTTACCGCGCAGAACACCCGGGTCTCACCACCTGCGACCACGTCGTGAACCCCTTGCCATACTGAACCCGCCGCCTGGAGTGCAGCCGCCATACTCGTCGGACCCATCCAGGTGTCCAGGTCCAATGATGTCAGCCCCTTATCAGGGATTGACTGCTTGAGCCGATGTAGTAGTTTCGGGTGATGGGCTTCACGCACCAATTCGTCCGCAACCGGCAGCGCCTCGAGCACGGGATGATCTTGCGTAAAACCGGTTTGCTCTAGATGCGCCAGAAGAAGGGCCAAGCGTTCGGAACTTTCTGGGTGACCAGCTGGTGTTTCATGGCTGACGCAATTAGCATGGCTATAAATTCTCACGATCATTCCGTCTCGAGGACCTCGCAAGGGCACAAGCCTATACGGGCTGTAAAACACGGGGCAACTGTCCAGAAAAACCCGCTGAGCGGGCTTTTGTTTAGATGGCGGAGAGGGAGTCCTCCGAAAACCCACTTAAACGTTGGCTTTGGGGATGTCGTGGTCAACACTTTGCCCCACACTCCTGCGCAGTCGATTCAATCCATCGTCATTTACTTACCGATCCGCGGCATGCTGCCCTACCCCACCACCTCAATAGAAACACCCCCCCGGGGGGGGGCTAACCGTCGTTGTGATTGTGATGGTTGCCGCGCAGATATATTAGGGGGTGGCGCAGAGCCTCAGATGTTTCTGCTGAACTGCCACTGCATCGTGAACAGGTAAGCACACTATATCTTTCTTGATCCACTCAAGCATGACCTGCTTCAGGATCATTAGTTACCAGGACTTGGTTACGTTAAATGATGTGGGCCCAACTTCAACGCCTCTGAGATCTGTGTAGATTAGTTCTACCGTGTACTCGCCCGGCTCTAGGTTCTTTGGCGCAAGTAGATAGGTGCTGGGCCTAACATATGGTTCGTTAGTAATGTAATTAATGGCCTTGTCCATCATTTCGTAAGACATTTCATAAGATTGCGCCACATCTGCTTGGTATTGAGCGGCAACGGCTTTTTGTTGATCATGTCTAGACTGAGCTTGCTCTCGCGACAATCCTCGCGCAACTAGAGATGCAATAGCGGCTTGATCTGCGGCCGCGATTTTAGCTTCGTACTCCCTTGCTGGCGTCGAAGATGCTGGCCCAGTCGACACATAATCTGAATGACCAACAAGACGCCATCGAATTTCTAACGCTTCCTCGAGATTTCTAACCAACATCTTGAAAAACGGGGGAAGATGCGCTTGGAAATGAGGCTGTTGCCTTTGCTGTTGCCATACCGCGCTGTTATACATGTCCCACTCTTCGGTGCTGATCACCACTGAATCCGTGCCGTACGTTGCTGCAATCGCAGAATTCTGAGCGAGTTGGGCTAGGTCATCTTTAAGTACCTGCTGCAGCTTTCGGAAATTCTCTGGTTTCAGAAACATTTCCACTAGCGCGCCTACTCCACCCAGCTTATCTATTTCTTCATAAGCTCCCAGCTGCACTGCCTTTTGAGTGCGAGTCAAAAGGGTTTTATGACCGTACGCCCAAGTAAACTGGGCTGCCAGCATAGCTTGGCAGGTCAGACATTCTGGTTGCTCCATCAGTATGAGTTGTGTGGCCTTGGTAAAGTCATCAGAATTTTCGTTCACTAATAATTGGTATGCGAGTCGAACCAATGAATCCTGAGGATTAGCGGAGAGATTATCGGAATAAAACTTTTTCGCCGCCGCTTCTAAACCGAATTCTCGGGCAAATTGAATGAAAGATTCGTGAACATCCCAATACCTCGGGTGATCTGTAATCAGCTGCGTAAAGCTGTTGTATGCAGCGTTAGTCTCATTGATCTCTGCGTATGCCAGCGCATTGGTATAAAATTCGAGCGGTTCTGTAGGGGACGTTATGATGCCTTTAGCGGCCAGGTTAAGCGCAGGTGCCAGATCCTTGAGCGCTTGCTCAAGTTCTGACTGAGTCAAACCCGTTTTCATCGCTTCCTCAATGCGGTTATACGGCAAAGAGCCTAGAACGCAAAAGAACTCCTCCCCTAAATCCTGATCCAGGACACGCTGCGAATTAGACAAATATACGCCCCTAGCAGCGATACTTGGCGCTCCATCCTCATCACTGGGCAGACCATTCAGATAATTGGTTATTTCTTCTCGCGTATCCTTTAAGGCCTCGTCCCTAGCGCTCTGAAGATTATTATTCTGGACGGCCACGCAAGATGATGCGGAATAATTGTTCTGGACTACAAAAGTTGGATTCTCGTACCAATCGGGGTAGAAGAGGCTAATCTGCCCGTGGACATTGTTAATTAGCGCCATCGCGAGAAATATCGTCAAATACTTGTAAATCTGGCTAATACGTATTGGTTTCATGACTCAGCCTGCCTGACATTAGTCAATTATTTTAGGGACGCGCGGAGACAAAATGATTCTCGCAGCATGGCTTTTAATAGCACCTTCGAAGCCCAAGAGTAGTATCCATACTCATAAGCTTATAAAAAATATGCTTGAGAAAGATTCAGAAAAACCATTCCACGGCGTTGGAAAAGCCTTTTTTCGACAAAAAAGAGAGGTAACTAGTGCGGTTTAAAACTGTCCGGCCGCTCCTGACAATTACGTTGTTGATGACTGTGACCTTTGCGGGCGGGCTTTCAATATCCACTTGGGCTCGGTCCTATGCGCAGGGATCTTCCTCAATCGAAATGAAGAAAAACTGTAAGGATAATCGGCCTCAGAAGATTGACGATTACGGTTCAGTGCTTGTTGACGCAAAGCGAAATGCTATTCGATCTTGGACTGCCCAGAAGAGCACTTCTTTCGCTGAGCTTTTTAAGTCATCAGAGCAGGAAATTATGCAGGACATCGATAATTACCTGATTAACAGCGATATAAGGTCGGTCTGTAATTCGAAAACTTTTATTTTAGCCGTGAGATCAGAGGTGAACGAGTCCGCACTGGCACGACTGATGGCCAGTAAAAAGGCTCAGTCCACCGGGCCTCGATCTCGGATGACTGCGGTATTCGTTGCCAGAAGGCGGTCTAGGGTAAAAACTTTCGATGCAAAGGTAGTGCGAATCAACGAAACAGAGGAGTTCTCTGAGACGGAGCAATCAGCGGATGCCTCAGGTGAGACGATGACTGCGCGAGGTTATACCTCAATCCGAACCGCACAAATGCAAACAGGGAGCTCCACAAAGATACAAGACCAGATTGCATGGGATGTGTTTCAAGCTGATGGCCTTGATGCTGCAGTGAACGAGACATTTACATCTTTTGGTTATCGTACGGTAGAAGCCTCCCAGGTTGCTGGAAGATTTCCGGGGTTTGACCTAGACGCAATGCGCGCGGAATTTGGAGTCGGAAACGACCTGAATGACAAAACCAAAAATGCAGCATTTGGTGCGATTGCCGGTAACATTCCTCTGCTGGTAATTGCTACCGTGGATGTTCTCGGTGCGGATGAGAACCCTGTAAGTGGGCAGAAAAGTGTTTACGTATCTGTCAAAGCGCAGGTGTACCAAGATGATGGATTGTTCTACGAGACTGTGGCCTCGGTCGCTCCCACTCAAGAAAAAGGATGGGGCCCTAGTGAGTCTGTCGCGCAGACCAATGCGATCGTTGCCGCCGCGAAACTAGCGAGCACAGAGATTGTTAATCAGTTAAATGCAAGGGAAGTTAACTGAGGCAAGCTGAGTTGATTGCCATCCGGGCCACTACGCCGTTGTGATTGTGATGGTTACCGCCCAGATACATTAGGGGGTGGTATGAAGGATCAATCTCTCAACAACATCATGACTGTCTCGGGCAAGGCATTCGCTTGACTGATCATTGCCATTGAAGCGGGTCACGCGGGTCTGAGTTGAGGGGGTTTCGAGGCAGCACGATGGGCAAACCTCAAAACCCCTAGTAGCCCATAGTTAGTCTATGGCGAGACCGCATTTTTACAGTAAGAGCTTAGCTCTCCGCTGCATAATAGGTTTCGCAAATGATGGAAAAGCCGTGAACCATCTCACGCTTGCCGTCTAATTTGGAGACAATGTTAGCCACCCAATCTTCTGTGCGGGCGTCTAGCATGCGGCCAACCTCGGCGGCATCAGCCGACCCAAAAGACGTCATGATCATCCCAGCAGTCGCCCCGGTATCTCCCATAAACACTTGCATGGATACATCGAATCCCCGTTCACGCATTCCCGCATGAAGCTCGTCTAGTGCAGCGACATAGGCGGACGGATTATCTGTCCTCACGTAGAGATTGTAGTAGTAACCTTTTTCGGAGGTTTCAGCCGCCCGAACAATCCGCCAATTATCCCAAGTCCTAACTGTCCGCTCGACATTCATACTTGCAACGGCTTTCTGAACGGTGGGGTTCATGGGATCACTACTCCAGACCGCTTGCTGAGATGGAAAGAAAGACCAGAGGTAGTGATCACCCATCTGCTCCGCACCTGTAGTCGGTGAGCATAGCCCCATTGCGACAGCACCGTTTGCCTTGGATATGTCTTCAGCGTTACTTCTCGCCCATGCGGCGTAGCCCGCTGGATCTGCAGTATTTACCGTAATCAATGTCATCACTGGCTCCGCCCGAGCCGTTAGGCAGAAAACGGAGACTAAAACTGCTAATGATTTCCCAAAAATCTTCACTTTTATTTCCCCCAAAAAGATCGATGAAGTCACCCAGCGTTGTTACTGGGAGCAGGTTAGTCTACTCACAAAGTATCGTTCTTCAACCGCTCCAGTGGCCGGCACATTTGGGTATCAGTTCCGTGTAAATCATCGATGGGACATATGAACCCTGTTCCTGTGCCTCTGGAGGGGAGCCGTGAACGCCTGTCGCTGATACAGATGGTTCTGCTGAGTCACTTAAAAACTGGGTTTGAGAGAAGTCGGTAATCTTTGTTGGCAGCCAAGTTATTGATAATGGCTTACCAGCAGTTTTGCTGAACTTTGGTCTCTATAACACCCTCAGCGCCGCCGCTTCATTCACCAGAAAAAATCTGCAGATTATTTACGCCTGAGACCCTAAACTTGTGAGCTTCCTCTTGTGCAACCTGCCACTCATATCGCGCAAACGGAACTGATATCGCCCAAATGGAACTGACAGTAGATCAAGCCTTACAGCAGGGTATTGCGGCACATAAGGAGGGCAAGCTCCAAGATGCTGAACGCTTTTATTGTGCAATCTTACAAGCGCAACCTAACCATCCTGACGCTAATCATAATCTCGGTGTATTGGCTGTAACGGTTGGCAAGCTTCTTGAAGCTGTACCGTTTTTTAAACAGGCGCTGAAAGCCAATCCCCAGATAGAGCAGTTTTGGCTCAGCTACATTGATGTGCTGATAAAGCTGGAGCGTTTTGATGAGGCTAAGCGTGTAGTAGTTGAAGGCGAGAAGAGGGGTGTGTCCTCAAACAAACTGGATGCTCTCAATCAGCGACTTCAGGAAGACGCAACCAACGGTACCACCAAGGCCACAAAAGGTCAGACGGTATCGGAAAAGCGGAAAAAACTTGCAGAGAAAAAGAAACGTAAACATAGAAAAGCAAAAGGGGATTCATCAGGTGCGGCGCCATCGCAAGGTCAGATAAATCCACTTCTGGGTTATTATCGAGCAGGTAGATTGGATCAGGCAGAAGCACTCGCCACATCACTCACTCAACAGTTTCCAAAACATCCATTTGGATGGAAGGTGTTGGGGGCTGTGTTGAAGCAAACAGGTAGATTATGCGAATCGCTTGAACCCATGCAGTCGGCAGTGATGCTATCGCCGCAAGACGCCGACGCCCACAGCAATTTGGGTGCCACGCTCTCAGACCTGGGCAGATTAGACGAAGCTGAAGCCAGCTGTAGAAAAGCAATAGCTGTAAAGCCTGACTTTGCCGAAGCCCACTACAACTTGGGTAACACCCTCCAGGAGCTAGGCAGATTAGACGAAGCTGAAGCAAGTTATACGAAAGCTATAACCTTTAAGCCGGACTTTGCCGACGCCCACAGCAACTTGGGTAACACCCTCCAAGGGCTAGGCAGATAAGACGAAGCTGAAGCAAGTTATAAACAAGCGATAGCCTTGAAGCCCGACTTTGCCGACGCCCACAGCAACTTGGGTGTCACGCTCACAGAGCTAGGCAGGTCAGACGAATCGGTCTTAGCTTGCGTTCGCGCAATCAATTTGAAAGTAGATTCCGAAAATACTTATTTTAATCTGGGCTTGGCCCTAAAGCGTGCAAAGTTAAATACAGGAGATCAGAGTCTTTACCCAATACTGATTCACCTTCTTAACAGAGGGAATTTTGTCCGTCCGGGGGATGTAGCGGGAGCAATCACAAGACTGTTACGGCTAGATAATCTGATTGAAGATACACTGCTAAACACAACCACCTCGTCAGATATCAAAGAAGTTGATCGGGCAATAAAAACTCTGGCTCAAGTTCCACTTCTGCACCATCTAATGCGCATATGCCCACTGCCCGATTTGCAGCTAGAAGCGTTGTTCGTTTCGATGCGTCGAGTACTTCTCGCGGGCATTGGGCAGATAGAGGCGTCTCCTGAGGTCATTTATTTTCTTTCAACACTATCCCTGCATTGTTTTACCAATGAATATGTTTACTACGAGATCGCAGAAGAAGCTGAGCTCATCAGTAACTTGGAAACGGCAATTGCGGAGACTGTTCGGCAAGGGTCACAGCCAACCATCGCAGAAATCCTGATTCTGGCAACCTATCGACCACTCCATCAATACGAATGGAGTGAAAAGTTACAGGTACTCGATCAATTGCCCGAGGTGAAAGTTCGGCTCGTAGAGGAGCCGTTAGCTGAAAGAGTGATAGCGCAAAATATGCCGGTATTGTCGAGTATAGAAGATGACGTTTCTCGTAAGGTCAGAGAGCAGTACGAAGAAAGCCCGTATCCGCGATGGGCCAAACTGGCAATTCCCCCAAAAGTAAGTTCAGTTGCTGAGGTTTGTAATGCCTGGAAACTGCAGTTGCACTCTGACAATATCAAAAGTGTCTTTTCTCCATCCATTCTCATCGCAGGATGCGGCACTGGTCAGCACTCAATCGGAACTGCTTCCCGTTTTGCCGACTGCACAGTCAAGGCAGTAGATCTCAGTCTCGCCAGTCTGGCATATGCCCAGAGGAAAACGAGCGAGCTGGGCATCACCAACATTGAATATTTACAGGCGGACATACTAAATTTGGGTGAGCTTGGACAAGAGTTTGACGTCATCGAATGCGCGGGTGTTCTCCATCATATGGACGATCCCATGGCGGGATGGCGGGTTCTGGTAGATCTGTTGAAGAATGAGGGGCTGATGAAAATAGGCTTGTACAGTGAGTTGGCAAGACGCGATGTCGTGAAGACCAGAGGTGAGATTGGAAGACAGGGAATAGGGGCATCGGAAGACGCAATCAGACAGTACAGGCAATCTTTAGTCGAATCTGATGATGAGCAACACCAGTTGCTCAGGGGTTCTAGAGACTTTTTTAGTCTCAGTGAGGTCAGAGATTTAGTATTCCACGTTCAAGAGCATCGTTTCACACTCCCACAAATCCAGCACTGCCTAGATGAGCTGGGTCTGCAGTTTTGTGGATTTGAAGATAAAGATCTTGCGAGACAATTCAAGGATTTTCTCGGGAAAGAATCGGATGCTGGTGACTTGTCACTTTGGCATCAGTTTGAACAAGAGAACCCCAATACCTTTGCTGGTATGTATGAATTCTGGTGCCAGAAGTTGTAAACGGACCTAACTGACTGACCAAAAGACTTATTGATTCATGGGGCAGGAAAGGGCAAACGCCTGCTGCTGATACAAATGATCCTGCTGAGACACTTAAAAACTGGATTTAAAAAAAGGGCTAACCGCCTCTGTGAATGTGATGGTTACCGCCCAGATACATTAGGGGGTAAAATTAGGGACTAATAGGCACTCAGGAATATGAAAATTATCGAGGGAGAATTATTGAAATACCAATGGCTAATAAAATGCAGAACGGCAAGTAACTAAGCACCTTTAGGACTCGGATAAACCTTTTAATCCTCGCCGACTCGTTTAGTCGAGGATAAGGGATGTTAGGCACACCAACTTCCAAAAAAGCACAGAGCGGCTCCCAGCCATCCGAAGCCGCGTGCACTAAGAGTTTTTCTTGCGGGACAGCTGCTTTAACCTGCATCAAACGTTGCTCAAAGAAATTTAGAGCATACTCGCGATCTTGAAATTTCCCACCCAGCTCATTTTGCCAAACCGTTTTTTCAATCATCAACGCCAATCGTTCCACGTGTGGGAATAAAAATCTCACCCACGCAGGAATACTTGAAGCCACATTAAAAATTGTCTCGGAGACGCTCCGGTACCATTCTTCAGGGTGCCGGTAACTAAATACAACTTTCGCGTCAGGAAAGGTCTTTAGCAATTCAGAGTAATAAGCAGCTGCTGGCCAATCCACAGCCGCCTGAAAATCATTAAAAACCGAATTCCAATCGACCGCTTTTCTCTCAGCTGCCTCCAAAAACCACCGCGTCTGTTGCCTGCTGCTGAAGCAGGCACTCATATGATGGCAGGGTCCATAACCTAGATGCTCTAGAGCGTGTTTTAGAGACATGGTCCCCGTTCGCCCTGGTCCTGCACCTATGATCTTCAGTGTCATCTATTACCTCACTGTCGCCCTGATTCTGTGAGTTACCGACCAGATACATTAGAGAAGGTTGAGCCATGACATGATGTTCCGCATTGCACAACAGATAACCTGATGATGATTGAAAGACAAACGGTGGGTGAAGTGCTTTCACTAGCCTTGTGCGTCTCTGCAAATCAAATGGCGTCTACCTTCGCACCTTGCGCCTTCAGAATCGGCTTCATCTGACGGTACGCCTGAGGGGTTCGGAACAAAGGTATGCGCGGATATAAATGATGAATCACGTGATACTGCATCCCGGATGATCCAATGTTCCCAAAAATCGACTTAAAGCTCTTCGTGTCGCTATAACGGTCAGTACCACAACCTGGGTTGTGTGGTGCCCAAGCGAGGTAAAAGTGGATGTAGGCAATAGCGATATGCCAGGGGAGCCACCACAACAGAGCCGCCTCAATGGCCATTCCATTGAGCGCCATTCCACAAAGAATACTGAGATATATCAAACGATAGACAATGGTGTGAAGTATCAAATTTTCTTGCCCTATACGCTGAAGACAGGTGATGTAGGGATTTTGCTCGCCATTGGGCATGGGTTGACGCCATTGAATGCTCTTCCAGACGGCACCCCAGCCTGTTTGTGCATGGAGGTTGTAGTCAGGATCGAGTACGGGGTTGTTAGCGTGCTTATGGTGCTCGATATGTGTCGCTCGCAAAACTTTGTAAGGCAGTACTAGTGGGATAGGACTGACATGCCCAACTAATTCGTTGACCCAACGCATCTTTTTCCCGGGCATGGCAAAGATCGAGTGCTGTGCTTCATGTGATGGTAAGTAAGAGGCAGTGATATTTATGGTGGCAACAACAAAACCCAGCCACAAAGGCATAACGCCTGTTAGACAGAGGTACCAAACGGCAAGCCAGCAAACGAAGTTTCCTAACCCCCACACCAATGAGAGATAAGGGAATTTATCCAGATGCTGCATGGCGATTTCGCGCTCCATAGCGCGAAGCTCAAGCGCTGTCTTTCCTGTTAAATCCATCGTCCCTTCCATGTTGCCAAGCCTCCCCAGGCACCGAACACAGCCAGTGCGATCGGCCAAGTATCAATGCCACCAACTGTAGTGATATCGAAGATCGCTAACACCTGTACCGCGAGCGGTGCTAAAAATGCCAAGCCGAAGAAAAATGGCAGAGCTCCAAGAAATCCTGTCAGTAACTTTGAAAGCATTCTGGTTGCTATGCCTCATTACCCCAGTATTTGAGGGTTTCGTAGCATCCTTAACCCCAGACCCTTAGCTTATCAAAGCCTCATCTCAATGTGAGAGGTCATGTCAGCGCAAATGTGATGATCGCTTTCTTTAAAGACAGTAAGGCTCAAGTCTCGCAACAAGCTCTCGTGAAGGTTTGCCAATCGCGTATCTGCCTCGTTCAACCCATGATTTGGTCTTTAAATGTCCGAACTCAGCGAACACGCCTTGGAGTAAATCATGTTCAATCACACACCAGTGGCTAGCCACTGGGAATGCCATAAACAGTCCCTTATTCTCATATCGCTTACCAATAGCAGGTCGACTTTTGAGCTGGATCATCATTGGTTCTTCCCCTTCGCGAAGAGCTATCAGATCAGCACCGTTATAGTCATCATTTAGCCACATGGTGAAGTATCCAAAGTTGGCTAAAACAGCGCCAAGCTTGGCGGCGTTGTAGTTCTCTTTCTGCCGGCTATTCAAATCTGCATATTTAATATAGGTACGGTTCATAATTTTCGACGCGGCCTTGTTTTCATCCGCATCATTAAGCCGCAACCTCCGACTACGATCCAGCACCGTCTGGCAACTGCTCTAGCTCCTGCAGAAGATCATCTGATGCGCGCCGTGGCTCATCGCCAACGGCGCCATCAAACAGGGAAAAGTATCTAATCAATAGTCGTCGACTTTGCCGCGATTTTTCTTAACAGAGCCATGCTTCTTTTTGCTGTCGAGACGCTTTCGTACCGATGACCTAGAGGGACGAGTTTTCCTTCTAGGTTTATCAACATATTGGGATTTTTGAAGCAACTCATCCAGTCTCTTCAGGCTCTCTAACCTGTTTTTTTCCTGACTCCTGAACTTCTGAGCCTTGATGACGATCACTCCATCAGTATTGATTCTGGCATCGCGCATCCTGAGAAGCTTCGACTTAACGAGTTGCGGCAGACTAGAGGACTTGATGTCAAATCTTAAATGGATGGCTGTTGAAACCTTGTTGACGTTCTGGCCTCCCGGACCGCTGGCACGGATCGCCGAAAATTCAATTTGGCTCTCGGGAATGTCTGAAACGCGAACCATCAAGCAGACAACCTGACGTTGGCATAGTGCGTATTCAACTTGTCATCAGCGCCCCTGCATTGGATTTCAGTGAGAAGCTTTTCGCCAGCCATCAGTGCTCTCTGGTACCCAATCTGGTACCCATTTTCAAACAAGATGCTGGTGATTGTTAGGAGACCGCAGTGAACAAAAGTACCCAGGCTATAGGGTTTCCAGACTCTTTCGCGGGCGTCTATGGACACCCGTGAACGAAAGGATGGCGGAGAAGGAGGGATTCGAACCCTCGATACGCTATTAACGTATACTCCCTTAGCAGGGGAGCGCCTTCAGCCACTCGGCCACTTCTCCGGAATCGTTCATCTTTCCTCGTACTCTTCGGCAGCCGCTTCCTCGATCCGGTTAAGGATCTCCTCGCGGTGGACAGCAACTTCTTTAGGTGCCTTAACACCAATACGAACTTGATTGCCTTTGACACCGAGCACGGTAATCGTGACATCGTCACCGATCATCAGGGACTCACCGACTCTGCGCGTCAAAATCAACATGGCTCACTTCCTTGTTCCGAGGGTCCCACTCGCCAGTGGGGGTCGCTGATCCCTGCACGTTAGTGCGGGATACTTG
>CABYEX010000030.1 GCA_902518075.1 Halieaceae bacterium | reverse complement strand
TGTTTCCTCGTTGTAGACCAAAGGCGCCTTGCTCACCGGGCAGACAAGGATATTAAGCAACTTGGGGTCGAGCACGGGTTAGTCCTGCCGTTGAAAAAACAAAGTATACGGCCTTGTAACCCGGAGAGCACCGTCCTGTCCGACGCAGGAATGAATACCCGCCGCCAGCGCGATGCTCACTCAGGCATTGGCGGTACCAGCAACTGGGGGTCAATGCGCTGGTTAAACCAGCTCATACGCCAGTCGAGATGGGGACCGGTGGCCCTGCCCGTCGCACCGATTGCGCCAATCAGATCATCGGGCGCGAGTTGATCGCCCACCGCGACGGACACCTCACTTAAATGCAGGAACGAGGAGGAGAGTCCATAGCCGTGGTCAAGGATCACCGTGCCCCCCGAGTAAAAGAGGTCGGGCTCAGCGAGAGTGACCACCCCCGCTGCCGGCGCAGTAACCGGCGTGCCCGTGGGTCTCGCAACATCGACCCCATAATGCGGTGTCCCCCGCGTCCCGTTGTAGATCCGCTGGCTACCATAGACGCCGCTGATGCGGCCCGTGACCGGCCAAACAAATCCGTCGCGCACCGCACGGAAACCATCATCGCGAGCCAATCGCTGTGCTTTGGCCCTGCGGACTTTGGCGCGCTCTACACGGATACGCTCAAGGTGCTCCTCACTGGGGGTCACCGTTTGCTGGGGCACGCCGGTAATTTCCTGCAGCCGATATTGCCGCACCGTCACTGCCACCTCCTGCACACAGGTATCGTCAGTGGTGATCGTTAATGTATTGGAGCGGGGCATATCTCGACCCAGGCCCAATAGGAACGCGCCATCGGGCAAGACCGGCACCGTGATTTCCGCAAAGGTGACAGTGGCAGTGGGCAGCGTATACCCACGCAACATGCCGCCCTGAATCGCATTCCCCTCAAGCGTAGTGCAAGGCTCTGCGAATGCAACGCCAACCCAGCAGGTACTCCACTTGAGCGCGCTGATGCATAACCTGTGAAATCGGTCACGGCGCCGACGCGCCAACAGCCTGATCGTGATCGTCACCCTTTCCCTTTGCACCCGTTCCCCTTTTATGTTGCTACCAATGCGGCTTGCTGCTGCCATCATTCCCATGACATCTGCCACGAGCAGCTGCTGAAGCAGATGGTATTACAGCAATGGCATGCCGCGCTCGGTGTGCGGAGCGGAGTTCTCAGACTCGCTGTTCACATTGGGTGCACGGGAGCGCATGTTCACACTTCTTTCGGCATTCCCACCCCGCGTCCTCCGTTCTACACTTTGCCAATGGGCCGCTATCGACCACCCCGCCCTGCGGGCTCTCCCTATATCACCCCCGAGGGTGAGGAAGCGCTGCGGACCGAACTCCATGAGCTATGGAAAGTCGAACGCCCCGAGGTGACCAAAGCGGTCTCCGCGGCGGCAGCTAACGGCGACCGCTCAGAGAACGGCGACTATATTTACGGCAAGAAACGACTGCGGGAAATCGACTCCCGGGTGCGGTTTTTGCGCAAGCGGCTGGATGCACTGCAAGTCGTTGAGGGCCCTTTGGGCGATCGTAAAAAGGTATGGTTCGGCGCCTGGGTGACGCTCGAAAACGAAGAAGGTTCTGAACAAGTGTGGCGAATCGTGGGCCCCGATGAATTCGATGTCAGCCAGGGGAAAATATCCTGCGACTCACCGCTTGGGCGGGCGCTGCTGGGTCAGCCGATTGGCAACGACATCCAGCTGGAAACCTCCGAAGGCCACCGTTATTGGACCTTGATCGACGTCGAATACCGGTAGCTACCAGCTTTCTGACTGCTTTCGCGAATCTTATTGACAATCATTCCCATTATCATTACGGTAGGGCCATGTACATTTGCATCTGCAAAGGCGTCACAGAACTTGCCATCCGCGAACAAGTTTGCGCGGGCGCAACATCTGTCGATGAAGTCAGCCGTAATACGGGTTGCTCAACCCAGTGCGGCAAGTGCCTGCTAAGAGCGCAGCGGGTGGTGGAAGATGCCCGCTTGGCAACGTCACCCGCCACATCCGGCGCGGCTATGGCAGCGCCCGCTTCCGCCTGAGAATACGAATACTTCTCACTTTCATTTTTATTAACAAAATCAGTCACTTAATTGCCCTCTTCACGGTGGTTAGGTATAGTCTGCCCTGTCCAAATACCCAGGCAGGCAAACCCCATGAAAGGCAACCCCGAGGTGTTAAAGCACCTGAACAAAATCCTCTACAACGAACTGGTTGCGATCAATCAGTATTTTCTTCATTCAAAAATGTTCAAGGATTGGGGGCTCACTGAGCTCGCGGAGCACGAGTACCACGAATCGATTGATGAGATGAAACATGCGGACGCTCTGGTTGAGCGCATCCTGTTTCTCGAGGGCATTCCCAACCTCCAGGATCTGGGGCAGTTGCGCATTGGTGAAACGCCTAGAGAGATGCTGGAGTGCGACCTTCAGCTGGAACACATCGCACACGCAGACCTCATCGCCACGATTGAGTGCTGTGAGAAAGAGAAAGATTTCGTCTCTCGGGATCTTGCTAATGAGATTCTCGAGGCTGAGGAAGAGCACGTGGACTGGCTGGAAACCCAGCTTTCACTGATCGACCGGGTTGGAGAGCAGAACTACCTGCAGACTGCGATGAAAACCGTCAAGCCGGACTGAGCACTGCACGGTCAGTTTGCCACTGAGTGACCCACGACTGGCCCCGCCTTTGCTCGCATCCTACGATTGAAAGGTTTTTGATGACTCAGGCGATGCATGAAGATAGCCCGGCCATAGCCGGGCTAGCACCGTGATTCAAAAGTCCATAGTAACCGCTAGACGAGCATTGAAAGGTGCGCCCACAGACGCCTGATGCGTGCTGTGTGAGCTCGGGAAATAAACCGTGTCCCCGAGGTTTTCAAAATTCAGTTGCACTCGAAGATCGTCTGACCACTCGTAGTACAAGGCCGCATCAACGCGAGTGTAGCTTGGTAACCGAGCTGTGTTGCTGTTGTTGATGAAGCTCTCGTCCTGATAGGTGAGTCCTAGACCCGCGCCCAATTTTGGCGTGAACTGCACAAAATTCCACACAGAGAACATATTCTCCGGGAGCTCTCTGGGTCGCAAGCCCTTCGACCCGGTGCGGCCCATCTGCTCTCCATCTAGATAGCTGTAAGCGGCTGAAATATACCAAGCCTCCGTCAGCTGCCCCTCCAGTTGGAGTTCAAAACCATCCGTTTCGGACTTGATCACATCCAACGTTTCTGGGTCATTATCGGCCACCTGAGGCGATTCCTGCTCAATCTCGAAAACGGCTGCAGTGAAACTTAACGCGGGCGATATGTCCCATTTAAAGCCAAGCTCGGTATTCGCGAATGTGTCGGCATCAAGCTGACCTTTGCTGCCGTTGATATTAGCAAACTGCTCACCGCTTCTCGGCAAAAATGATTCGCTGTAACTGGCGTATAAAGACATGTTTTCCCTTGGCTTGAGGACCAAGCCCAGCCGCGGGGAAACCTCTTCATCTTGCTTTGACCGGGAGTCATCCGCAGGCACATTGAATACATCGATTTCAAATTGATCGAAACGCGCGCCCAGGACAATATCCAGATAGTTCGTGACGGCCATCTCGTCTTGAAGATAGAACGACGCCACCTCAACACCGACCCGAGTGTCGTCGTTTTGATCCACGGTAAAGTCGTTGACTGTGCGCGCCCCTAAAGCATTCGTTCCGACGCCTCCGATAATCCCCATCGGTCGCGCTACTGAGAAAGTCTCTTTGTCGTCTGCTGTCTCCGACCAATAGGTGTTCCAACGATCCTGGTCTGAGGACGTGTCGACGAACTCGGCACCCAGTAAGAAGCGATGGCTCATATTCGCAAACGACACTTCTTTGATGAGATTGACTGATAAAATCAGATTCTCCCGCTGCGTCTTGTCAACGTAACCGTCCAGCGTCACAACACCTGGGGAGTTTGCCTCGCTATAAGAGGCCGCGTAGAAATTCTGGTAAAGCTTGTCGTAGTCGCCGTAGAAGACAGTGACCTTACCTTTCATTGAGTCGGAGAACCGGTGCTCCAGATTGGCCATAAAAATGTGCGCCTTAAGCCTTGTCACATTGACATTGGGGTCGCCAAAAACCACTCGGTCGAACCGCTCAACAGGGTCTCCATTGCTTCCTGTAGGGATACCGCGATCGATGAATCTCTCGTGGTCAACATACTCGTATGAGAGATCGAGCCTAGTTGACTCATTTAAAGACACCCGCGCGGTAGGGTTGACACCTATCCGCTCACCATCAAAGTGATCACGATGGTTATCCAAACCCTCAGCCATTGCATTGAGTCTGAGTGCCACACTGTCGGTCAGGCCTACATTAACGTCGCCCTGTAGTCCGCCAGCGCCAAAGGAGTCTGCGTAACCCGTAATCTGGGAAAAATTACTCCCTATCTCAGCCTTCTTGGTGACCCGGTTAAGGATGCCTCCGGTGCCACCGCGGCCGAATAGCAGGGCGTTAGGGCCCCGCAAGACCTCCAACTGCTCGAGGTTATAGAGAGGCCGGTAGTACTGCACATCGTCCCGCACACCATCAATGAAGAAATCAGCTGTAGACCTTACGCCCCGGAACACCACCGCGTCTCGATGACCTTCGCCTTGAGACATGCTAACGCCCGGCAAATACTCGATGATGTCAGAGACACTGGTGAACCCACGTCTCAGGATTTGTTCCGAGGTCACGATGCTAAGGCTTTGGGGAACGTCGAGGATCGGCGTTGGAGTCTTAAGCGCATTGGCCTCGTTGGACTGTAAGTAGCTACCTCTGACAAGGGTCTCTTCCAGTGTCGGCTGTTCCGTAGTCTCGGCGCGTAGAGGCGCACCTGCGAAAATTATTGTTAATGCGGCAAATGTGGTGATTGCTCGTTGCTTATACACTTTCATCCCGTCGACCCGGTTTCCAATTGGTTAATGAGAATCATTATTATTATCATTATCACTAAAAGCAACACCCTTCGGAGATGAATTTGTGTAATTTTTTGACAGTTCTTTACCTTGCGTGTGACTTGGCCTCGCAAAGGCCGCTAGAGGCTACTTATTTTGGGCACTGGAACCTGTCGAGACGTCGCAATGCCATTAAGGCAGATAAAGCTGTTGGATCTTTGACGTTCTAGTCGGTAGCCCCGCGTACTCCGCACAGCGGGGTTATCACCTAAACCCGATAGCAGCATCTCTGATTAAATATTGGACCGGGTGAAAACTAACCTGCCATCCGAGAACGTGTAATCGACTTTGATGGTGTGAATGGAGTAGGGATCGCTGACATAAGGGTCCCGATCGAGCACCACAATATCTGCCAGCTTACCCACCTCCAGTGTGCCGATTTGATCTTCGAGTCGCAGTTGCCAGGCGGCATCGGAAGTGTGTGCACGAATCGCCTGATCCACGCTCAGGCGTTCGCTGACTCTGGCCTGCACAGGGACCTCAGGGTTGCCCGCCTGCTGCCGGGTCACCGCCATTTCAATATTGAACATAGGGTTCAGCGCATCTTTGCCGATCCAGCTCACCGGGTAGTCGCTGCCCAGCGTGACCTTGCCGCCGTGCCGCAGAATCGAAGCCAGTGGATACATTTGGTTGAAGCGCCCTACTCCCAAATATCGGAGGGCAAGCGTGTCGTAATAAAACCAGGTGGGCGTGGTCTGGGCGACTGCACCCAACTCAGCAAAGCGACTCACGTCATCCGCATTCACAATCTCGATATGGCAGATCGTCGTGCGCGAATCGCTCTCGGGATGGAGTGTTTTGGCGCGTTCGATTGCATCCAACGCTGACCGCACCGCGCCGTCACCAATCGCGTGAAGGTGCAAGTCCACGTTGGCTTCATGGGCTGCGGCCACGGCGTCGAACATCACCGGGTTAGGCAATAGCGGTTTGGCCACATGCCCCTCCGGCAGAATGTAGGGCTCGAGCATGACCGCTGTCTTGGCCTCCACGGTGCCGTCTAATGAGAGCTTCAATGTCGATACGTTGAAAAGCGGGTGTTGGTAGCGCGCGTCCAGTTCGGCCAATTTTGCCAAAGCAGTCGGCAACTGCCCTGGCTGATTCACGTAAAGTGAGGCCACCATGCGCAGCGGAAACTTCCCGGCCTCAACCATCTTGAGTGCAAGCCGGCGCCCCAATTCACCAGTATCAATCATGCCGGCGTCAAAGGCCCCGGTGAGACCAACCGCCGACATGTCCTTGAAAAAATCAGGTGCCGCGAGGGCCAGCGCCTCCTCGCTAATCACGCCGAGTGCCTCGGTCACCGGATCGATCGCCGCGCCCTCGACTAACCAGCCGGTTGGATTGCCCTCCTCGTCCCGCTGAAAAAAGTGCGCGCCTGGGACGGGGTCGGGGGTATCGCGTGAAATACCCGCTGCTTCCAGAGCGAGTGTATTCGCCCAGCCCGTATGGCCTCCTTCGTCAATGATCAGCGCGGGCCTATCAGGTACGATCGCGTCCAACTGCGCAGCCGTTGGCCCCTTCACTCCAAAAGCGGGAGCCAGGAACCCGGAGCCAAGCAGCGGATTCTGATAGGGATGCGTGCGAGCATGCTCTGCAATTTTCTCGAGGACCTGCTCTGGGCTGTCGTAGGGGCTGAGCTTGACGCCATTCACCAAGGGCAATGTGTCCATACTGTGAATGTGGGTGTCGATAAAACCTGGCAGCACCGTTCGCCCCTCAAGCTCAATGATCTTGGTTTGCGAACCAATCTGCGCTTCCGCAGCCTCACTCTCTCCCAGCCACGTCAACCGATTCCCCTTGAAGGCCATTGCCGAGTAATGTGAGGCAGTGTCATCCATCGAATAGATCACACCCCCCCGGAGTACCCAGTCTGCCTCCGCCAGCGCAAACTGGGTCCAAAAGGCACCCAGAAACATCCAGATAAGTTGGCTCTTTTTCATCGCTACTCCCTAAAGGGAATCAATAAGACTTACTCGGCTATACCAAAGTGATGGCAAGTCCCTGCGTTCCCATTAGATTCGAATGTCCGTACTATTTATCTATTGAGCAACAAATTCATCTGAGGAGCAAAACATGTCTCAATCGCGACCGCTGGAGGGCCTGCGGGTCATCGAGCTAGGGCAACTGTTGGCCGGTCCTTTTGCGGGCACTGTGCTAGGTTACTTCGGCGCCGAAGTGATCAAAGTGGAGCCTCCTACGGGCGACCCCATCCGCCAATGGCGTGAGGTCCGCAACGGCATGTCGCTGTGGTATCACTCGCTGGCGCGAAACAAAAAGAGCGTCACGCTCGATTTGAAATCAGAGCGCGGTCGGGAACTTGCTCTTGACCTGCTGACCAAGGCAGACGTGGTCATCGAGAACTTTCGGCCGGGTGCCATGGAGAGCTGGGGACTCGGCCCCGATCAAGTGAAGGAGAAGAACCCGGGCATCATCTACGCGCGGATCTCGGGTTATGGACAGAGCGGTCCCTTCTCCGAAAAACCTGGCTATGCCTCCGTGACAGAAGGCTATGGCGGCTTCAGATATATCAACGGCGAGCCCGGCAAGGCACCCGTGCGCCCCAACATCTCGCTGGGCGATACAGTAGCTGCGATTCACGCCGCATTGGGCGTGGCGTTTGCCATTATTGAGCGCAACAAAAGTGGCAGGGGACAGGTGGTCGATGTGGCCCTGTACGAATCGATCTTCAACTTGCTGGAGGGGATCGTGCCTGAATTCGACGGCGCTGGGGTTGTAAGGGAACCGTCAGGCACTACGATCACTGGCATTGTGCCAACCAATACTTATCTCTGCTCAGACGGCAAACACGTGGTGATTGGCGGCAACGGTGATTCCATCTTCAAGCGCCTGATGACCGAAGCTGGCCGCGAGGACATGGCGAACGATCCTGAACTGGAGCACAACCAGGGTCGGGTCATTCACGAGCAAAAGATCGACGCTGCGCTCGCCAAGTGGTGCAGCGAGCACAGCTCGGCTGACATCATTAGCAAGCTCGAAAGCGCGCGGGTTCCGGTGGGACCCATCTACAGCGTCGAGGATATGATGAGCGATCCCCACTACAATGCTCGAGGGATGTTCGAAACCGTCGAAATTGACGGTGAGCCGCTGAAGATACCCGCCATTCTTCCGAAGCTCAGCGAGACCCCCGGGCGCACCGATTGGCCGGGAGCAAAAATCGGAGCACACAACAGCGAAATCCTCGGTGACCTTTTAGGGCTATCTGAAGCCGATCTCAGCAACCTCAGTGACGACGGCGTCACCTGTTAACACTTGATCCAGAATGAAACTGCATGGCCTGACCGTTCTTGACCTGTCGCTGTTTCTGCCAGGACCCGCAGCCACGCAGTTGATGGCTGATCACGGCGCGCGGGTCATCAAAGTAGAGAACCCGCGCGCACCGGAACCCACCCGATCCGCTGCAGCGTTCCCGTGGCAACAAGGGGGCGAGACAGTCATGTTCCGCAACACCCAGCGGGGCAAAGAGAGCATCGCGCTGGATCTCAAAACCGGCGCCGGTAAGGCCGCCCTGCTCGCATTGGCTACGCAGGTTGATGTGGTTGTCGAGGCATTCCGCCCGGGCGTGGCCAAACGACTCGGCATTGACTACGAGACACTCTCAGCGGAAAACCCCAGACTAGTGTACTGCTCGATCTCCGCCTTCGGGCAGACTGGGCCGTGGCGCGATAAACCCGCTCACGATACCGCCACCGTCGCCGCTACCGGCATCCTCGATGTCACCCGATCACCAGAGGGCAACTCAGGTCCCGCAATTATCGGTGTGCCAATTGCTGACATGTTGTCTTCTTATCTTGCGTTGTCGGGAGTGCTCATGGCGCTACATCGTCGTCACACAACCGGACGCGGCGACTTTGTGGATATCAGCATGTTCGAGTCGGTCTTGGCAGCGAGCCCCAATATTCTGGGGCCTGTATTCGGTGGCGGGCAAGCCCCGGATCGGCTCAAAGAGCGGACGCATGGCGGCAACGCCATGCTGAATGTGTATGAGACGGCAGACAAACACTATGTTGCTCTGGGTGGTGGCGAACAGAAGTTCGTGGAGGCTTTATTTACAGGGTTGGGGCGACCAGACTTCATAAGCGCAGTGACCGGACCGGCAGGTGAACACCACTGGCCGGCAATTGCGTTTTTACGCGAGACCTTCAGGACGCGCACCCGAGAGGAGTGGGAAGTCTGGTTTGAGGGCCGGGAAATCTGCTGGAGCCCGGTGGTGACACTCGAGGAGGCGTGGCGGGCAGATCATGTTCAGGAGCGCGGCATGCGGTTTCAGGACGAGGCAGGCAATGACCACATCGGCTCGGCGATCAAATTTACCGATGAACCCGCCCAAATCGACACACTATTGCCACAAGTTGGCGCCGATACCGCGAAAATTATTGCAGAACTGGACTTGACCGAAACCGATCGCGAGGCGATATTGGAAGCGAGCGATATTAATGTCCGGACATCGGGCAAATCTTAGCGGGCTTGGCGCTGATCTGAAGCCCCACAAACCGTGTAAAAATCGGATTCAGAGCCCTTCCCGGGCCCATAAAAAAGGAGGCTACCCATGAGGAGCTTTACCCCACTCAAGCGACGTCACAAGGCGTTAGCGACACTCCCCTTGACCGCAGCAGTATCAGCGGCAATCTCCGCCACCGCAACGCTGATGCCGTCTGTCGCGATGGCGCAGCTCGAAGAGGTGGTAGTGACCGCTCGAGCCCGCGCAGAATCACTGCAGGACGTACCCGCCACTGTGACGGCCTTTACTGAAGGCCAGATCGAGAACATGGGGGTGGCTCGCGCGGAAGATTTTGTCTACATGACACCGGGCGTCACGTTCGTGAACTCTGTCGAGGTGGGAGATAGCCAATTAGCTATTCGCGGTATCAACGGTGCTCGCGACGCAGAGACCAACTTCGCGTTTATTGTCGATGGCATTCTTTATACAAACCCCTCAGCCTTTAACCGCGAGTACCCCGATCTGGCGCAGATTGAGGTATTGAAAGGACCGCAAGGCGCACTCTATGGCCGGTCTGCCGCCGCGGGTGCAGTCATAATGTCGACCAAGCGACCTACACAGGAAATGGAAGGCAGTATCAAAGTCGGTGGAGCGGAATACGGCACGGTTTACGGTACGGCCACAATAGCGGGCCCATTGGGCAGCGACGTCGCCGGCCGCCTCACTGTCACTTCGCGCAAGACTGACGGCTTCCTCGAGAATGTTTACCTCAATGACGATGTCGTCAACGACTACGAGGAAACCGCCGTTAGCGGACGCCTCGTTTTCGATCCCACAGATACGATGTCGATTGATACGAAGATTCGCTACTCGCAGGTATCTGCTGCCTCAATCTCATTCAACGCCGCTTTTGAACTGCCGTTTTTTGTCGGCGCTCTAGACGGACTGCAAGACTTTGGAGTTGACCCTGCGGCAGCCTCGGTCGACGTCAATGATTTTGAATGGGTATACAGTCCCAATGTCGATCCAGAGAATGAGCAGGACACACTCGAGGTATCTGTAAAAATCGACCAACAGTTTGACTCAGGCACCCTGACCGCGTGGGCACTCTACTCAGACCAGGACCAGTACTTTCTGGCAGATGGTACCTCCGGTGCATTCGGGTTCTATAACAACCTGGGGCACTGCCAGCAAACCGCTGTAGAGCGATCATTGTTCCTCGGTGATGGAACGCCGATGCAGCAACCTACTTTTAACCTCGCCGGTTTCTCACCCGCGGGCGACCCGTTCTTCCCTCCTTACAGTCCTACTACGTGCGACGGCTATCAGTATCAAGAGCGTAACCAGCGAGACATCAGCTTCCAGCTGCAGTGGACCTCGGATGCTGACCAGCGACTGCGTTGGCAGGCGGGCATGTACTTCCTGAATATTGATCGGCGCGTTGGCGTGGCGCAGCTCGAGGATGATGGGCGCGCCTCACTGCCACGTTCCTTCGTGAACGAGCTCACCGATGCACTGGTATTGGATGACTTCGAAACGACAGTATTGTCCGGTTTTGGCTCTATTAACTACGACGTTACCGACCGCATGGAATTGTCCTTCGCACTGCGATACGACATCGAGGATCGAGAAGTCAGCAATGCAGTACCCAGTCCAGCTGATGGGTACGTCTCTACCAATATCAACTACTGTGGGACCTTCTTTGCAGGTGGCTGTACGCTAAACGGCGCGCCTTTAGGCGGCACACCTTGGAACCCTGCCTTTATCGACCTGTCGACAGGTGCGGTAAGTGCACGAGTGGCGGATCGCAGCGAAGAGTTCGACGCCATCCAGCCCAAAATCAGTTTGACTTATGACCTGTCTGAAAACACTACCCTGTTCGGTAGCTGGGGTGTTGGCTTTAAGACCGGAGGCTTTAACAACCTCGGTGGCACCGAGACTATTAGCTTGTTCCTGGTGAACCCTGATGGCCTGCCGGTGGCACCGCCCGAAATCTATGAGGAAGAAACCTCCAGCTCTTTCGAGGTGGGTTTCCGCTCCACATTGCTGGACGGCAACCTGCAGCTGAACGCCGCTGCGTACCACACCGAAGTCGATGACATGCAGTTCTTTGAATTCTACGTAGGCCCCTTCGGTCTATTAAGAACTGTTGAAGGTATCGACGAAGTCACCATTCAGGGCTTCGAGGTTGGCGCTTCATGGCAAATGACCGATAGCCTTCGATTGGATGCTGGCTACAGCACAATCGATGGAGAGATCGACGCCATGACAGTCCGCCCATACGTATCAGGTAATGACGTGCCGAACGCCCCGGAATTCACAGCCAATGTCGCACTCACTTGGGACCAGAATATTGGGGACTTTAATCTGCTCGCCCGTTTCGAGTACGCATACCAAGGAGACGTTTTCTACCACGTTGTTCAGGGAAGTGATCTTGATGTGCCCAAGTCTTATGACTTTGAGGGACTACCATACGAGGTACCTGCCGTCTTGTTCGGAGGTTTGGCCACGAGCTATTCCAAGACGAAGGTTGACGCCTACGGCATCGCTAATCTGCGTGTCGGCATAAGCGGTGAGGGTTGGAGAGTGACCGCTTTTGCTCGTAACTTGTTCGACGAAGAATACGTAGGGGAAGTGATCATGGCGCCAGAATTTGGCGGCGCCTTTGTGACGCCAGGTACATACCGCACGGCGGGCGTAGAGGTCCAGTGGGACTTTTAAGCCTCTGAACCCATAAAAAAGCCGGGCAATGCCCGGCTTTTTTATGGGTACTTATTTATTGTTGCTCGGCTACGAAAACGCGAGCCACAGGAACAGAATCACTCCGGCGCCCGAGATCACTGCGGTAGAGGAGCGGAGCCGAGCAGAAGACAGCCCTAACCAAAGACCCGTCAAAATAATAAAGAGCACCACCGCCTCGTCTCCGCTGATATCCAGCGTATAAAACGACCGTGTCATGGTCCGAGTAATCAGCTGTGAGCCTTTTTGTTTCACGTACTCAAACTCGAGATCAGCGACACCAAGAGAAGCCAATGCCGCTTGCACGTTTGCCTCGCTAGGGTTCTGCGAGAGTTGCTGTCCCGTGGCGAGGGTGGCGACAGGTGTCTGTTCGATGGAGCCTTTGATACCGCTCAGGTAAAGGCCACCGGACACCGCCACCAACACGATCGCAGCAGCGAAAAAGGCAGAACAATCGAAATGTAGCTTGATCAGTAAGGTGCGCGTCATGGTGGCTCCCCCGTCAGAATATGCGTGGGAGATGAGCTCAACAATCTTCAGGCTCAATGGCCCGCCTTGTGCCCCAAGAGACAGCTATCACCAACAGCCGACCTGATATCCGCGCCAATAGCGAGTCACCGGGGATACGGGTACAGTGATGTGCCTATGCACCAACCCCACTCCCAGACAACAGCCCGGAACTCTCTGGCGCCCCGCAAGAATGCGATGAGGTGCGCCGTTGTCACTGGCTGACTTCGAGACGATTCCCCTCGCCGAGGTATTGCTGCGGGGTTCAAGGCAGCACCCGGACCGTGACTGTATTGTTGTCGGCGATGACCGGGTCACCTACGGTGAACTCGCGGCCCAAGCGAGGCGGGTCGGTCGCTCCCTGATCGCCCTGGGTATCGAGCGCGGAGATCGCGTGGGCATCCTGATGGCCAATGGCTTGGATTTCACCGAACTGCTGTTCGGGGCGTCACTGATCGGCGCAATCCCAGTGCTGTACAACGCCCGCTTCAAGGCACGTGAAATCGCCCATGTCACGGCGGATGCGGGTATCAAAGTGGTGGTAACCAACGACATCGTCGAAGAACACACGGACTACGTCGAGCTGTTGAACAAGGCTGGGGTGCAGAGATTGCCCTCTGTGCGGCATCAGATATTTTTGGGCGCAGGGCATCGCGAGGGCTTCATGGATCTCGACACTTTCTGCGGTTTGGCAGAGTCGGTAAACTCCAGTGAGGTAGAGAAGCGCCACGCAGGTACCGCGATAACCGATGTCGCGCTGATGTTTTACACCTCGGGCACCACGGCGATGCCGAAGGGCTGTCCGTTGGACCATGTAGTCCTGCAACATGCCGGCGTCGTGGGTGGCACAGATCGCTTGCGGCTCATCGAGGGCGATGTCGTTTGGAACCCGTTGCCTATGTTCCATAGCGCCTTCACTCAGCCGCTCACCGGCACCCTGCATGTCGGTGGGACACTGGTCTCCATGGCTCACTTTGAGCCGAACGAGGCGCTTAACCTGATTACCCGCGAGCGGGTCACCGTCGCCTTCCCCGCTTTCCCCACCATTACCCTGCAGATACTCCACCACCCCCGCTACACCCCTGACGCCTTGAAGGACGTGCGCGTCATGCTGAATGTAGGACCACCCGAGGAGCTAGTCTCTATGCAGTCCCTGATGCCGCATACCACCCAGATCACCTGCTTTGGAATGAGCGAGTGCGGCGGGTCCGTAGCGATGTGTAATCCTGATGATCCCCTAACACTGCGCTCGGAGTGCTCAGGTCAAGCGCTGCCGGGCATCGACATTGAAGTGCGCGACCCGGAAACCGGCGAGACGCTGGCGCACGGCGAACCCGGAGAAATCGTCGCCCGCGGGCGCGGCGTCTTCCGCGGTTATTACAACGACCCCGAGAAAACCGAGGCAGCTTTCTGGGACGACGATTGGTTCCGGACCGGTGATCTTGGCGTTTTAGACGCGGAGGGCCGTGTGACATTTCGCGGCCGGATCAAAGACATGTTGAAAGTGGGTGGTGAGAACGTCGCGGCTGTCGAGATAGAGGGTTACCTTGCGCTCCACCCAGCGGTGAAGCTGGCACAGGTCGTGGGTCTGCCCGACGAAAAATACGGTGAGGTGCCTGTGGCGTTCATTGAACTGGTATCGGATGCGACAGTGACGGAAGCTGAGATGATCGATTTTTGCCGCGGCGAGATTGCAAGCTTCAAGATTCCTCGGCATGTACGGTATGTGGCCGACTGGCCCATGGGCGCCACCAAGATACTCAAGTCCGCGCTCCGCGAGCGGATCCTCGCTGAAATGGCCCCCGCCTGAGGCCGGTATGGCGTTTCTGTGAGCGCCCTGCTAGCCTCGTGAGGGAATACGTGCCTTCGCCTCACCTTTCAGAATAGTCTCGCCCTTTTGATTTCGTTGCCACAGGGCGCAGGTCACGATACCGCCACCCGCCTCCATGGGCGCCACGGCCAGCACCTCTCCACCACAGGTCAAGATGTCATCAGGAAACACATTGGCAGCAAAGCGCATTTTAGTCGTCACCAAATCCCAGGGGTCATGCAGCAACGTTGTGAAATAACGATAGAGATAAGCCTGGTTCAGCGGTCCCTGCTGCACCACGTCGGGCAGGCCTCGCTCCTGAGCATAAACCCGATCCAGATGGAGCGGATTGGTGTCTCTTAAAATCAGCGCAATCGGGATGTAATCAAAGCGATCCATTGGCCCCTGCTCAATAGTGGGCAGAGACATCGAGACCTCATAATCCTCAAACCACGCTTTGTTCAATGGCGCTGTCATTTGAACAGAATGTAGGATTGCTGACCGGACATGAGCAGATCCCCTTCTTCGAGACTCATAATGTCAAAGATAACTTCGATCACATCAAACGTCTGCTTGCCCTGCTTCTCATACACATCGCTTATGGCTGCAGAGATAGCAACAGATTCCCCCACCACCAAGGGTCGATGAAACTCAATGGACTGCTCTCCAAACATGGCCGTACCCGTTCGGTAATCAAACAGAAAGTCTTCCTGCCAGTCGAATGTTTTCAGTAGGCCAAGCACCGCAAGGAAAGGCGCGAACGATGGAGGGGCCAAGCGCTCTGAGGCTGCCTCAGAACCATCGGTTGGCACGAAGTCTGGCTCAGCCACTACGCCTAGGAAGTCGTTCACGTCGACTTCGGATACGGTATAGGTTGCGGCCCGCAAGGGGCGACCGATCAGGTCTGTACGGTCAACGATCAAGTTGCCCCCTGAGTGGTTGACCCAAGAAAAAGCCGGGCAAGGCCCGGCTTTGCAGGAACGCAGATAGCGAGCTAATCAGCCGCGCGCCATCTTGATACGGCCTTTAGGCTTGGGCTGTTCTTCAAGGAACTTGAGTGCCCAAGCCTGGAACTCTGGCTGGCGCGGTGCGTCCAGCCCGGTCTCTTTCTTGCAGCGTTTTTTCAGCTCGGCGATGTCGCCACCGCGGTCAAACATTTTGACCTTGCCGCGTTGCTTGGCCATCTTGG
>CABYEX010000029.1 GCA_902518075.1 Halieaceae bacterium | reverse complement strand
GCCGCTGGCAGGTGGAACTGAACCCTGAAGTCGCCCCGCGACTGCGGGTGAATGACCACTATGTTGCCATGCTGAGCGACGGATCGGCTGCCGACAGGGGATATGTCAAAGAGCAGTTGCAGGAAGCCCGCTGGTTTATGAAGAGCTTACAAAGCCGGAGTGAGACATTACTGAAAGTCGCAGCCAAGATCGTCGAGCACCAAAAAGCCTTTCTGGAGGTCGGTGAAATCGGAATGAAACCGTTGGTGCTCGCAGATATCGCCGCGGAGGTAGACCTCCACGAGTCCACTGTATCCCGCGCAACGACCAGAAAATACATGCACACACCAAGGGGCACTTTCGAGCTGAAGTACTTCTTCTCCAGCCGAGTGACGGGCGATGAAGGCGACGACATCGCCTCAACCGCCATCAAGGCTGCAATCAAACAATTGATCGCCGAAGAGGATGTCCGCAAACCGCTGAGCGATTCCAAATTGTGTGCGCTGCTCAAGGAACGGGATATGACAGTGGCTCGCAGAACGATCGCCAAGTATCGCGAACAGCTTGCAATCCCTCCCTCAAATGAACGCAAACGTCTAAACTGAATTAGCAAGATTCAGCCAAGGAGTGAGCAATGAACCTGACTATTAGTGGACACCACGTGGATGTGACGCCAGCTATCCGGCAGCATGTCGAGGGGAAACTGGTCCCGATTGAACGTCATGGCGACCACATCACTCGCATTGAGGTGACGTTGGTTGTCGAGAAGCACTTGCACAAGGCAGAGGCCAACCTGCACGTCGCAGGCGCGGATCTCTTTGCCTCATCGGAATCGGATGATATGTATGCCGCCATCGACTCACTCGCCGACAAGCTGGATCGACAGGTCATCAAACATAAGGAAAAACATCGAGGCCATTGATCGATGTCTGACCCAAGCGCAGTGACACTAGGTCACTTTCAGGTGCTGAGCAAGGAGTGTCTTCTTAGCAAAAAGCGCGTGTTTGAGCGTGCGGCTGAGGCGATGGGCGCCGCGTTAAATCTCAGCAGCGAGAACATTTATCGCGCACTGCTGGCACGAGAGAAGCTCGGCAGCACGGCCATCGGAGAAGGTATCGCCATCCCCCATTGCCGCATCAATGAATGCGCCGAGGCGGCCGGTTGTCTGGTGACCTTGCAGGAGCCTGTTGACTTCGGATCTACAGACGGCCGCGACGTCGATGTTATTTTCGTGCTGCTGGTGCCCGAAGAGGCGACACAGGCTCATTTGAATTTACTGGCCGCCCTGGCACGAAGTTTCTCAAATGCCGACCTACGTAATCGCGTGCGCCAGACGCTTGACCCGGAAGAATTGAGACAACTCCTGTTGAACGTTGAGGAGACATGACGCCCAAACTTATCATCATAAGCGGCAGCTCAGGCGCAGGTAAGAGTAGCGTGCTGCGACTCCTTGAGGATGAGGGATACTACTGCGTAGACAATCTCCCTCCGAGGCTATTACCAGAGTTCTCGGGGGAGATCGTGGGTCACCAGGAATATGAACGTTTCCGGGGCGTTGCTGTCTGCGTCGATGCACGCGCCGTTAAAAGCGGGATCCAGGACAATTCTGAATTGATGTCTCATCTGGCAGCACTACCTAATCGGTTGATCATCTTTTTGGATGCGCAGCCTCATGTGCTATTGAAGCGGTTCAGTGAGACCCGGCGCAGACACCCGCTCGCGGGATCTGACAACTCTCTACCCGAGGCGATTTCACGCGAAAGGAAACACCTTGAGCCGATTGCGTCGAATGCGGATCTGCTCATCGATACCACCGATCTCACACCGCGAGCACTGCGGACTATGATTACCAGTCGACTTGTTCAGCAGCGAGATGGCCTCTCAGTACTGTTCGAATCTTTTGCTTTTAAACGCGGTGTCCCAACCGATGCCGACTTTGTCTTTGATGCCCGAGCTTTGCCTAACCCCTATTGGCAGGACGATCTTCGCTCTCAGACCGGCCTCGATACAGAGGTCATCCAGTTTCTGGAAAAAGACGCACGATGCCTGGCTTTCTTCGCCAAGCTCAAAGACTTCATCGCCGGGGTTTTACGTGACTTCGATCAGTCAGATCGGAGCTATATGACAATTGCTATCGGTTGCACTGGCGGTCAGCATCGCTCCGTTTATCTGACCGAGAAGTTACATCGAGATCTGATCACGCAGTTTCCTGCGGCGCAAATTCGGCATCGCGATCTGCCGGAGGCCGGCAGCTGAAAATGGAAAAGATGATCAAGGTCATTAATCCGCTTGGCCTCCATGCCCGCCCCGCTGCCAAAATCGTGGACTGTGCGGCCAGATTTACCAGCGATATCCGTATCAGCTATCAGAATCAGGAGATCGACGCGAAAAGCATCATGTCAGTTCTCATGCTGGCTGCACCTTTTGATTCTGACCTGAGCGTGGCGATCACTGGTGATGACGAAAACGACGCAATGACGGCGTTGGAAGCGCTATTTGCCAGCGGGTTTGGCGAGCTGGAATAAGTCACAAAGGGATTTTCGCGGGTAGATCTTCAGAGTTGGTAGCGGATAATGGCGGCCTCAGAGGAGGTCCCGCTTTGAACTCACCCGCCAACTTCCCCAGCAAGACGGAGCGTCTTGAATTTGCCCTCCGCTCGGGCACGTTGGGCGATGTCGCCGGTATTTTGGCTGAGATGTCACCCGGTGACGTCGCTTATTTGATCAGCTCCTCACCCCCCGACTATCGCGCGGTGCTGCTGGGCCTTCTCGAACCGGAGCAGGAAGTACTGGTCGTCAATGAATTGCCGGACGAGCTCCGAAATGCCATGTTGGCGGACCGAGAGCCCGAGGCACTGGCCGAAATTGTCGAGCAGTTGGATGACGACGATGTCGCCGACATCCTCCATGAGTTGCCCGATGAGGTGACCTTTCAAGTGTTGGCGATCATGGACGAGCAGCACCGTCAGCGCCTTCAGAAGGTATTGAGCTTTTCTGATGACGTTGCAGGCGGTTTGATGAGCACCGACACCATCACCATTCGCGCAGATCTGACTCTGGATGTGGTGCTGCGCTACCTCCGCCGGCATAAGGAGCTACCGCCCAACACGGACAGTCTGATCGTGGTGAATCGCAACGATCGGTTTGTGGGACTGCTGGCCATCGGCACCGTACTCGTGTCCGACCCCGCCGTCTCAGTGCGGGAGATGATGATCACCGACCAGGAAGCCATTGCCGCCGATACATCCGCGACCGAGGTGGCGCGGCGATTTGAGCGAAATGACTGGATTTCGGCACCGGTGGTCGATGATGACGGCCAGCTGCTGGGACGGATTACGATCGACGACGTGGTAGATGTCATTAGGGAGGAGGCGGATCACTCGCTGACCTCGCTCGCCGGTCTGGCGGAAGAGGATACCTTTGCGACGGTATGGCAGTCAGCTCCGCGGCGCGCGGTGTGGCTGGGTGTAAATCTCAGTACAGCTTTACTGGCCTCCTCGGTGATAAACCTGTTTCAGGACACCATTGAGAAAGTGGTCGCGCTGGCGGTGCTAATGCCCATTGTGGCCTCAATGGGAGGGATTGCGGGAACTCAGAGTCTGACGATTCTGATTCGTGCCATAGCGATGGGTCAAATCAATCATCGCAATGAGTTGTGGCTTATCGGCCGGGAATCGCTGGTAGGGCTCCTCAATGGACTGCTCTGGGCCGCGGTGATTGCTACTGCCGCGTCGCTGTGGTTTGGCGACCCGATGCTGGGCGGCATTATTGCCTGCGCCATGTTGATCAACCTGGTCACGGCAGGCGTGACGGGCGCAGGTCTCCCTATCGTGCTGCGTAAACTACACATTGACCCCGCGTTGGCAGGTGGCGTACTGGTCACCACCGTTACCGATGTGGTGGGTTTTCTAGCTTTCCTCGGACTCGCCACCGCGTTTTATGCGTGATGGCACCAGATCATGACCAACTCAGATACCAGCGATACAGATGACCTGCGACCCAGCAAGAGTGAGCGCAAGCGTCAGATGCATGCGCTGCAGAAAATGGGTGAGCGGCTGGTTTCGCTGTCACGTTCGGACCTTGATCGAATCAACATTACAGATGAGCGGCTCAAAGAAGCCGTAGAAACCGCACGCAGTATTACCGCCCGCGGCGGTCTCAAAAGGCAACTACAGTTTATAGGTAAACTGATGCGTTCAACGGATATGGCACATATTGAGACGGCGCTGGCGATGCTGGATCAGCAAAATGCGGTAACTACCGCGGGTTTTCATCGCGTCGAAGCGGCTCGAGATCGCTTGCGAAATGAGGGCGACGCGGCACTTGGGGATATCCTCTCTGTCTGGCCCGCCGCCGAGGCGTCACTGCTGCGCCAATGGATACGCCAACACCCCAAGGAAATCCAGCGCGGCAACGAGAAAGCACACGCAAGAAAGCTGTTTCGCTATCTATCAGAGCTTGATGCCGCAGCGTCTGTCGGCGATTGATCTTCGGCCGGCTGATCGTACACCTCGTAAAGCCGGGACGTCGCATCAAACACGCGCTCGAAATTGACCTCAGGATTATCAAGATCGCCGCTCACAGCATAAACACCGCTCGATAACTGATTAACCTGATCCTCAAAAACTTTGCTGACCAAATAAGTGCCCGCAGCGACGGGTAATCCCCCGGCAAGCGCTGCCACCCAGGGAATGTTTTCGACCAGCGGTAGCGTCACCACCAATTCACCGTCCAGCGTCTCGGTGACAAGATCGATATCGCTACTGAAGGTGAAGTAACCCCCGGAGCCTTCGATGGAAAAGTCACGAATGCGTAGGTCGCCCTGCGAAAAACGGAAGCTGCCCCCTGCGCTATCGAATGTCACGCCCGGATCAAATAGCTGATTAATGTTGGCACGACGAAACAAACCCGACAGATTCAGCAAGCTCAGCAAACGCAGCGCCCCGGTTGCCTCTGCATTGGCCGTAACGAACGATCCGGCCTCCACCTCCAGTTCCATATCACCGCTCATCGCGGTCAACTCAAAATCGGTGGGACTGCCCGGCCATTGCCACTCAGCCTCCAACCTGCCGCGCTCGGTTTCTACCAACGGGACGACGCCGACCAAAGCGAGAGATGTGGCCACATCTTGAAGCTCTGCTGAGAGAGATAGCGTGGTCCACTCACCCTCCTCGCTGGACTGCCAGATCATCCGGGTTTTTGGCAACCAATTGATTCCCAGAAAATTGCCCGTCACTTCTCTGAACTGCCAACCCTCATCCTCCACGTAGGCGATTGTCAGATCCAGATCACCCAATTCGGTATCGGCCCGATGGATACCCTCAACAGACAGATGCAGTTGTCGCATCCAGGCGCCCAACGCGCCTTGCGGGTCAGGCGGCGCGGCACGCTCAGACCACTGTTCGCTCACCTGCGGCAAGCCCTGAAGATCCAGATACTCAATGCGCAACTTGCGCTCCAGACTGGCCTGCATTGCCGCCGCCGAGTCCGATACCGGCGCACTGGTGACCTGTTGAAGTTGCCCGCGAAGCCATGACAGCTCAAAATCAGCAGACAACGTTTCACCCTCCAGATTGGCGTTGAGTGACAGTGCGCCCAGCTCTTCACCACGCCATAACAGACGCCCGATCTTCAGTGCATCAACCGTAACCGTAGGGCCAAACTTTGCTGCCTCTGTCGAGAACGGTGCGAGAGTGTCCTGCCAGTCTGAAGGATCGAGTGACGGTAAAAACCCGGTCACGCGCAAGCCAGGGTCGGGTGCCAAAAGCGGCCATTGCAGCGGTCGAGTTCTGGGGGTCACGTCGAGAATGGCAGAAATCGACCCAGCCTGCGGGGTATCGGTGATGGCAGATGCCCTGCCAAACCAGAACATCTCCCATGCGGCCCACTCACGATCCCGCCAGCTGACTTTCAACGGCGCTCTGGCCTCGGCGGACTTGCCCCAGGGAAGCGGCAGATACACCGAAACGCCCTTGAGATCTGATTCGACATCAACCGCCACCTCGCTAGCCACATTGATATCCACGGTGACGGCTGTCACGCCTTCGGCGGGAAGCGGGTAGTTGATGCCTCGCCAGGATAAGACGTCTGACACAGCCGCTTCAAAATCAAGCTGCGCCGCCAACAATGTGTCGGGTGCCGTAGCAAGCTGGGGTCCCATCGCTACAGCAATTTGCCGATCGAAAACGCGGGCAGTGATGCCCATACTCTCGAATCCGGTCTGCGTGCGATACCGCAAATCACCACTCAATGACGCCGCCTGCAGATCAAGCAGCGCAGACGCCACTGTGGCGTTGGTCAGCGTCACGTCAACGTTCACATCCAGTGACGAGGCCACGTTGCGCAGGTCAAATCTGATGTGTGCATTGGTTGCAGTGGGCTCATCACCACCAACGGTCAGATCACGCATGACCGGATACGCGACAGAAAGCGTGGGTAATTGCTCCAGTGCCGACAAGATTTCACCCGGCTTACCCTTGGACCGCGTCTGCAGATCCAGCCAGCTGGCATTGCTGTCCACCTGCAGGCCGACTGCCGTATCAACGAGCGCGAGCCCAGCCAACTCACCCTGTGCAGACCACGCATCAATTCGCGTGTCATCAAGGCGTAACTGGCTCTCAGTCAGCAACGCGGCTGGCCAACCGGGCTGGTAGTCGAGCGTCACCCCAGAGAGATCGGCCGCCAGCTGCATAGTTTGACCGGGGTGGCCGTAGGGTTTGAACCCGCCGTGCCATAAGAAAATTCCGCGCTCAATCTTGCCGGCCGGCAGTGCCTGTTGCAGCCATGCATAGGCTGGCGCCGGCATTCTGTATGGCACATAAGCATCGCGAATCCCCACAGGCGCATCTAGCACCGAGGCCGACAGTCTCATTTTTAGTGGCACCGAGGACTGTTTGGAAAACGGGATATCAATCTCAAACTGCACTGTGGCATCGTGATCAGATGCACTGCCTAGCAGCAACCCACGCTCCAGAAATAAGGCATCCCGTTGCCAATGCCCATGCAGCGTCCCCAACACAGACGTGAGGCGGATGGGCTCCCGATACACATTGGGCAGCACCAGCTCAAAGTCCTTGGTATCGATCCAGGCAGTTGCACCTTCCTCACTGGCGGTAATCGAGGCTTCGATACCGATCAAGCCAGGCACCTTTCTGAAAGGGTTCGTTGTGGCACCGGTGACAGTGGCCGCCAACTCCCAACGATTCAGTGGCTGGTCAAGTGATTCCAAGGCGAGCGCCAGACGATCTACGCTGCCGGCAGGGCTAAGCGTTTCGAGAATCTCGTTCGCCTTATCAGAAAGCATGCCGCTCCCACATAGTGCCGCAATCAGAGGCGACACCTCAAAGCGATTGGTCAGCATCCGCCAGCCCCCCCCGAGACGATGCATATGTATCCGGGGAAGCACAAATGTCTGGTCATCGGCCGTCAACGACGCGTCATCGATCCAGATTTTCGCCTGGTCAACCGGGCCCTCAACAACACTGTCAAAGCGCAGTCGATCCAAATTGAGTGGTGTCTGACCCGTCACAGCAATCTGCGTCAGGTTAGCCCGCAGTACCGCAGTGGGTTGCCCCCCTGTCACTGCAAACCAAAAATCTGTTTGCCCCTCAGCTGTGAGGTCCCATTGCAGCCATTTCGCGAGATAAGACACGCCTGCGCCGCTGAGGCTGCCCTGTAACTCCCCGGAAAATTGGCTGAGCTCAAAAGGGTTACCTGTCCCATACCCCTCGGCAGATACCAGACGACCATCGGGAGAATCGATCGAAACCCTGAGAATACGCCGGCTTCTGTCACGTGCCAGATCGATATCAATCCTCAAAGATTCTAGGGTCATCGGCACACCATCCCGATCCACCTCACCAATCACGTGAGCATCGCGCACCTGTAAACGTTCGAAAGTGCTCACAAAGTCCCTCAGCTCTGAGGGGATCACTATCGAGTCATTGCCGGACTCGCCACTCCAATCGACACGGGGCCCGATCAGCGTGAGTTCATCAAAACGAGGGGCGCCGCTGAGCAGGCTCTCCCAGGGATTCAACCTGATGCTGGCCTCGGGTAGCGAAATAGCCGCACCCGTCTGACTGTCCAGCACCACAAAATCAATCAAATCCAAGCGCGGCGAAAATCCCTCCATGGCGCCACTAATCTGCCCAATGCGAACATCACCCGAAAATCGCTGGGACAGAATCTGCTCTATGTCCTGCTGCACCCGCGGTAGCTCCCCCAAAAGCAGACGACCACCACTGACATAGATGGCGAGACTCACCAAGGCCATGACCATCAGCGGCCAGACGGTTCGTCCAAGACTCTTGAGTATCACGCTAACCATGGCGGACCGGCACCCCCGCCTCGATCAACAGCGCTCGGGTTTCGCACAACGGCAGCCCGACCACCGCACTGTAGCTGCCCTTGATTTGACTCACGAAAGCCCCTGCATAACCCTGTATGGCGTAAGCACCGGCTTTGTCCCACGGCTCGTCGGTCGCAAGGTACTGCTGTATCGCAGCCTCCGAGAGTTCAGTAAACACTACCAACGTTGTGCAGGTCACAGTCTCGACGCTACCGCCATAGGCGACAGCAACCGCTGTGTGTACCTCGTGGGTGTTCCCAGACAGTGCGCGGAGCATGGCCGCGGCATCCTGACTGTCGCGGGGCTTTCCCAATATGTCGCGGCCCATAGCCACTGTGGTATCGGAACCCAGACTCACCCATTGGTCCGCGGCACCCGTTTTGGCCTTCTCACTGGCAAGCCTCGCAACGTATTCAGCGGGCGACTCCAATGCCCGGGGGTGTTCGTCAATATCGGGCGCGGAAGACTCGAAGTCAGAAACGAGCAAAGAGAGTAGCACCCGCCTTCGCGGGCTTGACGATGCGAGCAGAAGCCGCATCAGTGCACCTCGTAGTAGCGTCTGGAGTGACGGAGTATTGTGCGAATGGGCACCCAAAAAAGCATGGAACAGATCATGCCTGCCACTCCAGCCCAAGGTAACGCAGGAACATCGATGCCGTTTCTCAGCCACTGCTCAATCCCGGCGCTTAGCAATATCATTACCAGAATCGCTAGCGACTGCTGCAAAAGATCAAACTGGCGAATGCGTTGGTAGTTGTAGAGCAACAACAGCGTGGCCAACATGAGCCCCGGAGAAGAGAGGCCAAGTGGCGCGCCCTCGATCAGGTCCTGTGCGACGCCCACCGTGAAAGCGGTCGCCACCCCCACTCTGTGTGGCAAGGCCAGTACCCAATAAAACAGCGCCAAAGCAACCACATCAGGCCGTAGGCCGCGCCAATCCATGGGCAGCGGCAACAATGTGACCAGAAGGGCCATCGCGAGCGAGGCGTATATCACCCAGACCGCATGCGCACGCGTCATGGGGCAGCCGCCGCTTCAAACTGAGAGGACTGCGCGACCACCAACACATGACGGCCACGATCCAGGGCCGATGCAGGCGCCGCGCTCACCACTGCAAAGGCGTCACCCGCCGCTATTTCGACGTTAGTCACTCTCGCCACCGGGTATCCGTGGGGAAAACGGCCACCGAGACCGGATGTCACCAATAAATCTCCAGCTCTAATATCAGTGGTCGCAGCGAGATGCCGGATCACCAGCCGATCAATATCTCCGCTACCTTCTGCGATCGCTCGCAGTCCTGATCGATTCACCTGCACGGGCAACGCGTGGGCACTGTCAGTGATCAGTAATGCGCGACTGTTGTATTCGCCCACCAGCACAATTTGGCCGATCAAACCTTCGGCGCCCAGAACAGGTTGTCCCTCTTCAACCCCGTCCGTCACTCCCTTGTCGAGCATGACCAGGTGCCTCGCAGGATCTGGTGACACCGAACTTATCTGAGCCGCGATGAGTTCATCCTCAATATCTCGAGCGGAATTCAGCAACGCCTTGTAGCGGGCATTCTCCGACAGCAGGGAAGCCAGTCTTTGTGCCTGCCCTTTCAACACCCTGTTCTCTTGCTGCAGCCTCAGTACCTCATCCTGTAATGCGTTCCTCGATTGCAGTGATTCGAGCAACCGGTCCCAAGCATCGAAGGGCGCCAATACAATATTGCTCGTGAACGCGACCACATCGACCGCCCCACGCTGAACGGCAGTCATTCGTGGGTGGTCACGAAGAATGAACAGGATCGACAAACACAGCACGGTTAGCACGATAAATCGCGCACTGATTGGGTTTTGTTTCAGGAAAAGCGGTTTAATAACGCTGCCCCAATCGCGGGTTTTATTCGGTTGAGAGCAGATCCAGGACGTGACGATCCATCAACTCAAGCGCCTTACCACCGCCGCGCGCCACGCAAGTCAACGGGTCCTCCGCAACTACTACTGGCAGCCCGGTCTCATTAGATATTCGCTTGTCGAGGTCGGTGAGTAGGGCACCGCCACCGGTCAAAACAATGCCCGTCTCGGCGATATCTGCCGCCAATTCCGGCGGCGATTGCTCCAATGCCAGCTTCACCGAGCGCATCATGGCCTCCAGCGGCTCTTCGAGTGCGCCAAGAGTTTCGTCGTTGGTAAGCGTAAAGCTGCGCGGCACACCCTCGGCGAGGTGCCGACCACGCACATCAATCTCTTTGAGCTCATCTGACTTGAAGCCGCATCCCACCTCCTGCTTGATGCGTTCTGCGGTGGAGTCACCAATCAAACTGCCGTATTTACGTCGCACGTAGGACACGATGGCCTCATCAAATCGATCCCCGCCAATACGGACCGAGTCGCTGTAGACGACACCATTCAGGGAAATAATGGCAATCTCTGTGGTGCCACCTCCAATATCGACCACCATGCAACCGGTCGCCTCTTCAACCTGCAGACCGGCACCAATCGCTGCGGCCATTGGCTCTTCAATCAATTTCACCTCGCGGGCACCCGCACTCAACGCAGATTCCCTTATTGCTCGCCGCTCAACCTGAGTCGATGCACAGGGCACGCAAATCAATACTCTCGGGCTGGGGCGGATGAATTTGTCTCATGCACCTTGGCAATAAAGTGCTGCAGCATTTTTTCGGTGATTTGGAAGTCAGCGATCACGCCATCCTTGAGCGGCCTGATCGCTTGGATGTTGCCCGGCGTGCGACCGAGCATACGCTTCGCTTCTCTGCCCACCGCTTCAATTGACTTCTGCCCGTTATGCACACGAATCGCTACGACTGAGGGCTCATCTAGGATGATGCCACGCTCCTTGACGTAGATCAGCGTATTGGCTGTGCCGAGATCAATGGACAGATCGGTGGAAAACATCCCGCGGAGGCGCTTGAGCATTATCGTTCCCTGATTGTGAAGAGGTCATCCGGTTTGCTGCGGATATCGTCGGCTTACCAGCCGCTGTGTCGCATCACTGACCTCTGCGACGGGCTTAAAAACGCCCCCAGATCCAGCGTTTGCAACGCTAAATGCCAATCGAATGTAGCAACGCGGGGGTTTTTGGGCAACCCACAAGTATGTTAGTTTTCGCGGCTTCCGACGAGGATAAGCTTCATGTCTGTCTCACCCCAGGACGTCGAGAAGGTCGCCCTTCTTGCACGACTCGCTATATCTCAATCTGACCTACCCGAGGTCACAGAGCGCTTTGGCCGTGTCCTGGAGTTGGTTGATGAGCTCAACACCATCGACACCGAGACGGTGGTACCCATGTCAAACCCCCACGATATGCACCAGCGACTGCGGCCAGACGCCGTCACACGGCAAAACGACCGTGAGAATTTGATGTCCTCTGCTCCCAAACAGGATCAGGGCTACTTTCTGGTGCCCAAGGTCATCGACTGATGACCGATAACGGCCTGCTCTATGGCTCTGTCAGTGGGCTAAGACAGCAGCTACGCGACCGAGCGGTATCCAGTGAGGAGGTCACTCGCGCCTGCCTGAAGCGAATTGAAGCCTGCAATGGTGCGCTGAATGCCGTCATCACCGTTTGCGCCGAGCAAGCCATAGACAACGCCCGCGAGGCGGACAAAGCCATCGCCAGAGGTGATATTGCCTCGCTCACCGGCATTCCCCTGCTCCACAAGGATATTTTCTGCACAAATGGTGTGAGGACGACCTGCGGCTCGCGCATGCTGGAACAGTTCGTCCCCGCATACGATGCTACGGTTGTCTCCAAGATGCAGGCCGAAGGTGCCGTGATTCTGGGCAAATGTAATATGGATGAGTTTGCGATGGGCTCCTCCAATGAAACCAGCTTTTTTGGCGCAGTCAAAAACCCCTGGGATCTTAATTGCGTGCCGGGCGGCAGTTCCGGTGGTTCCGCTGCAGCACTCGCTGCGGGCATGGCGCCGCTGGTGACCGGCACCGACACGGGCGGCTCGATCAGACAGCCCGCCTCGCTCTGCGGTGTGACGGGCCTTAAACCCACTTACGGCCGGGTCTCCCGTTTGGGCATAATTGCCTTTGCCTCTTCGCTGGATCAGGCAGGCCCCATGGCCCGCACTGCTGAAGACTGCGCGATCGCGTTGACTGCCATGTCAGGCATTGACGCGGGAGACTCGACTTCTGCCGACTTGCCTGTGCCTAACTTTCATGCGGGACTGAATCACGATGTTCAGGGGCTTAGGATCGGGCTGCCGCGAGAGTACTTCAACGATGATCTCGATCCAGATGTGCGCGAGCGGGTGATGGCAGCGCTATCCGTGCTGGAGCAGGCGGGCGCAACATTGGTGGACATTGAGCTTCCTCACAGTCACTACGCGATTGCCACTTACTACGTTATCGCGCCCGCGGAGGCGTCTGCGAATCTGGCTCGCTACGACGGCGTGCGCTTTGGCTATCGCTGTGAAGAGCCTCTAGATCTAGAAGACCTCTACCTGCGCTCGCGCAGCGAGGGTTTTGGTGAGGAAGTGCAGCGGCGGATTCTGGTGGGCACCTACGCGTTATCGGCCGGCTTCTACGATGCTTATTTCAACAAGGCGCAACAGGTCAGACGCGTGATTACAGAAGATTTCACGCGAGCCTTTGATAGTGTGGACATGATCGCCGGTCCCTCTGCGCCTGGCGTCGCCTTTCAGTTCGGGGCGAAACAGCAGGATCCCGTCGCCATGTATATGGAGGACATCTATACGCTGGCAGTGAATCTAGCAGGCCTGCCCGGCTTATCCACCCCTGCGGGTTTGATTAACGGCATGCCCGTTGGACTGCAACTTATTGGCAAGCCCTTTGATGAGCAGACGATTCTCAACGCGGCACATCGCCTGCAGACTGACACGGACTGGCACATGGCCAGGCCACAACTTGAGGCGGTGACTTCATGAGTTGGGAGACGGTGATGGGCCTCGAGGTGCATTTGCAGCTCGCGACGCAATCGAAAATTTTTTCGGGTTCGGCGACGACATTTGGTGCAGCGCCGAATGAGCAGGCAGATGCGGTAGATCTGGGCATGCCTGGCATGTTGCCAGTGTTGAACGAGGAGGCTGTCCGCTACGCAGTCAAGTTTGGTTTGGGCATCGGCGCCCGTATTGGAGAACGCTCCGTCTTCGATCGCAAAAATTATTTCTACCCGGATCTGCCTAAGGGATACCAAGTCAGTCAGTTTTTTGCGCCCATCGTCTGCGAGGGTGTTTTCGACGTGCCATTGGAAGACGGGACGCTTTTCCCGATTCGCATCACGCGCGCGCATTTGGAGGAAGATGCTGGCAAATCTGTACACGATGCCTTCAGCCGGGAAACAGGGATCGATCTCAACCGCGCCGGCACCCCACTTCTTGAGATCGTGACCGAGCCCGACTTTCGGTCGGCGGAACAGGCGGTGGCATACCTCAAGGCGCTCCACTCGCTGGTGACGTATTTGGAGATCTCAGACGGTAACATGGCAGAGGGTTCTATGCGCTGCGATATCAATATCTCACTGCGTGAAAAAGGCTCCGATGCCCTGGGCACACGCACCGAAATCAAGAACGTGAATTCTTTCCGCTTCGTCGAGCGAGCCATTCACAGTGAATACGAGAGACAGGCAGACATTCTCGAGAGCGGCGGTTCGGTTACGCAAGAAACGCGGCTTTATGACGCTGAAAAAAATGTCACGCGCTCTATGCGCTCAAAAGAAGTCGCCAATGACTATCGGTATTTCCCTGAGCCGGATTTGCTGCCGATCGTCATCGAGGCGGAGTACATTGAGGCAGTCCGCGCCACGCTACCCGAGTTGCCCGGTGCCAAGCGAGCGCGCTTTACCGCTGACTATGGACTAAATGACTACGACGCCGCGCTGCTTGTTCCCAATCATGCGCTTGCAGATTATTTCGAGTCCGTCGTCAGAGCCGGAGGTGCTGCGAAACCAGCCGCGAACTGGATTCTAGGGGACTTGACCGCGATCCTTAATCGCAACGAGACAGACATCACTGACAGTCCGATATCAGCGGCACAGCTAGCCGGCCTGATCGTGCGTATTGAGGATGGCACGCTGTCCAGCAAACTGGCCAAACAGGTGTTCGACGGGCTGTGGACGGGTGAAGGTGACGCCGATCAGATCATTGGAGCGCGGGGACTAAAGCAAGTTAGCGACTCGGGCGCCCTGGAGTCGATGGTCGACTCCGTCATTGCCGACAGCCCGGATCAAGTCGCCCAGTATCTGGCGGCGGACGAAGCCAAGCAAAAGAAGTTGAGCGGTTTCTTTGTTGGCCAGATCATGAAGGCGTCCAAAGGGCAGGCCAACCCCCAGATGGTCAACGAGTTATTACTTAAAAAACTGAACGATCAGTCCTGAACCCGGCCCTTTAAATACTTCAGGCGATTTTCCCGCTTCTGTTCAGCGCTTTTCCGCAGCAACACATAGATTGCGCCCGTGCCGCCATGGGCTGGCTGTGCCGAGTGAAAGGCCTGCACCGCCTCCAATTCCCGCAGCCAGTGATTGACGTAACCCTTCAGGACCGCTGTTCGCTCGCCCTGATTTTTCGATTGCCCCTTGCCATGAACAATCAGCAACGTCCGCAAGCCCAGCTCTGTCGCCTCACGAATAAAGGAGAAGACTTCTTCTCGCGCCTGCTGCACTAACATGCGATGCAGGTCCAAACGCGCGTCGATCTGGTACTGACCCAATCGCAGCTTTCGATACACCCCGTGCTGAATCCCCGGCCGTTTGAATTCCAATACGTGCCAAGCATCGAGCGGCATGGCACCGTCATCAACGAGTGGATTCACAACACGCTCTTCGCCCAATGCAGCGCGCTGGCGACCTTTCTGTTGGTCCTCAGAGAGACGGTCTTTGACCAAACGCACGCGCGCTTCCCGGCCCAAGGGTTTCACCCCGGCCATCTCTTCGGCAAAGAGATCCTCGTCGCTCACCTGTATTTGCACTCTGATCGGCGGTTAAGACAGTATAGTCGTCGCATTAACCGCTGGGGGATCTCATGAACGGCAATTTCGTGACCGGCGCGGGGTATTTCCTGCGCGGCCTGGCGATAACCTTTCAACCGGGCCTTCGTCGCTTCGTCGTGGTACCGCTGATTGCCAATGTGATGCTGTTCAGCCTGATGGGTTGGCTGCTTTACAAGGTCATTACAGACTTTTACGACGCCGCGATGCTCACTGTGCCGGAGTGGCTGCAATTTCTGTCCTGGATCATCACGCCGTTGCTGTGGTTGGTTGGAGGGCTGATGACGGGCTATGTCTCGACCTTACTGGTACTGATGCTGACCTCACCCTTTCACGCCTTGCTGTCGGAGAAGGTCGAAGAATCAATTACCGGTGAGCCCGTGCCGGCATTGGAGGGTATCGCCGCGGCGCTACTTGAAGTCCCGCGAGCCCTGTTTCGGGAGATCCGGAAGTTTCTCTACTACGTGCCGATAGCACTGGCGGTGCTGATACTGACCATCATTCCGGTTTTCAACGCTTTCGCCCCGCTGGGCTGGTTTTTGCTGGGGGCGTGGATGATGAGTCTGCAATTTGTCGACTATCCAATGGGTAACCACAGATTGCCGTTTCGGGAAGTGCGCAAAGCCTGTGCAGAGCGAAGATTATCGACGATTGGCTTTGGCGGCACCGTAGCCTTTTTCACCGGCATCCCACTCTTGAACCTGGTCGTGATTCCCGCGGCGGTGATTGGCGCAACGCTACTGTGGTGCGAAGAGCTGAGATCGCAAAGTTAGGGATTGTCGTCGGGCGCTGGCGGCGCCATACAAGCCAGAGAGTGACCGAGTAAGGCCTCTATGTCGGGCAACAGAAAGGCGTCATCCTCGCTGGCGAAGCTGATCGACACACCCGTGGCCCCCGCACGGCCAGTGCGACCAATACGGTGGACGTAATCCTCCGGGTCCTCTGGCAGATTGTAGTTCACTACGTGGGAGATGCCTTCGACGTGGATCCCGCGCCCCGCAACATCCGTGGCGACCATGACTTTCGAGCGCCCCGATTTGAAGTTCTCGAGCGTTTTGGTGCGTTTAGCCTGAGTGATTTCACCGGACAGCATGCCGCACTGGACACCTTCCTTACGCAGCTTCTCGTAGAGCCTCCTCACCTGATCGCGCCGGTTGGCAAAAATAATTACGCTCTCCACGGCGGGGTCGTTGAGCAGATCCATAAGCACGGGGAAACGCTCCCGGCTGGAAACCAGATACACCTTTTGATCTACCGATGCCGTCGCCACCCGCTCGGGCTCAATCTCAACGGTGATGGGCTCAAAGGTCCACTGCCTGGCCAGATTCATGATGTCTTGAGTAAAGGTGGCCGAAAACAGCAGGGTCTGTCGATCTTCCTTCCGGGGCGTCGCGCGTACAATGCGCTTCACCTGAGGAATAAACCCCATGTCCAACATGCGATCCGCTTCATCTAGAACCAGCGTTTCCACCCGGTCCAATGTCAGGTCACGCCGCTCCATAAAGTCGATCAGGCGGCCAGGTGTCGCAACGATGAGGTCAACCGGTGCCTGGTTCACCTTGTTCAACTGCTTCTGGTAGTCCGCACCACCAATCAGCGTCACCGTTTTCAATCCGGTAAAACGCCCCAGTTCAGCTGCATCAGCGGCGATTTGCATAACCAGTTCACGCGTCGGCGCAATGATCACCGCGCGCGGCTCGCCCAAATACCGTTCCCCGTCAATAGGGTGGTTGAGCAGATCATTAAAGATTGTGATCAAAAAGGCAGCCGTTTTACCGGTGCCTGTCTGTGCCTTGCCGATAGCGTCGTTACCCACAAGGGTATGCGGCAGGATGCGACCCTGAATTGGCGAACAAAACTCAAAGCCCAGCGCATCGATGCCCCGCTGCACGGATGCATCGAGATCCAGCGTCTCAAACTTTACTTGTTCAGTGAGCGCGGGAGCAGCGGCCTCAAGCGGTTCGCTCTGCGCGGCGGCGTTTTCTTGCACGCTTTCTTGCACGACGGTAGCCGAAAAAAATGAGCGCGAAGTCTAGCACAGGGAACGGGTTAGAATGCGCGTGCTTTTGGACTCGGCAACGCCCTACCTATCGACCATGAACAACGCTGATTCATCCCGGTTCGCTTCGCAAATGCTGGCAGAGCTGCGCCCACTCTGGCGCATTGCTTGGCCGCTGCTGATTGCGCAGACCGCCCAAATTGGCACCGGAGTCGTCGACACATTGATGGCGGGCAATTACAGCGATATCGATCTGGCCGCCATCGCGGTGGGTTTCAATATCTGGCTGCCGCTCTACCTGATCATACTGGGCACGCTTTTCGCTTGCTCGGCGATCGTGGCGCAGGATTTTGGCGCAGGGCGTATAGAGCGGGTACGCAGTTTTCTTCCGCAGGGCCTTTGGGTGGCGGTGGTGCTCAGCGCAGTAATGACCCCGCTTTGCCTTTATGGCGATTTCGCGATCGCATTACTGGGGCTCCCCGTGGAGACGGCGGCCAAAACCAGCGCCTATGTGAGTCGCGTCGGCCTTGGCTTCCCCGCCCTCGGCATCTTTATGGCGCTTCGTTACCACAACCAGGGCTTGGGCATCACCGCGCCCTTTGCGTTTGCGAGCGTGGTGGGCTTCATCGCCAACGTGCCGCTGAACTACATGCTGATATTTGGTGCATGGGGCGCGCCCGAACTTGGCGCAGAAGGCTGTGGCCTCGCCACCGCGGCATCCATGTGGATCAGCACGCTCATCATTTTGCTTTATGTCCTTACGGCGCGCTCCCTGCA
>CABYEX010000028.1 GCA_902518075.1 Halieaceae bacterium | reverse complement strand
ATTACCCACGATGGTGGTATTGCACGGTGGCTCGACCGCAGGTGGCGCTTATATGCCGGGGATGTCGGATTACGTTATTGGCGTCAAAGAAAATGGTATGGCAGCGCTCGGCGGTGCGGCGCTCGTAAAGGCAGCCACCGGTGAGGTCGCCAATGACCGGGAACTCGGTGGCACCGAGATGCACGCCAGCGTCTCAGGCGTTGTCGAGTACCTGGTGGAGGACGATGCCCACGGGTTATTGAAGGCGCGTCAGGTGTTTGAGCGTCTGGACTGGAATCGGCGCGCCACACCCATACCCCGTCGGGCCTACCAGCCGCCGAAATATCCTGCTGAGCAGCTGGCGGGTGCCGTGCCAACCGATCCCAAGGTGCCCTATGACTGCCGCGAGGTACTCGCACGCATCGTGGATAGCTCTGAAATCGAGGAATTCAAGCCGCGCTACGGCGTCTCGACGTTGTGTGCCCACGCCAGCATTACGGGCATTGCTTGCGCGGTGATCGGCAATAACGGCCCGATCGACCCGAATGGGGCGACCAAGGTTGCGCAGTTCATTCAGGCCTGTGATCAGGCGGATCTGCCGATCATCTTCCTCCAGAACACCACCGGCTACATGGTGGGTACCGAGTACGAGCAGGCGGGCATGATCAAGCATGGATCCAAGATGATTCAGGCGGTGAGTACTGCGCGGGTACCGAAGATCAGCCTCTATATCGGCGCCAGTTTTGGTGCGGGTAACTACGGTATGTGCGGCTGGGCCTACGAGCCCGATTTTCTGTTCGCCTGGCCGAGTGCGCGCACCGGCGTGATGGCGGGGCAGAGCGCGGCCAAGACCATGAGCGAGGTCGCGCGCGCGGGTGCCGCACGCAAGGGCATCGAGATTCCCGAGGAGCAGCTGGCCGAGCAGGAAGCCGCAATCATCGCGCACTTTGATGCGCAGGAAGACGCCTTCTACACTTCGGGCCGCGTGCTGGATCACGGCGTGATCGACCCGCGTGATACCCGCAAGGTGCTCGCGTTTTGTCTTGAAACGGTGCTGGAGGGGCGTGGACGTACACTCACACCCAACAGCTTCGGCGTGGCGAGGATGTGACCATGACGACATTGCCCCATGCCGATTCTGTCGAATGCGAACTCCATCAGGGATGGTTGACCATCTGGTTCAATCAGCCCGAGCGCCGCAACCCCCTCACTGACGATGTGGTCGCCGATCTGCAGCGTATTTGCGATGCGCTGCGGGACGACCGCTCCGTCAGAGGTCTGACCCTACGTGGTCGCGGCGGCTTCTTTTGTGCTGGCGGTGACCTCAAAGGGTTTAAAACCATGGCGACCGCGTCCAATGACGAAGTGATCGCTATGAGTGAGACCATCGGGCGTCTCCTCTACACCCTCGACCGTTTACCGATGGTGACGATCGCCGTCATTGAAGGTGCGGCCATTGCGGGTGGACTAGGCGTTGCTTGTTGCTGTGACGTCACCATTGGTACCGCGGATGCGAAGTTTGCTTTCTCCGAGACGCGGATCGGTATCTCGCCCGCGCAGATTGCCCGCTATGTGATGCAGAAGTGTGGTGACTCCACCGGCCGGAGACTCATGTTGAGTGCCGCTCGCTTTGCCGGTGATCAGGCGGCCGCGCTTGGCATATTGGATGTGGTGGTGCCCGATGCTGACGGGCTTGAGGCTGCCGAGGCGCAGATTCGCTCCGATGTGCTGGCCTGTGCCCCGGAGGCTGTGGCGGCGACCAAAACCCTGATCAGAACGCTGCCGACACTACCAGATAAGCAAAAGATGCGCTTCGCCGCGGAGAACTTCACGGACTGCTTGAAGGGCGAGGAAGGCAGAGAAGGTGTGGCGTCATTCCTTGAGAAGCGCAAGCCCAATTGGCACCCGGAGGGCGAGCATTGAAAGCAATCCAAACAGTGCTAGTGGCCAACCGCGGTGAGATTGCGGTGCGGGTCATGCGCACCGCCAAGGCCATGGGCCTCAAAACCGTTGCCGTTTATTCCGACGCCGATGCCGATGCCTTGCATGTACGTAGCGCCGATCTGGCAGTGCCGCTTGGCGGCAACACCGCCACTGAGTCCTACTTGACTGATCAGGCCATCCTCGACGCCGCGCGAGAGACAGGCGCCGATGCGATTCACCCGGGCTATGGCTTTTTATCCGAGAACACCGGGTTCGCGGCGGCTTGTGCAGAGGCCGGCGTTATCTTTATTGGCCCACCGGCTGCGGCCGTGGAAATTATGGGTGATAAGGCGCTGGCGAAGCGTGCGATGCTGGAGGCTCAAGTCCCCTGTATCCCGGGGTATCAGGGTGAGGATCAATCCGACGACACACTCTGTCGTGAAGCTGAAGCGATGGGTATGCCGGTGATGATCAAGGCCGCGGCGGGCGGCGGTGGCCGTGGCATGCGGCGAGTGGTAGACCCCGAACAGCTGCTGCAGTCGATTGCGCTGGCGCGTTCCGAGGCTGAGGGGGCGTTTGGTAATGGCGACCTGATTTTGGAACGAGCCATCGAGGGAGCCCGGCACGTTGAAGTGCAGGTCTTTGCCGATATTTACGGCAATGTGATTCATCTGGGTGAAAGGGACTGCTCGCTACAGCGGCGTCACCAGAAGGTCGTTGAGGAATCGCCGTGCCCCGTCATGACGCCAGAGTTGCGTGAGGCGATGGGCCTTGCTGCGGCAGTAGAGGCGGCGCGGGCGGTGAGCTATGTGGGCGCGGGTACGGTGGAATTTCTTTTGGATGCCAGCGGCGAATTTTATTTTTTAGAGATGAATACGCGCCTGCAGGTCGAGCATCCAGTAACTGAATGCGTCACGGGGTTTGATCTCGTGCAATGGCAGATCCGCGTTGCCCAAGGTGAGCCCTTGCCTGCGAGTCAAGAGGACATAGATCTCTTTGGTCATGCGATCGAGGTCAGGCTCTGCGCAGAGGATCCAGCGGCGGCGTTTTTACCCAGTGCCGGTCCCGTGGCGCTCTTCAGCGTGCCGATCGAGGAAGGTGTTCGCGTTGATTCTGGGATCGAGACGGGTGATGCCATATCCCCCTTCTACGACTCGATGGTCGCCAAAGTGATTGCCTGGGGAGAAACTCGCGAGACGGCGCGACTGAAGCTGCGCTCTGCCTTGCGGGCCACCGTGCTGGCGGGTGTCACCCACAACCGCGCATTTTTATTAGAGCTGTTGGATCAGCCCACTTTTGTAGGGGGCGGAGCGACCACCGATTACATTGATCAACACTACCCCGAGGGTTTTGCGCCTGCGCAACCGACGACGGTCAGTTTGGCGGCGGGTACTGTGCTGCAGCAGATTCTCGCGGCCGAGCAACACTTTGCCAGCGCGCTGTCGGTGAGCGAGGAGCTGCGGGGTTGGGTGTCGACCGGGCCCGTGACGAGACGGCATACCTTTGAGGTGGGGGACGCGATCTTCACCGCGGAGATCACTTCGAGTAGCGCAGAGCAGTTCTCGGTGACGCTGATGGAGACAACCCATACCGTCATACTGCAAACGCTGAATGCAGACCGCGTTGCGTTTTTGATTGATGGTCAGCGCGTGGTGTTGGCTTACCACCAGCCTGACGCCGCTATCATCATGTTGGCCACAGATCAGTCCGAGTTGATCTTGACCAATACCGATCTGATTCCCCCGGAATCGGCAGAGGATGCACAGGGCGGTAAGGTTCAGGCACCGATGCATGGTCAACTGGTATCGCTGTTAGTTGAGGCAGATCAAGGGGTGGAAAAAAACCAGCGGTTGGCGGTATTCGAGGCCATGAAAATGCAGCACGAGATTCTTGCGCCGGTGTCCGGAGTGGTGCAACAGGTGAACGGCAAGGTTGGTCAGCAGATGGCAGCGGGAGATATCATTATGGTGATTGAAGAGGCCCAAGGCGAGTAAGTACGGCGTCCGCCAGTCAGTGCGCGGGCCTTACGCAACCGTTATCAGGAGTCAGCATGCAACAGGCGAGTGATTTTCTAGCAGAGTCAGAAGCATTGGAGCAGCTCATCGCGCCGCTGCAAGCGAATGACTTTGACCACCCCACAGGATTCAAATCCTGGACCTTCGAGACGATCATGCGCCATCTGCATTTCTGGAACCACATGGCGAACCTCGCGCTCACGACGCCCGATGACTTTCAGATAGAGCTGAGGCCTGCTGTAGAGGCCATGATGGCGGGCAAAACGCTGCCCGATATCGAGCTTGCTAAATTTCCTGAAGGAGGGTTCGACTTGGTTTCTCTGTGGCAAACCGGTTTTCGCGATGTGGCCGCGGCCTACCAGCAGGCCGATCCTTCTGATCGCGTTTCCTGGGTGGGGCCGAGTATGAGTGCGCGCTCATCGATTACCGCGCGGCAGATGGAGACCTGGGCACACGGGCAGGCAATCGCGGACGAAATGGGTATTGACCGGAGCGAAGACGACCGCATCCGCAACATTGTCATTTTGGGTGTGAATACGTTTGGTTGGTCTTTCACGGTGCGAGGTATGGCAGTACCCAACGAGCCGCCTGCCTTGCGGCTCACCTCACCGTCTGGCGAGTCATGGGAGTATGGGAACCGTAAGAGCGACCAGATCATCAGCGGCATGGCGCATGAGTTTGCTCAGGTGGTGACCCAGACCCGCAATATCGCCGATACCCAATTGGTTTGCGAGGGCGATACGGCCGAGCTCTGGATGCGCAACGCGCAGTGCTTTGCTGGCGCAGCCGCCGAGCCACCTGCGCCGGGCGTGCGGCGCACAAAATCCCCATCCTGAGTAAGAGGAGGTTGCTTCGCTATCCGCTGATACCCGTCCGAGCTCGCCGATATGAGAGTTCTATTTGGGTGCAGGTATTGCGAGGCCGCCAACCGCGGTGAGCGCGGAGCGACCCGCGCAACGCCACGAGATGGTCACAGATCAGAATCGATACGATTCATCATTCTACGGTGCCCCAGCCAGAAGAGCTCCGCGTCTGAGTAACCGGTGATGCGATCCAGCTCCTGACAGTCCCGGATCTGTAAAAAAGTCGGCGTGCCGATGACCTCCGCCGAGGCGCATTCGACCAGCTGATGCCGGTTTGCTTGCCAGTCGTCGATCAACACCCGTTCCAGCGGTAGCCTGAGGGATTCGCCAGTCTTGCTGTAGATCGGACCCACCTCATGATCAAACTGTCGGCAGGCACCGCATTCGGGACTGTAAATGTAGATCAGAACAGCCGAGTCGCTGCGGGCCGTTGTATCGGCAGAGGCGCCTGGGGGCAAGGTGGTCGCGCTGGCAACTAGTCCCGCCAAGACGAGCAGAAGGGCTGCGACTCTCATCAGAGCTTGATGTAACCCCATGCCTCGCGTGCCTGCAGCCTTCCCAGTGCGGCGACCCCAGAGGGGACGGTTTCCACGCCAAAAGCGAGGCTGTCCTCTGTCAGGTTGTAGTAATTGAGTGTCGCCTCGCAGGCAAAAATGCGGATTCCCGACGCCATCAATTGCTCCATTTGCGCGCTGTACTGACCGCCATTGACGTCTTTAGCACCCTCCAGAGCCGGTTTGACACCATTGCCAATCAGGATGACACGCGTCTCGATATCCGGGTTAAAGGAATGGTGGCGCGCTACCTGAGCGAGCATGCGGTTCATGCTGGTATCGGAATCCAAATGGAACACCACTCCCGGCGCCTCGGCATCAGCACTGTGGATCTCGGGGGACAGCGTCAGGCAAGCGAGCAAGGCCAGCATAAGTAAACGGGTCATGGGTTTGTCTCTCCTCTCAAGGAAGGGCGCTGATACACGCTGCCCTGTTTTATACGGTGCTACTTTTTATGCCACTGTTTTTAATATCACCCAGGTTTCTGGTGCTCGTTTTTATGTTCCCTCGGCATCGCGCGTTACGCGTTAATTCCATGAGCCTGCGGCATCACAGGTACGCTACACTCTGGTGGTGTTTTCGTTATCAAGGGCACCTTACGATCTGGCGCTCCGCTTGGCAAAATGCAAGCGCGACACTTGATACTTTGCCAAAGGCACATGAGAATTAAGTTATATGTTTATACTAAAAAAGAATAATAGGCATGAGGCTCTTCACGCGCGCTGAACGGAGCGGGTGAACACAGGTAACTGCCGGGGGAGGAGAAGGATGGCATCAGACGCAGAGCAGGGTCAGCTACAACCTGCGCCTGAATCCTTTTTGTCCAAAGATCTCGTCGAGGACATCTCTAGGGATGGCATCAACCCGGCGCGTCGCTCGCTACTGCGAGGTGCTTTCGCAGCCGCCGCATCGATGGCGGCACCAGCGCTGATGGCGGATGACGACCCGGACATCGTGAACCTACCCAGCTGGACCCGCAGTTTAGGCAAGCCGGTGGTCGCCAACCCCTACGGACAGCCGTCCCCTTACGAGGCCAATATTGTCCGTCGCCAGAGCCCTGGCCTCACGCGGACCGATCAGTCCAGCGTCTCGTTTACGCCACTGCAAAATCTGTTCGGCATGATCACCCCGAGTGGACTGCATTTCGAGCGCCATCATCAGGGCTGGGTCGATATCGACCCGCGCCGACACAGGCTGATGATCAACGGGCTGGTTGAGACCCCACTGGTATTCACCGTGGAAGAACTGCTTCGCATGCCCAGCGTGTCGCGCATCCACTTTCTCGAGTGTGGCGCCAACACAGGTCTCGAGTGGGGTAATGTGGCGGTCCCTACCGTGCAATACAGCCACGGTATGTTGTCAGCCTCCGAATTCACCGGGGTCCCGGTCTCCTTGCTACTGGAGCGAGCAGGCTTTGATCGAAAACGCGCAACCGTCTTACTAGCGGAGGGCGCCGACGGCTCCAGCATGACGCGCACTATTAATCTCGAGAACGCATTCGACGATGCGCTGGTAGCCTATGGGCAAAACGGCGAAATGTTGCGGCCAGAAAACGGCTACCCCTTGCGCCTGGTAGTGCCCGGTGTGCAGGGCGTGTCATGGGTCAAGTGGCTACGGCGACTGGAAGTGGGCGATGCCCCCTGGGCGACCAAAGACGAGGTCGCGCACTACGTGGATCTGATGCCGGATGGCACGCACCGCCAGTACACCTCCATTCAGGAGGCGAAGTCGGTGATCACGGCGCCCTCGGGCGGTCAAAAATTATTGAAGCAGGGTTATTACGACATCACCGGCCTGGCCTGGAGCGGTCGTGGCACAGTGGAGAAAGTCGAGGTGTCGGTTGATGGCGGCCGCAACTGGCTCCCGGCGCGCCTGGAGGGACCAATCTTGCCCAAAGCCCTGACTCGCTTCCATTGCGATTGGGTCTGGCAGGGAGAGGAGGCGCTGCTGCAAGCTCGGGTCACCGATAGCACCGGCTATATCCAGCCTAGCCGCGCACAGTTGGTTGAGATACGCGGCACGCGATCGATCTACCACAATAATGCTATACAGACCTGGCGAGTGCGCACTGACGGCGAGGTACACAATGTCCAGCTGGGTTAGAGCGGCCCCTTTGTGGCTGTGCACGATGACCATGACATCGTGGGCGGCGGCGTTGCCCGAGGGCCTCACTGATTTGGGTAGACCAGCGACTGAGGGTGAGATCGCGGCCTGGGACATTGACGTGCGCCCTGACTTTGTCGGTCTGCCGCCGGGTAGCGGTGATGTGTGGGCGGGCGAGGAGATCTGGCTGGCTCAGTGCGCCTCCTGCCATGGAGACTTCGGCGACTCCAACGAGATTTTTGCGCCTTTGGTGCTGGGCAATATCACCGAGGAGGACATCGCCACCGGGCGGGTTGCCTCGCTGGCGGACCCTGCGGTCACCCGCACCACATTGATGAAGGTGCCGACCCTGTCTACTCTATGGGATTACATCTACCGGGCCATGCCGTGGAACACTCCCAAGTCTTTGACCCCGGATGAGGTTTACGCGCTGGTCGCCTATTTGCTGAATCTCGGCTACGTGGTCGACGACGATTTTGTGCTGTCCGATACCAACATGGTCGAGACCCAGGCGCGGATGCCCAATCGCAACGGTATGAGCCTCGATCATGGTCTGTGGTCGGTGTCCGGTGCGCCAGATGTGAGCGGCTCGTCCTGCACTGCTGACTGCGACGTGGCGGTGACCGTGACGTCATCCCTGCCTGCCTACGCCATGAATGCCCACGGCAATCTTGCTGAACAGGTGCGGGACTGGGGGCCATATCCCGGGCTGTGGACCACGACAAAGACAGGTAAAGAGACAGCGGCAGAACCTGAGCGAGTAGCAGCGGCCAACGCGATGGTCGAAGCGGCTGTCGCGCCCGAGGCCGCCCTCACTGCGGGTGGCTGTTCGGGTTGCCACCAGATGGCGGGTCAGCTGGTGGGGCCGGGCTTTGATGCCATCCGAATGAAGTACGCCGGACAGGAGCACGCTGCCTACATACGTGACAAGATAGTGAACGGCGGCGCCGGGGTGTGGGGGAGCATGCCGATGCCACCCATGCCCGCAGTGGAGGAAGACGCGCTGCAACAGATTGTGGCCTGGTTAACCTCAGGCGAAGAATAAAAAGGAGCGACCGAGACGATGACAACGATGCATGCAAAAGGTATCTCGCGCCGAGGCTGGTTGCGCTTGACGGTGATACTGGGTGCCGCTGCGGCGCTGCCGGTGGTTAAAACCCTCACAGATCGTGTTAAGGATCGCGCAGTGGGGGTGGAGGTGGCAAGGCCGGAGGCAGCCTTTGGCGCCACCGCGCTGGATGAGGCGATGGCGGCGCTCGGTGACACACCGCAGGTGCACGAGGGCATCCAGTTTACGACGCCTGATATTGCCGAGAATGGTGCCGTCGTGCCCATCCGGGTGGAAGTCGATTCCGAGGCGCTGCCGAATGTCTCCAAGGTGTCCGTGCTGGTTGAAATGAACCCCAACCCGCTGGCGGCCTCGTTTAACATCCCGCCCGGTACCGAGGTCTACATCGAGACCCGGGTGAAGGTGGCGCAAACCTGCACGCTTTATGCGGTGGCGGAGGCAGACGGACAGTTATACATGCAGTCGAGAGAGACCAAGGTCACCCTCGGCGGATGTGGCGGTTAAGGAGGACACCATGGCAGGTCGAATCAAGATTCGTGCCCAAAAAAAGGGCGACATCACAGAGGTGAAGGCCCTGATGCGCCATCCGATGGAAACCGGTATGCGCAAGGACCAGGCGGGGGACCCCATCCCTGCGCACTTTATTACCGAGGTGTCGGTTTTCCATGGTGATCAGCCTGTCATGCAGGGTCACTGGGGCGCAGCGGTATCCGCCAATCCTTTTCTCGGGGTGCGTTTTGCGGGTGGGAAATCTGGCGATACTGTGCGCGTTGTTTGGACCGATAATCAGGGCGGCACTGGCGAAGGCGAAACCAATATCCGCTGAATGTGGATGTGAGGGGGGCAGCTGTGAAGACACATCATCTACGGTTCACCTTGTTTGGGGCATGGCTGTGCTCAGTTCCACTGGCGGCGGATGACGGTGTATTCGATCAGTACCGGGATCTGATGGGTGATGACAACCCAGCGGTGTTCGTCATCGACGAGGGGGAAGAGCTGTGGTTTACGCCGCGAGGCCCCGCGTCCGCCACATTGGAAGCCTGTGATCTGGGTCTGGGGCCGGGGGTCACCGCGGGTGCCTACGTGCACTTCCCGCGCTACTTTGCCGATACTGATGCGGTGATGGATCTTGAATCACGTCTGGTCCACTGCATGACAACGATTCAAGGCCGGGAGCTCGAGGCGGTGACCGCAAAGCCTTACTCACTGAGAGGGGACTTCGGCACGGAGATGGAAGCCCTCGTGACCTGGCTGGCCGCAGAATCGGGAGGTGCCACGATTGCACCGGAGCAGACCCACGCGGCCGAGCTGGCGATGTATACCCTGGGCGAGGAGATTTTCTTCTATCGCGCAGGGCCCCATGACTTCTCCTGTGCGACTTGTCACGAGCAATCCGATATGCGCATTCGCTTGCAGGCACTGCCTGATCTGACCTCCCACACCGGCGCCGCCGAGGCCTGGGGGAGTTGGCCCGCCTACCGTATTTCTCAGGGGCTGGTAAGAACCATGGGATGGCGGCTACGGGACTGCTTTCGCCAACAGCGATGGCCTGAGCTGCAAATGGGCTCCGAGGCCAGCATCGCGCTGCAAACTTATATGGCGGTGAATGCCGCGGGCGGCACCATGACCGCCCCGGGGTTGAAGCGATGAGGGCGGTGACCAAGGGCATAACCATCGCGCTCTCCGCGAGCGTGGCGGCGTGGACATTGGCTTCTGACGAGATAGAAGCCGTATTACAAAACTCCTTCGTTGCCAAGAGTCAGGCCACCATGGACCGGTTGGAGCGCGATGCGGTGCAGGCCGCCTGCAGTGCGCCAAGGGGTATGCCTCTCGACAATGACATGCTGACTACCTTGCGTGCAGAGCGCTTGGACGCGGTAGTGCTGCCGGCAGATGGCGAATATCTGGGCGATTGGCAGCGAGGCGCCGAGGTAGCGGGTAACGGACGGGGTCTGCAATCGAGCGATGACCCCACTCAGCCCAATGGTGGCAATTGCTACGCCTGCCATCAGCTCGCTCCCGATGAAGTCGCCTACGGCACCCTGGGCCCCTCACTGACGGGATACGGCGCGCGGGGCCAAAGTGAGGCGATGTTGCAGTACACCTGGACCAAGCTTTGGGATACCCACGCTTACAACCTTTGCTCCCACATGCCGCGCTTTGGCGCGCAGGGCATTCTCACCGAGCAACAGTTGAAAGACGTGATGGCCTACCTGCTGGACCCCGCGTCTCCGGTCAACCAAGTCGCAGAGTGATTCGCTAAGCCCCATGCATCGAAGGGAGTTCCATAAGCTGTTGGGGCTTGGCGCCGCCGCAGGGTTGTCTTTGCCCTCATTGTTGCGCGGGCAGCCTCACAATGGCGACGCCTACCATCTGCCGCGGTTCGGCAACTTGCACCTCATGCATATGACCGACGTGCACGCGCAGTTACTCCCGGTCCACTACCGCGAGCCGTCCGTCAATATCGGGGTGCATGATGCCCGCAACCGGCCACCGCATCTGGTCGGTGATGCGCTGCTTAACCACTTTGATATTGCGCCAGGTTCGCAGGCGGCACATGCGCTGACCCATCTTGATTATGTTGCCGCTGCAGAGCAGTTCGGACGTGCCGGGGGCTTTGCCCACATCGCTACTTTGGTGAAGCGGCTCCGGGCAGATCGACCGGGCGCGTTACTGCTCGATGGTGGGGACCTCTGGCAGGGCTCCGCGACGGCGCTGTGGACGCAGGGCCAGGACATGGTCGAGGCCAGCAAGCTCCTGGGCGTCGATGTCATGACCGGCCACTGGGAGTTCACCTTGGGCACTGATCGGGTCATGGAAGTTGTTGATCAGGACCTAGATGGGCACATCGACTTCTTGGCGCACAACGTCAAAGACATGGACTTTGGCGATCCAGTGTTTGCAAGTCACACCCTAAAGGAGATTAACGGGGTACCCGTGGCCATCATCGGTCAGGCCTTCCCTTACACACCGATCGCCAACCCCGCTCATTTCACCGCCGGTTGGACCTTCGGCATTCAGGAGCGCGAGCTACAGGAAAAGGTGAATGAAGTGCGGGCCGCAGGCGCTCAGGTAGTGATCTTGCTCTCTCATAACGGCGCGGATACCGATATCAAGTTGGCGTCTCGAGTAAGTGGTCTCGACGCTATTTTGGGTGGTCACACCCACGACGCGATTCCCCGTGCACTGGAAATTAAAAACCCGGGCGGAGTGACGCTGGTCACCAATGCTGGCTCCAACGGCAAGTTTGTGGGGGTGCTGGACTTTGATGTGCGCGATGGTCGTGTCCGTGACTGGTCGTATCAGCTCCTGCCAGTGTTCGCGGAGCTGCTGCCCGCTGACCCGGCGATGAGCGACTTGATTGACCGCATTCGGGCGCCCTTTGCCGAGCGGCTCGCGGAGCCCTTGGCCATGACGGATGATCTCCTGTACCGGCGCGGCAATTTCAATGGCAGTGTCGATCAGCTCATCTGTAAGGCGTTGATGGATGAGCTCGACGCGCCGATTGCTTTGTCACCGGGCTTCCGCTGGGGGACCACTCTGCTACCGGGCGATACGATCACCATGGAGGACCTCATGGCGCAGGTGGCGATCACTTATCCCGCGGTAACGCTGACCGAAATGAGTGGTGCGTTCCTCAAGCGGGTGCTGGAGGAAGTCGCCGACAACTTGTTCCACCCGGATCCTTACTACCAGCAGGGCGGCGATATGGTGCGATCCAGCGGTCTGCAATACTCGATCGCGCCCCTAGCTGCGGCGGGTTCAAGAATCGATCAGTTGACCCTAAACGGTAAACCCATTGATGCGAATAAGACATATAAGGTGGCGGGCTGGGCATCAGTACAGCAGGTGGAAGGTGAGCCCATTTGGGATGTTGTGGCGCGCTGGCTCAAGGCGCAGGGGCGCGTTCAGGGAGTGCGAGCCAGCCAACCTGAGGTGACGGGTCTTCAGAACAATCAAGGCATGCTGTGAGTCGCTGAGTGGCCACGACCCCGGTCACGATGCTGTAATCCGCGGCTGACGCGAGGCCCGACTGGGTGAGTCGGTGCATGGCATCTGTCGCTGACTGGTCCCAGCAGCAGGGATACCACAATCACTTTATCGGCGACGAGCTCTTTGACTCGGTGACGCCCGGGTTACGCGCCAAGCTTCACGATCGCAAGCCGATACTCGCTTATTTGGCGCGGCTAAGCTGGATTGAATCGGAACTGGCGGTGCCCGACGGACTGGTGGTTTGGATCGATGCAGACACACTGGTCGTGGACCCCATCTGGCACATACTAGACTGGACGCATACGTTTTTCGGCGAGGAATGCTGGGTTCAGCCGACGGCAGACGGAGCCTGGCTAGCCTTTCTGTCTCCCCACAACGCATTTATGGGTTTTACGGCAGCGTCTCCTGTGCTGGGGTTTCTGGTCTATCTTTCCAAGTCCATCATTGAGCGTGCGGATGCGGCGCATATTGCACCGCAGATGGTGGGACCCAAATAACTACAGGCGCTCAACAATCTCGCGCAGTTCACGGTGGTGCCGGAGGCGGGCGCGGTCAGCCCGGAGCTACTTGCAGAGTGGGTGGGTGAAGCGGGCCCGGCGAATGCGTGTTGTGAGCAAGCTAATCGACCCCATTGGCGCTGGTGAACCTTGGCTCGTCTCTAACCCACAGGAAGGAGGCAGTGCAGCGAGTGGAACAGTTTCTGGCGCGCCACCGCGGTTGAGCGGCTCTGGCTATCTAATCAGTCTCAAGCGAGCTTCAACCCATTTTTCACGGGCCGTTCCGGCTGAATCAGCACCACAGCGCCATCGGCTTGCGGAAAACCTGTAATCAAACATTGGGATTGGATGGGGCCAATCTGCTTCGGTGGGAAATTCACCACCCCAATGACTTGCTGGCCCACCAACCCTTCAGGCCGATAAAGGTTGGTGATCTGGGCGCTCGATTTCAGCACCCCGATTTCTGTGCCGAAATCTACGTGCAGGATGTAAGCGGGCCGGTGGGCCTCCGCGAAGACCTCGGCGGCGACAATGGTGCCGACCCGCAGATCTACTTGCTCAAAATGCTGCCAGGAAATGGTCTCCACAAAGCACCCCTCGCGATGACGCCCTTGAAGGAGAGAAGTCTACCGATAGGGGCGATTCTGCGGAATGCTCTCCCAACAGATTTCGCTAGAGCCGGCTTGAGAAACTAATGTATTTCAAAGGGGAAAAGGCTCTTAGCGATTTATATAAAACTGCGAGCCGAGGAGCTTACGCGAGAGTAAGGCAGACTAGCGCTCTCGCACTACTTTCCCTAATGTTGGGAGCAGGAATTGGTGCATCTGAGATCTAGTTCAGCAAGGAGGGCCCGCTCAATAGCTCGCGGGCTTCCATAACGCTGAGGGGGAACCCGGGCTGATTGGCCACCGAGCCCAATCTCATCCACTAAGGTATCTGGGCGGTACCCATCACAATAACAACAGCGGTTAGCCCCCGTCCTGCCGGGCCGGGTGCTACTGAATTAAGATGAGCGCGCCGGTGTCCAGCTCAGTGGGCCCCTACCCAAAACATATGAGGTGATGAAGGTTTGAACTGTGTTTGACAGCCTCGATTTGCGCTACCCAAGCTCTCCAGAGAATGATGGAGACCGCGCAGACGCAATCTTTTCCGGTGCTGTATTAATCTATCGCGCATTACCAGCGATGCATGAACTTGTGGACTGTCTTCGCGAAATCACGCGGCAAGAACTTGGCTTGAGTGACCCCTGTTTGGCTGAGTCCGAGCTGGAGTCCGAGGACTTCCGGCATCGCGCCAGCTGCGCTAGACAAATCGTCAGGGAAAATGACGACGTGGCGAGACTTTATAAGGCCGTATTACTCGAAGTAGGGGTCGATGTATCCGCCATTTTCTATGACCACTTTAAGCTGCGGTTACAGCCTTCAAACGACATTTCACGAACTCGATATATGCGCGACTTACCAGCGCATCGAGACACATGGGGATCAAATATTCATGCGCAAATAAATTGGTGGGCGCCTATCTGGCCTGTTAAACCCGACCGAACTATCGGTATGTTTCCGGCGCTATGGAACGTGCCAGTGGAAAATACAAGTGCCGAATGGAGCTACCGGGAGTTCATGCAGCAGCTAAAGGCTGACAAGAATACTGAGTACCCAATGTTGCCTCAGTGTGCAGAGCCGCCGCCACCGAGTGAAGCAGTGCCCATCGTTATAGATCCGGGAGACATCATGGCCTTCTCCGGCGCGCATTTGCATTGCTCTATCCCAAATCAATCTGGAGTAGCCCGGATTAGTACGGAGACACGTACGGTGTCGGCACACGACTTACTCCACTCGCGCGCCGCCAAAAATGTTGATTGCAAGGCATTAGACAGCCAGTTTGACTGGTTTCGTAACATAGAGACGGGCGAACTGCTCACCCGTTATGTTCAAGGACGTGAAAACAAATTGCCCGATCTGACTGATCCCACCCTCTAATGTATCTGGGAGGTAACCATCACAATCACAACTATGGTTAGCCCCCCACGGGGGTGTATTTAGTCAGGTGATGGGGCAGGGCAGCATACTGAATCTGGCCTTTCGGGCGGCTTTGGACGTAGAGGAACAGGGAAATCAGGCGCAGAAAATAAAGATGTAAAAATCAGTTAGTTAAATATTTTACGCAAAGCCAGCGGCTTGGAGGTGTAAGGCAAAGTGTTGACCAAATTCCCCTAAAACTCCGTATACATAACGATCAGCGGATTCCGTCCGCTCCGCCACTTCCCTATTTCACTTCATCCGAAGATGTTGCGCTACGCCCAATAATGCAGCATTGGCGGTGCCTCTAGATGGTGCTAGCTTGAACTTCGTTTCAAATAACGAAATGCTGAAGCGAGGTTTGTTCCGTTTAATAGAGATAAATAAAGTTTTTCATTCTGAAAGAGGACAAATTTTGGAAGCCGAGTCTCCCTCTAAAGTCATAGAGACTTTTTTTGAACGTTTTAACGACGCCGATGAATTCTCACTCGATGAAATTTTTGATAGGCCGTGGTTTTTAATCACAGGCAACACGGCGAGAGTATTTCAGAGTTACAGTGAAGCCGTTGATTTCCAATTCCTCAGGGATTCTGGATGGCGACACTCAAAAATAAATACGATGAAGTCGATCCATCAAGATAATGAAACATCCCTAATTGCATTTAACTTTTCACGATTATCCAAGGAGGATCAGGAGATTTATAGGGCAGATGCCACCCACTTGCTGATATATCGAGCTGGCGGCGGCTGGAAAATCAAAACTGTCTTTATCAACGGTGGAATGACTTTGAGCTTGGATTGACCTGCCAAAATTCAGGCTTATGGGATTTAGCGCGTTTCAGAACATTTTTTGCGTTTTATGGCACCAGTTTTTCTTCTCGCAAATCTGCGATGCCCTCAGGTCTGTTAACTTCAAGGTGTTGTGGAGGTGGTCGTCCGTCCGAACTCAAGAAATTTATCGGTGTCGAACGTGTAACCCTACGATATAACCACCCACATTAACCTCTCACATTTCCTCTGACATGACCTCTCACATTGAGATAGTCCTGCGGTAAGCTGAGGGCATCTACAGTGCGTGTAAGGCCCGAGTAATGTTCAGATCAGTAATAGCAATAGCCGCGCTAGTGGCATCAATCTCTGCGAGTGCGAGGGAAACTCCAACACAATTCATGGAGCGCTATGTTGGCTACTTCAACGCCGAGGATTCGGAGCAATATCAGGAGACGTTCGAATTTCCTGTAATACGTTCCGTTGGCGGGGTTTTAGAAATTCTCTCTGATCCATCCGTCCCGATGGCTAATTTCGAGAACATCAAAAAGACAGGATGGGCCACCTCTAGAGTCGGCTACCTCAAGGTTCTGTCTGAGTCTCCTCACGCCGCGATGATTGAGTTTTCATTTGTCAGGATAAACTCCTCTGGAAATCCGTTCTTTGAAGCCACGGGTCATTACGGGCTTATTAATACCGATGATGGCTGGAAGATTCAGAGCATGTTTTTTGTAAACCCCATCACCGTGGGGACTGATTGAGAGATTCACTCTAAACTGTAGTTCGCTCGGGGGTTCCTATAACGCCGAAAAGAAACCGGGCCCCCCCAATTCCACCCCCTAATGTATCTGGGCGGTTCCAATCACATTCACAACGGCAGTTAGCCCCCTTTTTTCACATCCAGCTTTTAAGTGTCTTAGCCGGATCATCTGTATCAGCGACACGCGTTGTTCAGGTTTCAGTATTTCTAAGGTTGGTTAAAGCACTTGCTTCCTTCTAGAAGCGAGCCCAGACTTTTCCATCAACGTCTTGCCAACACTCAAGGATTAATTCCAGATGTCAGAAACTGAGAGTATTAGATACCGAGCGCTCGTTCTGCTTGAAAAAAGCGAAGACGGGGATCTAAAAGGCAAGTTAATAGATGTCGCGATTCTGAGTTTAGTGCTGCTCAATGTTCTTGCAGTGGTAATGGAATCGGTAAGCTCTATTTTTACCCGCTACGATCTTTATTTTTATTACTTTGAAATCGTTAGTGTGGCTATCTTTTCCGTCGAATATTTTCTGCGTCTTTGGGCGAATGGAGCAATCCGATATGAAACAAGAATAGGCATTAGTAATGGTAGTCTCAGATACGCGCTGAGTTTTCATGGGGTTATTGATCTGATAGCAATCCTACCGTTCTACCTTCAGATGTTGCTTCCAGGCCTTGACTTACGTGTGCTGAGAATCCTCAGACTTATGCGAGTCTTTAAACTCTCGCACTATTCAACAGCGCTTGAAGATTTATTCAGTGCGATCTGGCAAGAACGCAGATCATTCGCCGCTGCGTCTTACCTCCTTCTGCTCGCCTTGATACTCACTTCGTCGATAATGTTCTACGCCGAGAGTGAGCATCAACCAGATAAATTTTCTTCAATACCAAACGCGATGTATTGGTCATTGATTACGCTGACCACAGTAGGCTACGGGGACGTATCTCCGGTCACTTCTGTCGGAAAAATCATCTCTATCTTTACCGCTTTTCTTGGAGTTAGCATCGTTGCCATGCTTACAGGTATTGTTGCAAGCGCGTTTAGCAATCAAATGGCTCGCAAGAGAGTGATTTATGAAGGGGAGCTGCGCCGTGCGTTAGCTGATGGGGAGATAGATGATGACGAGCGAAGGCTTCTAAATGATCTGAAAGACCAATTTGGATTATCAGACGATCAAACAGAGCTATTGTTCGAGCAGGTCCGAAAAGAGAATGCCCAGCTCGAGTAACTAACGGACCTGCACTGTAAGCCGGGTTTTCAGTGTGTCAGCAGAATCATCTGTATCGACGACAACCTTTTATGGTTTAACCTCACCCCCTAATGTATCTGGGCGGTAACCATCACAATCGCAACGGCACTTAGCCCCCCTCCCCCGCCCGGGGGGGTGTTAATCTCGGGCGATATACCGCCGACCTGAATGAGCTTGATATGCTCGCACCTCAATCCAGTCAGTCGGACAGCGACCATGAAATCTGAACTTCAAGAATTGATGAATATGTTGCGGAAGCTTCAAGGCGCAATCGACTTCGGCAATGCACCAATGGCTGAACGAGAGGAACTGGCCGGCGACGTTACCGATATCATGGACGCTCTATTTGAGGTAATGAAAAAACTCCCTGACGAATAATTGAGACGCGAGTCGGCTCTGATAAAAAAGGCCTAATGACCAGAAATTTGGGGAGTGGTTTGAGGAGTGCCATGCATACCATCGCTGTAACGAATTGATATACATGGGCTTACCTACCAGAATTTGGCTCCGCCTGCTGGGCTCGAACCAGCGACCCACTGATTAACAGTCAGTTGCTCTACCAACTGAGCTAAGGCGGAAAGGTCTCCGAAGAGGGTGCGAAGTGTACACATCCGGTTTTCGGACCGTCAACCGCGGATCCGGTAAATCTCGCTCAGCCTCAAGATCCGTTATCCTTCTGCTTTTGCAAGACCCTCTCCCTGTGAGCCGACCCTTTGAACTACAATCTGATTATGCGCCGGCAGGTGATCAGCCCGCTGCGATTAAGCAACTGATTGCGGGTGTCCAGTCGGGTCTCGCGTCGCAGATTCTGCTTGGGGTTACGGGTTCTGGCAAAACCTTCACCATGGCCAATGTGGTGCAGGCGTTGCAGCGGCCGACCATCGTCATGGCGCACAACAAAACGCTGGCCGCGCAACTCTATGGCGAGTTCAAAGAGTTCTTCCCAGATAACGCGGTCGAGTACTTCGTTTCTTATTACGATTACTACCAGCCCGAGGCGTATGTGCCATCTTCCGATACCTACATCGAGAAAGACGCGCAGGTGAACGACCACATCGAGCAAATGCGGCTGTCTGCGACCAAGGCGCTGCTGGAGCGTCAGGACTGTCTGGTGGTTTCCACTGTCTCATCGATTTACGGCCTAGGGGACCCCGAATCTTATTTTAAAATGGTCATGCACCTTTCACGAG
>CABYEX010000027.1 GCA_902518075.1 Halieaceae bacterium | reverse complement strand
GTCGCGATCGATGATTACACGCGAGTCGATGCCGCCGCGCCGGCCAGACTGGTCCGACGAGACATTATCCCGCTCCTGCAATCTGCCTTTGATGCGGTGGCAGAGTAATCCTCGAGGCGAGCAGGAGATTTGAACCAGCTGTGACTTAGCGGAATATGGCGGCCCTGACAGTCAGACGTCGAGCAGAAACGTCACCGGCCCATCGTTCACCAGTGCGACCTGCATGTCGGCACCAAAACAACCTGTCTCGACCGGGACATCGCCCTTGCGCAGGGCCTCTACCAGTGCATCACATAGCTCGGATGCCTGCTCCGGTGTTGCGGCAGTCGAGAAGCCTGGTCGGTTGCCACTGGCGGTATCGGCGGCCAGCGTAAATTGCGACACCAGTAGGATGGCGCCTCCGGCTTGGGCAACATTCAGGTTCATTTTACCCTCGGCGTCGGAGAACACCCGGTAACGCAGCAGGCGCTCCGCCATGCGAGTTACCGTCTGCTCGGCATCCCCGGGCTCGACGCCCACCAAGACCAGGAGCCCGCGATCTATCTCGCCCACCACCTCGCCCGCCACGGTGACTGATGCCTCGGTAACGCGTTGCAATAAACATTTCATAATGTGAGCTCTGGCACAGGCTGATGGGGTTACTGACCGAGTGGGCGTGTTAAGACCGCCCCACCAAACCATGGCATGAGGCGATGTGCGTCAACAACCTTTGAGACGCCTCGGCCAGCATATCGAACACCCGAATAAACTCTTGGTCGCCGCCATAGTAAGGGTCTGGCACTTCATCGCCCCAGCCCTCTACCCAGTCGAGCATGAGGCTCAGTCGATCTAGAATTGCCGGGGGGCAGGATGCCTCCAGCAAAGCGAGGTTGTCTCGGTCCATCGCCACAACGTAATCAAACTGCTCAAAATCTGCCTCGCAGACCTGCCGGGCGCGCAAGTCTGTCATGTCAATATCTCGCATAAGCGCTGTCGCAGTCGCGCGAGCATCGGGCGGATTGCCGATGTGGTACGCGTGGGTACCCGCCGAATCTGTCGTGACCTCGTCGTCTAACCCCGCCGCAATGACTGCGCCGCGAAACAATGCATGGGCGGTCGGAGATCGGCAGATGTTTCCCATACAAACAAACAGCACGCGGACACTCATTCGTGGGTTACCCACGTCAGGCCCAGTGGCTGCTGGAGCAGGCTTCGCAGCTCGTTCGTTAGCACCTCGAGGGCGGCATCGCTATGAGGGACTGCGTTGCCGACACCCCAGACCGGACCAGGCCACGCATCATCAGCATGAAATCGCGCGATGTGGTGGACGTGCAGCTGCGCCACCTGATTACCGAGTGCGGCAATGTTGAGCTTGTCGGCAGCGAAGTGCGCTTTCATTGCCTCGCCCAGCCGCATCGACTCATGCCACAGCTGCGCCTGATCAGCCTCGCTGAGCTCAAAAGGCTCGGTGACATCGCACCGCAGGGGCACCAGAATCAGCCAGGGGTAGCGCGCGTCGTTCATCAGCAACACCTGACTGAGTGGCGTCTCCCCCACTACAAAAGTATCGGACGCCAACCGTGAGTCGAGCGCGAATTCCTCAGACATTCGCAGGCTCCAGTGCGCGCGGCAGTAGCACGATCGTCATGGGCTTTCCCCCTGCAAGGGAAGCTCCACTACCCGGCCGCGCGCAATCCAGCGGCTGGCGACCGCCGAGAAGCGCGCGAGCTGCACGATCAGCGCGGCATCGAGGTCTGCGATAGCGGGCTCGCCCTGTTCATCGGCAACCCGTTGCACGATCGATTGCTCAAAGCCTGACCCCGTCCACTCAAAGTCGGGGTCGCTGACAAACCGAGCTGGCACATTGTACTCGATGGCCGCGTCGAAGTCGGCCGCGGCCGCTACTGAGTCCGCGGTCAAAGCCATAACAAAGGATTCGTATGCCACATCGGTGGTATCCGGATAATCAGATATCGCATTGAGCAGTGGCACTGACCACTGCCGGGCTTCTAGTGCGCGGGTCAGCCGCTGGTACTGGTATGACTCGATCACGCCATGCCGGTTGGAGACCAACTGCACGAGCTCTCCTGTCCTGCCCTTTACTACCGACCATAGCGCATCGACTGTGTCGATACCGGGCAGCGGTATTGCATGATACGGCTGGGTGAGATCTCCGACGTAGTGAAGTCCCCAGCCGAGAAAGCGCCAGCCCCAATAGTCATGCCCGGTGCTAAAAGCCAGCTCGGCTAGCTCGCCGAACAGTGCGATCCGCCACAGGGGGTAAGTCCGCAGCAACGAGGGCTGTGCCATCCGTGTCAGCCAGTCGAGGTGGTAAAAGCCCATGTGAAAGGGCGCTTGGGAGCTGTACTCGAGGTTAGGGTTCCCAAAGGGTTGGATACCAAACCCATAGCGCCGGCCGAAGTCGGTGCCGTTATCCGCAAAGAGCCCGATGTCCATTCCGAAATCGGGCTCGTCATTGGCACTGGCAATCACCTCCGCGATCGATACGGATTCGCCGGGCGCCAACGCCCAGTAGCGCGCCGCCAGCTGCGAGGTGCCGCCCCCCCAAAAAGCTCAGCTCGGACCAGGCCAGCGGTGGCTGCGCCGGCTGGGCACGCTCGGGGGAGAGATCCACGTAGAGGCGATATGGCAGCATTGGATTGACCCTGATCGCCGCGAAAAAGTGCTCCGCGGTGGGCGCGTGATCCTCACCCCAGCGCAGCTCGTCGGGGGTCGGCGGGTAGTGCTCGATGGTTGCAGCAGACCACGACTCCACGGCTTCAAGGGTCGCTGCAATACCCGCTTGCTCAGCGGCCAAAAAAGCGTCGAGCGGCTCGGCCGCCACACTCTGGTGAATCAGCTCAGGCTGACCCCTGAGCAAGGGCCAGACGAGGCTCGCGTGGTCGGACCAGGCCCAGACGGGCGACATCAGCGTGACGCAAAACAGAGCGGCGGCCATCGCCTGATTCAACGCGGTACGCATAAGTCGAATGAGCACTAGGTTCATGGGAACAGGCTGACACGTTTAGCGTGAGCGATTCAAGCGGCGGATGTCAGCCGTTGGTTATCCACAGCGTTTGGTAGGGAGTCAGGGTCCACTCCGGTAATTCCTCCTCGACGGGCGCCCCGGAGATGAGCTCCCTCCAACGATGATTGACCACGAGGTTCAGGCGGCTCAGCGGCAGGACCTGCTCTTCATTGGTGAGGTTGTGCACGCAGAACAGGCTCTGACGCCGGTCGAGTGACTGTCGCCAAAACCCGAACAGCTCAGTACCCAAGTGCAGGGTGAATTGGGTCGCGTTAGGGTGGAATGCCGGCTGCGCCTTGCGTAGGGCAATGAGGTGCTTTAGCGCCTCAAAGACGGCGTGGTGGTCCGCCCCGCTGCAATCGAGAGCGCGCGACAATGCGCTCTGCTCCCACTGATGCCGATTGATAGACCGGTTATGGCTGGTGTGAGCCAGACGCTCGAGGTCATTACGGGTACCGAGCAGGGAGTGGATATAAAAAGCGGGCACGCCCTCGAGCCCCAGCATGATGGCATGCGCACACAGGAAGCGCTCGAGCCCCCACTCATCCTTGCCGCGGGTGGTGCCCTGGAGCGCGTCTCTCAAGGCGATGTTGATCTCATAGGGTTTGGCTTCGCTGTCGGCGGCCTGCCGCCACGAGACGCGACCACCGAACTGCTCCATCGTAGCTAAAAGCTCATCGACCTCCGCCTGCTTCAGCAAGCCCTCCACCGGGCGCAACCCGATGCCGTCGTGGGAGGCAATAAAGTTGAAATAGATGGTGCCGTCCTGTGCCGGCGGCATGCTCATCATCCAGGTCGAGAGGTAGCGGCTGTTGCCGGTGACCAACGCGTGCACCAAGAGCGGCGGCAGGGAGAAATTATAAATGCCGTGCGCCTCATTGGCATTGCCAAAGTAAGACAGGTTCTCGCGGTTGGGGACATTAGTCTCGGTGATAACGATCGCATCAGCCTGGGCGCACTCGATAATCAGGCGAAACAGCCTGATCAATTCATGCGTCTGGGGCAGATTCATACAGGTAGTGCCGCTCTCCTTCCACAGGAACGCCACAGCATCGAGCCTGAACACCCGCACCCCGGCATCGAGTAAGTCGCGGATGATGCTAACGAACTCCACAACCACCGCGGGGTTAGCAAAGTTGAAATCCACTTGATCTGGACTGAAGGTGCACCACACAGCCCGCTCGCCCTGCTCCGTGGCAACAACATTGAGTAGCGGCGAGGTCCGGGGCCTGACCACGTGGCTGGTGTCGAAGGTTTCGTCCGGGGCGAAAAAGTAATCGTCGCCGGGGGCCTCGCCCTTACGAAAGTTCTCAAACCAGGCCGACCGACTTGAGCAGTGATTGAGCACGAGGTCCGCCATCAGCCGATAATCGACACCCAACCGGGTGATATCCGACCAGGTGCCGAGCGCCTCATTGACGCTCGAGTAGTCAAGCACCGCAAAGCCATCATCTGAGGTCCAGGGGTGGAAGGGTAGCACGTGCACCCAGCTCACCAGTGGGCCCAATCGTTGCGTCAAAAAACCGTGGAGGGTCTTGAGCGGCGCCTCCTCACCATGCAATAGTGAGTCGCCATAGGTGATCACCGCCACATCGGTCTCGTCCCAAAGGTTACGGTGCGCCGGAGGTGGGGACTGTGCTGCACTAAGCTGCGCGGCGTCGAGTAACCGGTCAACCCAGCCGTCCAGCGCGCCGTCTGACACAGCATCACCATAGACCGCGGCGAGGTGCTCCCGCAGCCGCTGGGATAGCGCGCTTATCATCCCCGGGCGACTTTTGGCAACTCAGACGCGGTAGAAAATTCCTCGTGATCGGCCTCTACCGCTGCGATCAATTCGTCAAAGATGTGGGGCATGGCACTGAATACCCGGTTCCAGGTGGGAATAAAGGGCACCTCGGAAGAGCGCTCCAAAAACTGCACGCCGGCCTCGAGAATGTTCTCGGCGAACAGCTCGATCGCCTCCTCTTCCCTATGAATGTCAAAACTCAACCCATTCATGATCGCGTCGTTGCGGTAAGTCTCGATCAAATCGAGCGCCATCCGATAGTAGGTGGCTTTCAAGGTCCGGAACGTTTCCTGATTGAACACCGTGCCCTGAATCGCCAGCTTGCGATAAAGCGATCGTGCGATATCGAGTGACATGCGCGACAGGCCAGAGTTCTGATCATCTAGCGACAGATCCTGATGCTTGTGGTCATAGTTGTCGGCGATGTCGACCTGGCAAATTTGCTTGTTGCTGTTGCTGCGGTAGACCTCCGAGACCACGCCGATCTCGAGACCCCAGTCGGTGGGAATTCTCAGATCACCGAGCAGACGCTTTCGGAACGCAAACTCACCCGCGAGGATGTACCGATAGCTGTCCAGATAATTGAGGTACGGCGACTCTCCGACGATGCGCTTTAGCGCACGGATCATAGGCGTCACCAGCAGCCTGCAAACCCTGCCGTTGATTTTGTTCTCAGAGACCCGAGGGTAAAAACCCTTGCAAAACTCGTAACCAAAGAGCGGATGGGCAACCGGGTAAATCAGCCGGGCAAGCAAGCTGCGGTCGTAGGTCAGGATATCGCAGTCATGCAGGGCGATCGCCTCTGCGCGGCCGGTGGCCAATGCATAGCCCATGCAGTACCAAACGTTGCGCCCCTTGCCGAGCTCCTGTGGAGCGAGACCCGCGTCCTGCAGGCGCGCGTCAATAGCCTTTAAGCGGGGGCCGTCGTTCCACAGCACGCGATGATGTTGCGGCAGATCGGCAAAGAAGCTCAACGCGCGCTGGTACTCATCCTGGGTTGCGCGATCGAGGCCAATCACAATTTGCGAGAGATAGGGAACCGATTTCAGTTCCTGAATGATGGCGGGCAGCGCGGGCGTTTCAATCTCTGAGTACAGTGACGGCAGTATCAAACCCAGAGAGCGTCGCTCACTGAACTGCAGCAGGTCCTGCTCCAACTCTAAGGTGGAGCGCTCCCCCAGATTATGCAGCGTTGTGATCGTGCCGTTTTGATAAAAGTCGGCCACGGTCTTCCTCCTCTTCCACTCGCTCAATCAGCACTTCCATCCCTTCGGCCCAGCCCGCAGGACCCTCGGTATCGCTGATCACCAACCCACCCTGGCGCCTCACCGTCGGCGGCTCGTTCACGGGGGATCGCACCAACAGCGCCATATCCGTCACCTCGAGCATCTCCACATCATTCTCAGCGTCGCCCGCCGAAAGGCTGATAGCCCCATCGCACCCGGGTCGCTCTGTGCGGATCTTGCGATGCAGCCAGCTGACTGCCTCCGCCTTACCACCCGAGGCCAGCACGTGAACAAAGCGGCCGCCCTGCAGGCACCGCATGTCCAGGGTCTCGATCTGCTCGGCAAATGCTTTGCGATCCGCGGGGGTACCCAACCAGATCAGCGTCTCGGAATGCTTGCGCTGCTTTGCCCGCGCCGCACCCTCAAGATCCAGACCCGTTACCGCAGCTACCTGCTTGTCGGACAGGTCACAGAGGGACTGGTAACGGTTGCCCCACTCGATGCTCAAAATGGCCAGCTGGCGGCGGATCATGCCGCGAGAGGGGCCGAAGCTATGGCACCAGGCATCGGCGTCACTGTCTGAGCCCTCGGGGCGCTCGAGACCCCAATCCTGCGGCACCCAGATAGCTGCGCCGTTCTCGATGATCATGGGCCCATCAATGCCCATGGCCTGCATCAGACTCACCGTCTCTGGGCGGGTTTTGCTCGTGCAGGGAATAATCGGGATGCCACGATCCTTCAGTCCTTTGATGGTTTCCAGCGCCTCGTGGAAAGCGTAGGTGTGATGGTCCAGCAATGTGCCATCGAGATCGGTATAGATCACCGCACTGCTCATGCCGCGACCTCCGTCAACCACATGCGCTCGACCGCGCGATCGGTCGCCAGTTCCCACAGGAAGTCAGCCCGATCAGGGAGTGTTTTCAGCGCATGCTCAGTCAAGCGCTGATAGTGCAGGATGAAGTCCGCCACCTCCGAGCGACTCATGGTGGGATCGAGCCTGTCAGGATGATCCTGCTGAAACTGCTTGGATAGGCGCTGCTCCTGCTGCCAGCGCCACTCGAATACCGCATCAAAGCTGGGAGCCTGCAGCAACAGCAGCGCATCCAAGTTTCCAAACAAATCCGCGTATTCGGTAGCGAGCTGCCGGTTGACCTCGCGTCGCCACACCAACGACGGATCCTGTTCAGCCTCCATCGGATTGATCGGCACCTCCAACTCGCTTTCACTTTGAGGCGAGAGGCCAACGCACCACCCTTCAAGGAAAATCAGCTGCATAGGCGCACTCACTTGGCGCCAATGCACCAATTCGGTGCGGTCATCGAGGGCTTTGTCGAATGCGGGCACGGGAACAGTGCCCTCGGCCCTTGGTTGGCGGAGCGCGGCAATCGTCTCATTCAACAGCGGCAGATCATGGGTGCCCGGCACCCCTCGCGTGGCAAACAGCGGGTGAATCGACTCCGCCAATGCTGCTCTCGCGGCTTTGGTGAGGTAAAAATCATCCAAAGACAGCACCACGGTATAGACGCCGTGGAACTCGCGCATCACCTTAGCCATGAGCGCTACCAGCGTACTTTTTCCAGAGCCCTGACAACCGCTAAATCCCACTAGTGGCGCGAGGTCGGCGGTTTTCGCTCGTTGCGCCAGACTCCGGGTTACACCGGCATACCACCTCATATAATTATAAGCGACGTTGTCAGGCAACGACGCTTCTTGAATAAATTCTGCCAACACTGCTTGCAGTGCCGCACGGGTGTCTTGTTCATCATCCATAATGTTCTTCGTCCACTATGTTAAACCAGTGTTGTTATTGTCACGCTATCCATCCTGATAACGCCCCCTTTCTTTGCACGCCAAGTGCACCTACGCCCGCAGGAACACCACGGATTTGTGGCTGCGCTGCGCACCCTTAGTATTAACACTGCAAACACCGTGCCTATTTTGACCGAAAACGGGCAAACGGCTGTAATTTGTTAGACTGAAGCGGACATACCACCAACAATCGCAATTCGAGTGCGGAGTGGCGGAGATCAGAAACCATGCAAAGCGCCCTATCTCTGTATATGGGCAGTGAAGCCGCCAAAACCATCGGCAGCCGGGGTTGGCAGTCAGCCCCCTTAAGCACCCTAATTGGCGCGTCAGGCGGCCCCAAATGGCTCATACTCTCAGAGCTAGATAAAGTGCTAGCTGAAACATTGTTGCTAGGGCGAGACGAACCTATGACGTTGCTGGGGTCTTCGATCGGCACTTGGCGCCACGCCTGCCTGAGCCTCAATGATTCCGGCGCAGCGATTTCACGACTGCAACAGGCCTATCTCTACCAGGAATACAGCTGTGCGAGGCCTTCGCCCATTGAGGTCAGCGAGGTCGCAGAGCAAATGCTGCGGCGAGCCCTTGGGCCAGAGGGCGCACGCCAGATTGCGGCGCACCCGACCTTACACAATGCGATCGTCACCGCACGGGCCAAAGGCATTGCTCGAGGAGAAAGCGGTTGGAAACTGGGTGTGAGCATGGCGACTGCGACCCTTGGCAACGCTGTGAGTCGCAAGGCACTGGGGTTATTGTTTGATCGCGTTACCTTTTGTCATAGCGAGCTCAGCTCAATGCCGTTTACCAACGGATTCAATACTCAGCTCACTCTCCTTGACGAACTGAATTTAATCCCGGCGCTCAAAGCGAGCGGCGCCATCCCATTTTTGATGAAGTGCGAACCCACCATCCCCGGGGCTTCTGGTGGACCTTTCTGGGACGGGGGAATCATTGATTACCACTTCACGTTGAAGGCCAACCAGACACCGGGGTTGGTGCTCTACCCCCACTTTCGCGACCGGCTGACGCCGGGCTGGTTCGACAAAATGCTCCGCTGGCGGACCCCTAAGCGATCTGTGATCGACCAACTGGTGCTGATGTGCCCGAGCGACGCGTTTCTCGCGCAACTGCCGCACGGCAAGATTCCTGATCGCGGCGACTTTCGAGTGATGTCACCCGCGGACCGGGTCGCGTATTGGGAGACCTGTGTTCGCGAGAGCGGACGACTGGCAGAGGCTTTTTACAACTTGATCAGCGGAGACGACCCCCTTCGGGGTGTGACCGTGCTCTGACATCGGTCGCCTAGGTCGATCTGATCAACTCACTGATCGCCGCGCTCAATTCGCGGTGACGAGACTCCTGCAGGAAGTGACCGCCGCGCGGAAAAATCTGATGTGGCAGCCCTGTTGTGCCGGGCACACGTCCGATAAAGCTCCTCTCCGCCCCACGTGTCACCGGGTCATCCTCGGTAAAGAGGCAGAGGAACGGCTTGTTGAATTGCAGGAAAAACTCCCAGGCCTTTTTTTGCGCCTCAAGGGAAGGATCGGTGGGTAACGTCGGCACCTGGCTGGGCATGGCGCGCGGACCCATCTTGTGAGAGGCATCGGGAAATGGCGCCTCATATGCGCGACCTAATGGCGTGATAGGACGCAGGGCGGTGCCCAGATACCGATTCAGCAACACACGCGGCGCGACCTTCCAGGTTGCAGGCCGATTGATCATCATCTCCATCAGAAAGCCGGCAGGCATATCTACCGTGTTCCAGCAGAATTTTTGCCAGTGAGCGAAACCCATAGGGAAAGCGTCGGGCTCATCAACCAGACTCCTCAAACGCGATAAAGCGAAGGCCATATCGCGGAAACTCAGTCGCTGCCCGTCCTGCCGGAACGCCATGACCTTGTCGACAATGTCTTGCTCAAGGTCGGCGTTTAAAGGTAGCCCGGTGTTACCGACTACGACCCGGGCAAAACGATCGGGGTGGTCGACCACCAGTCGAAGGCCAATGAGGCCACCCCAGTCCTGACCAAAAAAGGTGATTTCGCCGAAATCGTTGGCCTCGAGCCAGTTGCCCATCCAATCGACCTGTCGCTGGTAGCTGTAGTCCTCGCGCGATGCGGGCTTGTCTGATTTACCGTATCCCGGCAGGTCCGGGGCGATCACCCGCAATCCCGATGCAGCGAGTAGCGTCACCATCTTGCGGTAGAGGTAGCTCCAACTCGGCTGGCCGTGCAGGCACAGGACGATCGGCGCTGCGCGATCGCCTTCATCAATGTGATGAACTCTGAGGCTGCCACCATCACCCGAGTCGATCTCGGTGTAATGGGGCTCAAAGGGATAGTCCGGTAACTTTTGAAACTGGCTATCGGGGGTTCGAAGCATTTCCATCTTGTCGCGCTATCCAAGGTCGTCGGTTAAGTTATGGCATAAATTATGCCACTATATTGGCACGATCACACCTCTGCGTGCCCGATTCAATCGGGAGAAAAAGCCGAGGCTTGCAGAGCTATCGGGCATTTGGAAAGATCGAATCACAACGACGAAACGAGACAGGAGCCACCGATGGAAGTCTACAACGCCGTCACACCCACCGCGGAACAGATTGAGGGGTTTCTTGCCCCCGACGCCGCGGGGCCGATTTACATGGTGAACCTGCTCAAATTTAAAACGCATGCCGAGTACGAAGACGGCCGGGATACATCGCTATCGGGTCGGGAGGCTTACATGCTCTACGCCGCTGAAGTCGCAAAGGTGATCACTCAGGTAGGGGGGAAACTGACGTTCGGGGCCGACGTGAAGCGGCTGATGCTGGGAGAAGTAGAAGAGCTGTGGGATCAGGTAGCGATCGCCATGTATCCCTCCCGCGCGTCCATGTTTGAGATGATCCAACTCCCCGAGTACGCCGAGATCAGCGTGCACCGTTCCGCGGGGCTCGAGGGCCAGCTCAATATTGAAACAGTGGCACCCTCGTCAGATTGAACCAGCGCTGGGGCTCGGCTGGGATCCCGTCGTCGCCTCGAGACTTGACCGTCTTCTGCTCACACCGGCGACCAAGGCACCACTGCAGTAAGGCGCGTCAAACGAAGCGCGCTGAGCCAACCCCTTCTAGAACGTTTCCGGTCGGCATCAATCAGAAATCATCACTGTCCAGCGACGTGCGTTGCTGCGTGATGCGGCCTTCGGTCACGACAAATTCGTCCCGGCCTGATGCCACTCGACCCTCGGCGCCCGTTACCTCCCAAGCGACCTCGGCACGATGGTAATCAGTGGCCTTAACATCGCCAAATAGCAACTCGCGATCTTTAAGCCGCGCCGGGACAGTCTCAAAATAATCAGCTATCTCAGACCACCCGGTATGTTGCTCGTCGGGCCGAGCCAGCACAGCGTCCAATGCATAGTCCGACGCGATGGCAACTGTGTCTCGCGTGCCCACTGCGGTCAGATGCTGTAACACCACCTCTTCAGCAGATCGCGCTGCAAGCGCCTGCAATACCGGCGTGACGCGATCTCGCCATTCACCGAGATCAACATAATCTCTGACCTCACAGACAGTAGCGGTGGCGGGATCAACCGTGAACACGCCATTACACTGAACGGCATGCTCCTCACCCAGCAACCAAAAACGGTCAACTCGCTCATACCAACCGATCCGACCATCGACTGAAGAGGAGATGACATCCCAAAGCACTTGATCTGACCAACAAAGGATATTGGCCAACAATGCTATCACTGCTGGCCGGCCTTCGGCAGCCGGGTACGACACGTTTTGCCAGGTCGCGTTGGGGTGTAGCGCAGCCTGAACAGCGCGCAAGTCGCGGGACTCGATGGCCACTAGCAAGCGGTCGATCGTCTGGCGAGTTCGTAGGTCTTCATTCATATAGGGATCATAGTCACGCTGGCCGACCGACGGAATCAGGTGCGCCCTCTAAAACATAAAAATTTCCCCCTACCGTCAGCCAAGGCGTTACTCTTGCCGTCCCTTTCCTTTTAGGCGCAGGAGCTTTCCCAGTCATGCCCCTCTCAGACAAGCCTTTCGATATCATTGTTTTTGGAGCCTCGGGTTATACCGGCCGTCTGGTTGCTGAATATCTCGCGGCCGAATATGCCGGATCAGACTTGAAGTGGGCGATGGCGGGCAGGTCGTTGGATAAGCTCGCCGCTGTCCGCGCAGAAATGGGCATCAGTGACGCCGTCGAGCTCCTTGCTGTGGCTGTGGACAACCCCAACTCGGTGACGCAAATGGTCGACGCGTGCCAGGTCGTCGTTACCACCGTCGGGCCCTACCAGCTCTATGGCGACGAACTGGTCAAGCAATGTGCCGAGCGCGGGACCGACTATGTGGATCTCACGGGAGAGCCGAGCTGGATGCACGAGACGATCGCGCAGTTCAGCAGCGCGGCCAAGGCGTCGGGCGCACGCATCGTGCACAGCTGCGGCTTCGACTCCATTCCGTTTGACCTCGGTGTCTATCGGCTACAGCAACACGCCATCGCAAAAACGGGCCAGCCGATCGCCACAGTCAAAGGCCGGGTTCGCGCCATGAACGGCACTTTCTCCGGCGGCACTATCGCGTCTATGCGCGCGACGATGGCCTCGGCCAAGGCCAACCCCGCCATTATTCAGGTCCTGACCAATCCCTTTGCCCTTACAGAGGGGTTCACAGGGCCAGAGCAACCCACCGGCATGACGCCGCAATACGATGAAGAACTCAAGAGCTGGAGTGCGCCTTTTATTATGGCGCCGATCAATACCAAGAATATCCACCGCTCCAATTTTTTGCTGGGCCACCAATACGGTGAAGATTTCCGCTACGACGAAATGCTCCTGACCGGCGACGGGGATCAGGGCAAAGCCGCGGCTGACTATGTGGCCAAAGACGACTCAGTCGCCAAAAGCGACCTCCAACCCGGCGAGGGTCCAACCAAGGAAGAGCGCGAGAGCGGTGATTACGACGCGATCTTTGCAGGCGAGACCCGTGACGGGGAATTGATGATCAGTAGCGTGCAGGGAGACCGGGACCCCGGCTACGGCTCGACATCCAAAATGCTAGCGGAGGCGGCGATGTGTTTATTGGTCAACCCGGATCTGGCTTCTGGAGGACTCTGGACGCCCGCAGCAGCGATGGGTGACGCGCTGATGGCGCGGCTGCAGGAGCACGCGGGGCTGACCTTCCAGATAGAAAAGGGCTGAACGCTGCCCCGCCTCGCGCAGTGTGCCCGGAACGCTATCACCCATGTCACCTGATCAACTGACGGCGCTACTCAACACCGCGTTAGCCGAACACCTCTCAGGGAAAGTACCCGGCGATGAAGTGATGCGGCTTGAGAGGCTGTCGGGCGGCGCCAACAACGAGACGTGGCGGCTGACCTGGGGCAGCACGCCACTGATCTTGCGGCGACGACCGTTCTCGGCTGACTCTATTGATCAGCTCGAGGGCAATATTCTCGGACTGTCGTTGGTAGATGAGGCAGCAGTCATAAAACTGGCGACATCGACGTCGGTGCCAGTCCCCGACATTCACGCAGTCTTTGACGCCTCGCACCCCATTGGCGAGGCCTTTCTGATGGGCTTTATCCCCGGTGAGAGCATCCCGCAGAAATGGCTAGTTGCCGATGCTTATGAAGTCGCGCGGAGCCGGCTGGCGTTTCAATGTGGCGAGGCACTCGGGCGCATTCATAGCATCGACTGCTCACTCCTCCCGGCCAATATTGGCCCGACCAAACTGCCCAAGCGCTTTGCCGCGGCGCAAAAGCGACTGCACGCATTTGGCGATATCTCTCCTGTGATGCAGTTCGGGTTGAACTGGCTCATTGATCACGCGCCAAACGAGGCGCCCTGTGTGCTCCTGCACGGTGACTTCCGCACGGGTAACCTGCTGGTCGACGAACAAGGTCTGGCAGGCGTGCTCGATTGGGAGCTCACTCATCAAGGCCCGGCAGAGGAAGATCTGGGATATCTCTGCGCCAACGTCTGGCGATTCGGGCACCTACAGAACCCCGTGGGTGGCTTTGGTGACTACGACGATTTGATCGCCGGCTATGAGTCTGTGGCGGGGTGGACGCCTGAGCTATCTACCATCCGCTATTGGGAAATCTTTGCGGCACTCAGTTGGGGTTTGGTCTGCCAGACCATGGGTGCACTGTGGCACAGCGGCAACGGCGACGTGGAGCGCGCCGCGGTGGCGCGCCGGCGTTCGGAAGCAGAACTCGATATCCTGCTATTAATAGAAGAATGGGGAAAAGCATGAGTCAGGACAGCCAGCAAACAACCGTCTCAGACGTCGCCATCTCGGAGTTACTGGCAGCCGTCAAGGGCTTCCTGATGGACAGCGCGTTGCCCGCACTATCCGGACGCGATCAATTCAACGCCCGCGTGGCCGCCAACGTGCTGGGTATTATCGACCGGGAACAGCAGCTGGGTCCGGAGCTCGCAGCGCTAGATGCCGCCGCCGCGCAGCAATGGCTCCCGGGTGAACCAGGTCCAGGCACCACGCCGCAGCTACTGTCCCGGGCGCTCGCAGCGAGAAAGATCTATGCTGACGCCCTCTTTTTTGAGTACCTAAAGCAGCGGCAACTTTTGGTCGCCGCGATCAACAACCCCCGCTATGCCAGCCGCAAAGTCGCCGAGGAAAAGTGGCGGAGTGAGTCGTGAACACCCAACGCCTTATTGCTGATGGCCCGCAGCCCCCGCAGCAGAAGGCTTCTTACCGATTGCACCAACCGCGATGCCAGACGTGAGCTTGGCGCAGAAATCCGATCATTGAGGCACCCATGAGCCAGCCTTTTTTATTCGATATCCCCCAGTCCATCGAGGATTACCTCATCGTACTCGATGACTTCATCGAGCGCGAGATCAAGCCTCTCGAAGCACAGGATGACAACATCCGCTTCTTTGACCACCGCCGCGAGCACGCGCGCACGGACTGGGATCGAGGCGGTCTGCCCCGCAAGGACTGGGAAGCGCTGCTCAAAGAAATGCGTCGGCGCGCGGATGCAGCCGGGCACTTTCGCTACGCGCTGCCCGAAGAATTCGGCGGGCAGAATGGTAGCAATCTGGCTATGGCGCGCATCCGGGAGTATCTCGCCAGCAAGGGTCTGGGGCTGCACAACGATCTCCAGAATGAAACGTCAATCGTCGGGAATTTGATGACGCCGATGGTGCTGCGCGACTTTGGTAAGGCTGATCAGCAGTCCCGCTGGATGGAGCCGCTACTGCAAGGTGAGCTGGGTTGGTGCTTCGGCCTGACCGAAGCAGCGCACGGGTCCGACGCCACCTGGATGGAAACGCGGGCCGAGCGCACCACGCGTGACGGCGTAGAAGGCTGGTTGATAACCGGCGAAAAAATGTGGACCACCGGCCTGCATAAGGCCAGCCATGTGTTGGTGTTCGCGCGACATTCTGGCGAGGATGGCAGCCCCAAGGGCATCGGCTGTTTCGTAACATCCACGGAAGCGGCAGGCTTTGAGATTGGAGAGTACCTGTGGACCTTCAACATGCCCACCGATCACCCTCGCTGCACCCTGAAAGAAGTGTTCGTGCCCGATAGCGACGTGCTGGGCGACGTCGATCAGGGTCTGCGGGTCGCCATGCATTTTGTACACGAGAGTCGGATTCGTCAGGCTGCCTCGTCTCTGGGTGCCGCGCAGTATTGTCTTAATGAGACCTTTGCCTACACCAAGGAAAGAGCGCCCTTTGGCAAGCCGCTCTCAACCAATCAGGGCATACAATTCCCGCTGGTGGAGCTCCAGACCGAGGCAGAAATGCTGCGGTTGTTGATTTATAAAACCGCAGCGCAGATGGACCAGATGGATAAAGTCGACGTGGCCAAAAAGCTGACCGACAAGGTCTCGATGTGTAACTACCGCGCCAACCGTCTGGTCTGTGATGCCGCTGACACCGCGATGCAATTCCATGGCGGCATCGGCTATTCGCGACACAAGCCCTTTGAGCACATCTACCGGCACCATCGCCGTTATCGCATCACCGAGGGGGCTGAAGAAATTCAGCTGCGCAAGATTGCCGGAGTGCTTTACGGCTTCGTGTCCTGACGCGCGACACGCTATTCACCAACAATACCGAGGCAGGCACTGCCTCACCACGAGGCAACTCCGGTCACGGTGATATCAGGCCTGCCAGCTCCCGCCCCAGAGCGCCCAACAACATGTTCTCATAATATCCCGACACCTGATCCGCGGCGGCGTCGTGAAATCCCGCCATCAGATCCGCATCCAGCACCACGCCGCAGTCCGACCAGCGGCCACCCACCGCGTTATCAACGTAGGCCAGTCGCGCTGACTTAAGTCCCGCCTCAGCTGCGCGCCGCATCCAGGGCGCCGCCTCACAGGCTCGTGATTCAAGGGACAGCATCAGTCCGTAAACAAACATCGCCTGGGTGTGACCAGTCGCCGCCAACTGCGCCAGGTAGACCATGCCTTCCTCGTAAGAGGTCCCGTGTCTGTCTGCGTGATAGACGATGGCTCTGGCCAACTGGTACTGCAGCCTGGAATTGTCAGGATCCGTCTCAAGGTTGCTTCGACAAGCCGCCATCGCGCGCTCGGTATCCACCTTAGAAGATGACACGCCGGGCCCAACGCGGTCCGGGTCAGAGGGGTGGCCCACTTCCCAGTCACAGGCAGTGATCGCCTGCGCCGCTGCGACTGCAGACAGGCCCGCGCCAATAAAGGCCAATGAAGTTGCAATCAGGAATGGGCGTGGGAGTCGGCGCCAGGTATCCACGGCGCTAAATGCCCGAGTCTTCGGCAATTCGAATAACCGGCGGTGCGGCTAGCATTTCGATCAGTCGAGCCAGCACCCCGGTCTCGGTGCGCCAATTGAGGTAGCGCTGATAATGCTCGGCGCTGTCCCAGTACTCGATAAACACCATGCCCTCGCCGTTGCCCTCAATGTACACCTTGATTTCCTGACAGCCATCGAAGCTGCGCGTATCGGGCAAAATCTCCGTCAGAAAATCGAGAATGGGCTGAACACCGCCCTCCCCGGGTTTGAGATCGACCCATACCATGGTCATGGCGTTTCCCCCTATTAAGACTCTGTCTGTGGCGTGTCTGAGAACAATTGCACTGGCGCCGGCTCACCGGTCTGGACGAGCAAGGCGCGCTTGCGCAAAAACCGGGTGAGTCCGGCGGGCCCCATACGCGATCCACCCATGCCGGAAAAACGAAAGCTGTTTTTTTCTACATCGTTGACGATACCGGTCAAGGATGCGTCATTAATACTGATAGCGCCGACCTGAAGACGCTCAGCGACGCCTTTCGCGGCGTCAGCGTCGGCAGAGAACACCGCCGCAGAAAGTCCAAAAGTAGAATCATTGGCCAGCGAGACTGCCTCTTCTACATCGCCGTATATGACAACGGGAATCACGGGGCCAAACGTCTCTTCCTGCATGATCAGCATGTCATGGTTGACGTTGGTAAGGAGCGTCGGGGGGTACCAAATGCCCCCCGCCTGCACCGGCTCACCGCCCAGCAAACAGGTCGCGCCCCTCGCCAGCGCGTCATCCACTTGTGTCTGAATCGTCTCTACCTGTCGCTCAAAAATCAGCGGCGCGATGTCGCCAGCGCCATCGTCGGTACAGGTTAAAGACAACACCTTGAGCTGCGCGAAGAGCTCTTCAGTAAAAGGCTCGGCAATGCTCTCATGACAATAAATGCGCTCGAGCGACTGACAGGCCTGACCCGTCATGCCAATCGCGCTGCGAATAATAGCGCGGGCGGCAAGCGGAATGTCAGCGTCGGGTAGAACGATAGCGGGGTCCTTGCCGCCAAGCTCGAGGAACGCCGGAATAAAGCAGGCCGCTGCTTGCTGACTGACCTGCCGGCCGGTTTTTACGCTACCCGTAAAACAGACGGCATCCACCTGCTCGATCATCGCCTTTCCGGTTTCAGGGCCGCCGGTGACAATGCGCAGCACCGCTGCTAATTCGGGCACGGCGTCGAGTGCGCGCTGTAATGGTTCGATAAATCGTGGCGTGACCTCAGAAGGCTTCAGCAAGACCGAGCAGCCCGCTGATAAGGCCGCGAGGCTGTCGATCATGGCGAGCAGCAGTGGCACGTTCCAGGGACTTATCACCGCGACGACCTGATATGGAATTAGCCGGTGCTGATAATGGACGGCGGGGACCTGGCCAGACTGACCCGCGCCCGCCAGTTCATCAAGAATAGGCCCCGCGCGCTCGGCCCACATGCGAATCAGCTCAACGGATTTAATCGCCTCAAACTGCGCAAAGGGGGATCGGCCGGTGTCGATCGAGAGCGCCTGCCTCAGCGGGCCACCCTCGGCCATCACCTCGTCGGCAAACCGGTTCAGACACGCCGCGCGGCCTGATGCACCCATTGCGACCCATTGGGCCTGCTCTGCACGCAAGGCGGTGGTAATCGATGCGACGTCCTCGGGCGAGGTGATATGAATCTCGTGATCCCAGTCCCCGGTTCGCGGGTTGCGGACTGGCAGCATCGACGCCGTCATGTCAGCTGGCTTCCTGCAGCGGCACGTCACCGAAATGTTTGGGTAGGCCTGCCGCCGCGGTAAAGCCGAACCACTCTTCCTCCGGCAACAGTTTGGCGACCTCCTGCCGCACACTCAGCAACGCCTCGAGGTCAATCCCCGTGTGGTAGCCCATCGACTCGAGCATGAACACCAGATCTTCGGTCACGATGTTACCGCTGGCCCCGGGCGCAAACGGGCAACCGCCCAAGCCACCGAGGGAACTGTCGAGTGTGGTAATGCCTAACTCGACGGCGCGCAGTGCATTGGCCAGACCCTGACCCCGGGTGTTGTGCAGATGCACGCCGGTGAGATGAGACTCGCCGCAGCGCTGCCAGATGCCTGTGACCAAGCGTTCCAACTGGGCCGGGTTACCCATACCGGTAGTATCAGACAAACCTACTTTGGCGACACCCAACCCCAGCACACGCTCCGCCATATCAATGACAAAGGCCTCCTCTACGGCGCCTTCGATCGTGCAGCCAAACGCCGTAGACAGGCCCACCTCGAAGTCGGGGCGGTCTGCCTCCGGCACCTGATCGACCAGTGCCTGGCAGGCCGCGATCTCCTCGAGCATTTGCGCATGATCACGCCGCACATTTTTGATGCTGTGGGTCTCGCTCAGAGACAGAGGAATCGAAATTTTGTGGGCAC
>CABYEX010000026.1 GCA_902518075.1 Halieaceae bacterium | reverse complement strand
ACTTGTCGGCCGTCCAGCATGGTAAGCATTTTTGCGCCGGTTAGCACGAAGTCTAAAGTTTCGCCGATAAGTAGATCCGGACCGGAGACAGTCATTTCAAGTCCCGGTGCACCCGGCTCATTTCCAAGCAGCAGGTTGCCAAGCCGAAAGCTCAAGTCATCGAAGGGCCCCGACGGAGGTACACCAACATGCCAGTAGCCGGTGCGGCCTGGCCAGTCCTGCACCGTTGTCATGGTGCCCCCTGAAAGGACGCGTATGGTTGCAGCGTGCGGTGTGACTTCGTGTAACAGGCGAGTATGAAGTCTAGCCTCGACGAATTCATCCATGACCATAATTTGGCGCAGGTAGGCGAGGTTTGTCTGGGTTCCGTAAAGTAGCGTGTCGCCCAGAGCTGCGAGCAGTGCCGTGCGCGACGCTTCGCGGTTGCAGCCGTGGGCGATAACCTTGGCAAGCAATGGGTCGAAACTCGGTGAGACCTGTGAACCTGAAGTAACCCAGGTATCCACCCTAAGCTCGGCGGAGCCTGCGGGAAAAGCCGCATGGGTGATCAGCCCGGGTGAGGGGCGAAAATCCTCCGCAGGGTCTTCTGCATAGATACGCGCCTGCATGGCATGGCCGTTCGATGATAGCGTAGCCTCAAGTTCATCGATGTCTGGAAGTGAGCCCTCTGCGAGCCTCACCATCCACTCAACAAGGTCGATTCCGTAAACCATTTCCGTTACGCCGTGTTCCACTTGCAGACGAGTGTTGACTTCCAAGAACGCGGCCTGCCGGCGCTTTTCGTCGTAGATGAACTCTACCGTCCCAACGCCCCGATAATTGACATTAGCCAGCAGGTTGCGCGCGGACTCGTGTAGTTTGGCGCGAATATCTTCGGGCAAGCATGGCGCGGGACACTCCTCTATTACCTTCTGCTGGCGCCGTTGCAGTGAGCAATCACGATCCCCAACAGCAAGAACGCGACCGCGGCCATCACCGATGACCTGAACTTCAACATGACGCGCCTGAGCAACATACTGTTCGACGAAAACACCTCCATCGCCGAAATTATCCTCTGCAAGTCGTTTTACCCCATAAAATGCTTGTTGCAGAGAAATCGCGTCCTCACACTGTCGCATACCGATACCGCCACCCCCGGCGGTGCTTTTCAGGATAACTGGATAACCTATTTGCTCTGCTGCCTCGATCGCTGCGTCAACGGTCTCTACAAGGTCACTGCCGACTAAAAGGGGAACTCCAGATTCAACCGCTAGTTGACGTGCGCTGTGTTTCCGTCCGAAGACCTCTATCTGCTCTGCTGTTGGCCCAAGGAAGGCGATGCCGACTTCAGCGCAGCGGCGCTCGAAATCCGCGTTCTCAGATAGGAAGCCGTAGCCGGGATGAATAGCGTTAGCGCCGTTCTCGTCAGCGATCTGCAATAATCGCTCCTGGTTCAGGTAGGTCTCCGAAGCCGTGCCGGGCCCTAGGCAAACCGCCACATCGCAGGCATCGATGTGCGCTGAGTCCACATCGTCTTCTGCATAAACAGCAATGCTTTGCCTGTGTAAACGCCTTAGCGTGCGAGCTATGCGGACAGCAATGGCGCCGCGGTTGGCGATCAACACCGAGTTGATGGTCATTGCCAGTTAACTCGCATCCCTCCAAACAAATACCTCGATAGGCGTTGGGTTGTAGGCGTTGCAGGGATTGTTAAGCTGTGGGCAATTTGAAATGAGAACTATTGTTTTCATGCGAGCAATCAGTTCCACATACTTGCCCGCATCGCTGATGCCATCTTCAAAGGTTAGCCCACCTGCAGGGGTGACAGGTACGTTCATAAAAAAGTTGATGTTATGTGTTATGTCGCGCTTGCTCATATCGAAGCGCTCATGCTCGGCGAGTGCCAGTAGCCAGCTGTCTCGGCAGGAATGCATTGTCTTCTTATCCAGCGCATAGCGCACCGTATTGCTCTCTGCGGCGCAGGCGCCCCCGAGGGTGTCATGGCGGCCACAGGTGTCAGCGATAATTTCAAGCATCACGTTACCCTCTGTGGAGAGGAGGCTCGTGCCCGCGGTGAGATAAACGTTGCCCTGCTCGCGAATCGTGTCGACTGTACTGTAACGCTCTACGGGATTCTCAGCGCTGTAAAAAAGGGTATCGACTGCCTGATTTCCCTCTAGGTCAAGAATCCGGAATACCTCTCCTTCGTCGAGTATTCGCATGAAATAATCTCCGGCCTCGATGATCTGGCGGAAGCTAGCGTCCGCCGGCCTGCGCTGGCTCTCCAGGATCATGTGTCACCCCCGGCGCGATAAAGGAGAGTGTTGGTAAAGGCGCGTTCATTCTCCTCCCGAAGTGTTCGGCAGGCATCGTTGATAGCTACCGGGTTTGCCCGGCGAATTTCATAGGTCACGGGCCTCGAAGGGTAAGTCGAAGCGGGATTGAGCGGATGCGGGCAGGTATGAAATATGACAATCGTGTTCATTTCAAAACGTAAATCAACATGAGCAGCAGCGGAAGCGGGCTTACCAAAGACTAGGTTGCCGTCGAGGTCTGTTTCGATACGGCTAAAAAAGTTTATGTTGGCAGCAAGATCCCGTTTGCCGAGGCCGTATTTACCAAGTTCAATCAAGAAGCTGTCACGCCCGTTACGAATGTAGTCATTGCGAGCTTCCTGGTACGAACGGTGACCCCAGCGCTTCTCCACCAAATTGCTATTGCACGTGCCTGTCGCCGTGTCGTGCCAACCAGCCGTATCCTCAATGATCGAACAGAGCACGCGACCCATGTCGGAATATAGGCAGTTTCCCTTAGTAAGCCGAAACGTGTGTTGCCCCTTCAATGTGTCGGGCATATTGTAGCGTTCAAGGGTGTTTTCGGAGTTATAAAGCAGCATCCCCACATTTGCGCCGCCCTCCTCGTCTATCAGTCGCAGGACGTTGCCCGCGCGCATCAGCATGGACCAATGGCGGCCGCCTGGAATCGTGTCGGAGTAAATAATTTCATTGTCCATATGTATTCCGCTAAGCGCGATAAAGCCCCCCTATTGAAGCGCGAGGCTTACTTACATTAAATGACCATAATGGTAAGGTCAGTTTTAATTAATAGAAAGTAAGTGGTATCCACATGATCCGTTCTTTCCAAGGTTCAGATCTAAATTTGCTCCACGTGTTTATTGCGGTTGTCGAAAATGGGGGCTTCTCGGCTGCCGAACTAGCCCTAAATAGCCGCGTATCACGAATCAGTACGCAGATGGCAGATCTTGAAGCGCGGCTTGGTCTTCAGCTTTGTCATCGAGGTAGGTCAGGGTTCTCCTTGACAAAGGAGGGGCGGGTCATCTTCGAGGAGGCGGAGCGACTCTTTCTTGCCATCGATGACTTTCGTTTGAAGGCCAGCGAGACGCAGAAACGCCTCGCTGGCGAGGTTCGTCTGGGTCTCTGCGACAACTTGGTGACCAATCCCGATGTTAAGGTGTCGGAAGCGATCGCCAGATTCAAACAGCGTGACAACGACGTACACTTCGATCTACGGATTGAGACTCCCTTAGGGCTGGAAACTGGTTTGTTGAACGGTCGCCTACATCTGGCGATTGGGCTATTCCACCATCGTGTCCAGACGCTGCATTACGAGCCACTGACCAGAGAGGTGCACCACCTTTATTGCGGCCGCAATCATCCGCTATTTAATGTTAGTGATATTAGGATCACAGCTGACAAACTGCTTGAATTTGACTATGCGAACCGACGGCAGGCAGAGATGGAGGGAGAACTCGCGTCAGAATTTGGCACTCGAGGATCAGCTACCAGCGATGACATGGAGGCTCTGACCTTTCTCATCCTCTCCGGTGCTTATCTTGCCTATCTACCTGAGGAATCTGCTAGGCAGTGGGTGGAGCGAGGTGATATCCGGCCAATCTTGCCCGATCAGCTGCGGCAAGAAGCAACGCTGCACCTAGTCACCCGCAAGAGGTTTCAACATGGACGAGCTGTGAAAACTTTCATCCGGGATCTGCTCAGCATCGAGCGGCAGTAGCAACTTAAAAGCGGGCCACTTACCTTGACCCTGGCGAGCAAGTGGCCTCGCTGCTGTCACCTTTCCTATCACATCGAATCAGCAAAATTGCGATAGTGCCCAAGGTCATGAAGCTGTCGACGAAGTTTCACAGCGTAAAGCTCTTGTCCAGCGTCTATGTCTGCCAGCGCAAAATTTTCGTAAAGGAGGCAGCAGCCAGTAGAGCAGTGATGGAAGTCACCGCGCCTGAGATACTGCGACGTGCCAGGAAGAAGGGTGGGGTTTTGTGGCACCTGCCTGGTCTGTCTTGCAAGCTAGTCAATTCATATGTCGTATTTTATGATTACGATAAGTCCATTGTTACCATCTCATCGAACGCCTATACCGATCGCGCTTTACGCGCAGTGTGTCGTATCAATTAGGCGCGAATCTCGGCATATCTGCGTCCGAGATGAGGGTCCGCATTGCAGACCCGTCCGCATTCATCAGCATTACGTCTGTCGAACTAGCACCGGGCGCCCGGTAAGAAAACGCAATATATCGACCGTCCGGAGACATGGATGGATAGGATGCGGCGCCTGGTGTATTGGTTAGCCGCGTTGGATTTCTGTGGTCGATTGCCATGATATAGATGTCGTAATTGCGGGATAGAGGATCATCGTGCCTATCTGACGAAAACAATATGTAACGGCCATCTGGTGTCCAGGATGGCACTTCGTCGAGTGCCCGGCTAAACGTCAATCGTTGCTGGTTGGTTCCATCTACGGCATTCGCGAGAAAGATTTCTGGATCATCACGGTCCCGGTCGGATTCAAAGGCTAACCAGCGGCCATCAGGTGACCAGGATACAAAGTTGTTGACGCGTTTATGTGGCGTGTCACTGGTCAGTTGGGTGAGATTAGGTCCCCAATCACCACTGGCAATATTCATGCGCCAAATCTGGTCGGTCCCGCTACGATCCGAAGAAAAAGCCACCATGGAGCCATCTGGGGACCATGTGGGTCCCCTGTCGTGCGCAAACGAATCTGTTAGTTGACGGACCGCACCTTCGTGGTGTGCCTCGGCGATATAGAGGTTAGAGCCGTTAGCGTCCATCCGGGAGAAAACCAGTGCATGTCCGTCTGGCGACCAACTGGCATCTCGGCCATGAGTGATAAAAGCGTTCTCGCCTGTTTCGAGGTCGATTACTAGTAACTTAGGTTTTTTCTCGTCATTTTTGGTATAGACAAGGCGGTTACCAGCGTTTGAAGTCACGGCAAGAGACAAAAACACTACGATGAGCAATATCGCTGGAGAAAATGCAGTATCGCTAATTTTACTAGTCATTCGCGTTCTCGCGATTGCTTGCAGGCTTTAGTCTGTCCCGATCTTAACGCCATTCCATGCAAGCCAGTTTTATACCAGAGTAATCTTCGTGCAGTGAAGCCAGGTAAAAACGATTTTTTTCCTGAATAATCCTGACACATTCAAGGGGCAGTTCTCCTACTTTGAGCTGGTCGTGATCGACGCCGAAGTTCAGGGGATCAGTTGACCTGTAGATGGTGGTGATCCCTCTCTCGTCCCAGCGAAACAACAGTAGGCTGTCGTCCTTCGCAAATACGAACGCACATTCGGCATCCGCAGGACCAATTCCCGCATTGCCGCCCCGATTGACTGTTTGACTGTGCGACCAGGTCAGCAGATCAGACGAGCTTCGTGCGCAAATGGCGCCTCTCCCGCCCTGCTCTTGCGTGTAATACATAAAATACCTGCCCTTCCATTGAGCCACCATTGGGTCACGCAATAGTGCGCCGCCAACGCCAGGGAAAGTTTGGCTTTCGCGCCGATGATTCAGCTTGCGGGCAAAGGTCTTGCCGTCGGCGCTGCAGGCGCTGCAGATATTCCTCCATCCGCCGTAGAACATGTGATACCGATCGAAATGTTTTATAACAAACGGCGCCTGTAACCCGCCGTGACTTTCTCCGAAGTGAGTGTCGGCCTGCAGCAATACGCCGGCCGGTTTCCATGCCGGTTTGGAAAGTTGGTCGGATTCCCAGCGATAGAGAAGGCGACCGTGACCTCCAACAGCCGTGTTACGAATACAGGCACCGAGCTGCCATGAGTGGTCAGCAGCGCGCCAGATACTAAAATCGACCGCCTGCTGGTTGTCGGCGTTGATTGATCCAAGGTCCGGAGATCTGGCAATGGTCCACCAATCACTGGTGATTCGGGGAAGGGGTGGTGAGTGCATAAGTATATAGTATACAATTTTCGTTCGGCGGTATTAACGGCAGCCAATGATTACTATTCAGTCTCGCGCGAGTGACCCTGTCTCGGCACGGTTTGATAACAGTCCCTTTCTGATTACTCACGATCTGGCCAGTAATCCTCTGTTCGAGCTCGAGAGAATCGTAGCTCTGGCAAGGAACATGCCCTCTAACCTCATTGAGTACAACATGGGGGAGCTCCCTAAGAGCATTGATCCCAACCTGACGCCCGCCAATGGCCTAAGCGTCTCGGAGACCATTCGACGTATCGAGGAATGTCAGTCCTGGATGGTGATTAAAAGTGCTGAATCAGACCAAGAATACAGAGAGGTGCTAGAGACCTGCATTCGAGAAGTGGGCGACGCACTAGGCGACACAGTTCCAGAATTCAGCAACTTGCGCTCGTTTGTATTTGTCTCCTCCCCCGGTGCGGTTACGCCTTTTCACATTGATCCCGAGTCCCAGTTTCTTCTCCAGATTGCTGGCGACAAGCGAATACAGATTTTCGATCGTGAAGACCGCGATGTTATCTCGGCGAAGCAACTTCGGGATCACTGGCACGGCGGACACCGCAATCAGCCATTTCCTGAGGCGCTTGCGGATAGGGGGGAGTGGTTCGATATGCCGCCAGGAACCGGCGTGCATTTGCCCGTGCTTTCACCTCACTGGGTGAAGGTAATGAATTCGGTATCGATCTCGTTCTCGGTGACCGTGCGGACCCCTACCTCAGAGGCTTATCGTCGGCGATTCGCTCAGCTGTGACTGCGTGATCACCTTTTTTTAACGGAACACCGGGAGCATTCCGAGTGAGTAAGTTCAAGAATCTGATTGACGGCGAGTGGATCGAAGGCGGGACTTTTGTGCCGAATATCAATCCCTCCAATACCAACGAAACTATTGGGGAATATGCTCAGGCAGGTCCTGAGCAAGTGACGGCAGCAATAGACGCAGCGGCCGCGGTATTTCCTCAATGGTCGCATGACGGTATTCAAGCGCGTGCCGATGCGCTAGATGCGATAGGAAGCGAGATCCTTTCTCGTAAGGAAGAGCTAGGCAGACTGCTTGCGCGTGAGGAGGGGAAGTCCTTGCCGGAATCGATCGGCGAAGCAGCTCGAGCAGGACACATATTCAAGTACTTTGGTGGTGAAACGGTGCGCCAGGTGGGTGATCGGCTCGCTTCGGTGCGCCCTGGAGTTGAGATTGACATAACCCGGGAGCCGCTTGGCGTCATCGGCATAATCACGCCATGGAACTTTCCGATAGCTATTCCTGCCTGGAAAATTGCGCCGGCACTGGCCTTTGGTAACTGCGTTGTCTTCAAACCTGCAAACCTTGTGCCTGGATGCGCCTGGGTGCTGGCTGAGATCATTCATCGCCACCTGCCGGGAGGGGTATTCAACCTTGTTATGGGCACGGGCAGCATAGTTGGCTCCAGTCTGCTCGAGGACCGGCGCATCAAGGGCGTGAGTTTTACTGGCTCGGTATCAACGGGCAGTCTAGTTGCAGCAGCCTGTAGCCAGCGGGGCGCCAAGTTTCAACTTGAGATGGGTGGCAAAAACCCGCTGGTGGTGCTAAATGACGCGGACCTAGAAACGGCGGTTAACTGTGCCGTCAATGGTGCCTATTTCTCGACCGGGCAGCGATGCACTGCATCCTCAAGGCTGATCGTTGAAGCTGGTATACACGATGAATTCGTAGAGGCTTTAATCACCAGGATTAACAGCCTACGGGTTGATGACCCACTAAAGGCAGAGACAGATATTGGTCCCGTGGTTGATCAGTCACAGCTGGACCAGGATTTGGATTATCTGCGTATTGGCCGCGAGGAGGGTGCTGAACTGCTGTGTGGAGGGGAGACGCTCGAACGCGAAAATCCAGGATTCTATTTGTCACCTGCGTTATTTGCCGAAACCAATAATGAAATGCGTATCAACCGCGAGGAGATTTTTGGCCCCGTCGCTTCGGTAATCAAAACTAGTGGTTTCGATGAGGCGCTGGCCATTGCGAATGATACTGAATTCGGCCTGTCTGCCGGAATCTGCACGAGATCACTGCGCGCCGCATCTTTATTTAAAAGAGACATCCAGGCGGGGATGGTAATGGTTAATCTGCCCACCGCCGGAGTTGATTATCATGTGCCGTTCGGAGGCATGAAAGGCTCAAGCTTTGGATCAAGGGAGCAGGGCAGTTACGCCAATGAGTTCTACACGACAGTAAAGACAGCCTACTGTTTACCTCAATAACCAGACCATATGAAAGACCACTCGAGGTCTACATTTAATTCAGTATAGGCCGACTGTCGATAACTGCCTGAACGATCGACTCAATGTGCTGGCGTTCTTCCCCAGTGATGGGAAGCCGCGGTGACCGCACCCACTCCGAACCCAGTCCGGTCATCTGATTAGCCAACTTGATGTACTGTACTAGCTTGAGCTCCACGTCAAGGTGCAACACCGGCATGATCCAACGATAGAGTTTCACCGCCTCTTCTATCCTGTTTGACGAGGCTAGATCGAACAGCCGAACACTTTCCCGAGGAAACGCGTTTGTCATACCTGAAACCCAGCCAACTGCACCGCAGACAAAGTTCTCTAATGCGCGATCATCCACGCCGCAGAACATGCGATATCGATCACCGCATGCATTTATCATATCTGTCATGCGACGACTATCATGAGAAGATTCCTTGACCGCCACGATGTTGTCGTGCTGCGCTAGTTGGACAAAGTCCTGAGGTGATAAATCGAGGTTGTACGCGACTGGGTTGTTGTAAATCATGATAGGCAGGTCAGTCGCGTCGGCGAGGCAGCTGAAGAAGTTAAGTGCTTCCCGAGAATCCTGATGATAGACCATGCTGGGCAGAGTCATGAGCCCGTCACAATGAACCGCTTCAGCCCGCCGTATCATATTGATGGCAAACTCAGGCGTGTACTCAGCGATCCCCGCAATAACTGGCACACGGCCAGCTGCGGCTTCGACTGCGCAAGCAATGACAGCCTCTTTTTCCTGCAGGGTGAGTGAGGTATTTTCGCCCAAGGTTCCCAGCATGACAAAACCGCTGACGCCGGCGTCTAGGCATGCTTCCATGTGCCGTGCCGTGGCATCTAAATCAAGCGAACCATCCTCATGCATTTCTGTCATTAGTGCAGGCATGACGCCGCCCCAGCTTGTCACAGACATAGAGAATTCCTCGATCGGTTTGAGCCGGATGCCCCTGAGAGCCGTGGCTCCGGCAGGGGTGAAAGGGTATTATAGGCGGGGCTTGTATACAATATCCAAATTGGATCATTCGACCATGCGCGGTCTGCTGAAGTTCACGGAGGTAGCTTGATAGAAGAAAGGGTCGTGGTTGTAACCGGTGGAGCCACAGGGCTCGGCGCTGCGCTGGTAGAACGCTTTGCGAGTGAAGGTTTTCGAGTCTTGCTCAACTATCATCGTAACGGAGAAGCCGCTAAAGCGCTGGCCGAAGAGCTTACACCTCGGACAGGTGAGGGCAAAGTTATGATCCAACAGGCAGACGTGTCTGACCGTCAAGCTGTGCGCAAGATGTTTGCGGCGGGCGTTGAAGCTTTCGGACGAGTTGACATTCTGATTAATAGCGCAGGGGTCAATAGGGATTGCAGCTTCATGGACATTACTGACGACCTGTGGGATGACGTTATGGATTCCCACCTTAAGGGGCATTTCATCTGTGGTCAGGAGTACGTGCGGGCCAATCCAGACCGAGAAGGAGTTATTATCAATATGGGTGCCGCTGCGGGGTCAACCGGCAGGAAGAACGGCGCGAACTTCTGCGCTGCTAAGGCCGGAGTGGCGATACTGACCAAGTGCATGGCCCTGGAACTCGCACCCCGGATCCGAGTCAACTGTCTAGTGCCGGGGTCAGTTCAGACTCGTGAAGTGATTGAGCGATACCAGCTTGATACTGACGAGGGGCTGTCAAGAGAACTTGCCACTCTGCCGCTTGGTCGGCTCGGAGAATTTGGTGAATTGACTGATATGGCGCTTTGGATGGTGAACGCCACCTTTACCACTGGGGCGAAATTCTTCGTCAATGGTGGTCAGTACATGCACTAACACATGACAGGGATCACCACTTTGCATTGGTGGGCGCACTCGACAGTGCGCCCACCAATACCTTGCAGGAAACCTCTACGCCACAGCTTGAGGTGGCTTAAACAATCTTTGCCTTCATCCAGTCGGCAGTATTGTGGAAGTTTGCGACCGCACTGCCAGGTGGCACGAGTTCGTCACAGGCCGCTCGTATGCCGGGGTCTAATCTCGATTCCATAATTTCAAGAAATGACTCGAGCTGCTGGACTGTGCGCGGACCTATCAGCGGTGCGGTAATCCCCGGCTGTTCCTTCGACCAGACGACAGCCAGTTGGGCGGCACTCAGACCAACCTCTTTCGCCAGTCTACTGAACTCGATACCTACGTCTATACCCCGTTGCGTCACACGGTCGGCGTAAAAGCCGCCCCGCAGAACCGCTCTTGAATCCTTCGGCAGATTATCGGGGTCCGAATACCTTCCCGCCAGCACACCCATTGCCATTGGGGACCAAGTTATGATTCCGACGCCATGGGTTTCGCACATTGGGATGAGTTCATTTTCGATACGACGGTCCAAGAGGTTATAGGGAGGCTGCTCACAGACAATCCTCGCGTAGCCTTTGAGCTCACTAACCATTATCGCGTTCATGACAGCCCAGGCGGGATGCGTCGAGCATCCGACGTAGCGCACCTTGCCCTGCTGGACAAGGCTGTCCAGTGCTGACAACTGTTCTTCCCAAGGAATATCCGGTGACGGCCTGTGAATCTGGTATAGATCGATGTAGTCGGTTCGAAGGCGCTTCAGGGAGTTCTCGCAAGCGCGAATGATATTTAGTCTGGTATGGCCATGGTCGTTGGGTCCGAACTGCGCCGGGTCGTCGACGGTGTAACCGGGACGGCGCTGACCATGGTCCACTTTTGTCGCGATAAGAACATCGTGACGTCGACCAAGTCTCTCGACTGTCTCGCCAATAATCTTTTCCCCGGCTCCGTTCGCATAAGTATCTCCAGTATCTATTAGGTTGATACCAGCACTGATTGCCATTTCAAGTATCCGGGCGGATTCGTCTGCAGGGGTCGGGTCCATGAAGTTGTCTGTCCCTAGAGCCAGAGGCGCGATCCTGACGCCGGTACGACCTAAAACCCGATAATCCATGACGTTTCTCAACCCGTTTACCATCAACACTGTATATCATATACGATCGTGCTTATACTGATTTAAAAGGGCAGCAGGCGGCACTTTTAGGTGCCGGTAAGTGCCGGCTCGTGTAGCAGAGCTGTGGGCTTCCGCGCAAGCAACGATCAGCAACATAAGCAGAAACTGTACCAGACAAGGAGTTTGCCTGGGGCATGGAGAGTTCCTTTGATTTTTGAATGGGTTGTGATTGCCATCTACCTGGCGGGGATCACCGGGCTGGGCATAATGACATCGAAAAAAGTGTCGTCGGCATCTGACTTTTTTATCAGTGACCGAAAGTTCGGCAAGGCCATGCTGACTTTCTTTACTTTCGGAACTGGCACCAACACTGACCAAGCTGTCACTGTGGCGTCAAAGACATACTCGTCCGGCGCGTCAGGTATTTGGTACCAGTGGTTGTGGTTATTCGCAACACCTATTTACTGGATCCTGGCGCCACTCTTCCGACGCATGCGCAGCGTCACCACAGCGGATTATTTGAATGTCCGTTATGGTGCAAGTGTGGCTGTGTTGTTTGCCCTCGTTGGGATGTTGCAGCTTTCGGTCAATATCGGCGTGGTGCTGAAAGCCTCGAGCGCTATGGTAACTGCTGTATTCGGAGATGTGGTAAGCCCGGAATTGGTCATCTTTGCGATGACCGGCATGTTTGTAGTGTATGGTGTTGCGGGTGGTTTAAATGCCGCCATCGTCACAGACCTTATTCAGGGTCTGCTGACGGTGGTGCTGTCTTTCCTGCTGCTCCCCTTTGCGTTTCAGGCGGTAGGCGGGATGTCGGGCCTGCGCGAATCCATCGCTAATCCAGAAGTGTTTGCCGTGGTGGCTCCGGGCGAAATCACGATGCTTTACATCATCGTAATCACTATTAACGGGATTATCGGCTGGGTTACGTCACCCTACTCGATGGCCATGTGCGGCGCGGGGCGTTCAGAGTTCGATTCCAGGGTAGGCCTAGTCTGCGGAATGTTCCTGAAGAGAGTCTGCACAGTTGCGTGGGCTCTGACAGGACTTATTGCGATTGCCATTTACGCAAATGCAGACTCAGATCAGGTCTATGGCATGCTGGCTAGAGACATTCTGCCCACCGTTGCGCCCGGGTTGGTCGGTTTGTTCGTTGCGTCCATGCTCGCCGCGGTGATGAGTTCTTGTGACACTTTCATGGTTTCCTCATCGGCACTGTTTACTGAGAACATTTACAAGCCATTTATCCGGCCGGGTCAGAGCGAGAGGCACTACATCACGGTAGGAAGAATTGCGTCTGTTATTGTTGTGTTGGGCGGCATTTTTATTGCCTTTCGGCTGACGAGCGTTATCGCAGGGCTGGAGCTTTTTTGGATAGTTCAGGCGATGATGGGTGTCGCGATCTGGGCGAGCTTTTTCTGGCGGCGGGCGACCGCTGTGGGGGCGTGGGCATCCACATTGAGTGGCTTCGCGGCGTGGTTTCTGACCAGCGATGTCAATGTGGTTGGCTACAGCTTCAATGCCTCATTTGCACCTATGTTGCCACGGTTCATGCTTTACGATGGCGCGCTCTCTTTACCATGGCAAATGATAATTTACTTGGGTGTCGCTAGTTTTGTGATGGTCGTGGTCAGTATGGCGACAACGCCACCCTCGAAGGAAAAGCTGGATCGCATCTACGAGACGCTGCGTACGCCGGTAGAACTGGATGAACCTGAGGTGCCACCTATGACCCTGCCAAAGACTACAAAACCAGCGACAAGAGCCGTGCTCATTGAGCACCCTGACTTTGAATTTATGAAACCGTCGAAAGTCACAATGATTGGCTTCGTTATGAGTTGTGGTGCCGTGACCCTGTTGGTCTATGGATTCCTGTGGATTCTGACGCTGTGAGTCTTCGGTTACTTCAGCGGCAAAGGACCCATGCGGAAACCCGCAGGGAAAGGATCTTGGGCAGCAAGAGTGAACTGGTGAAAGCCGGTGATGTGCGCTCGGCCTCGCACCCTGGGGGTGACGAAGTGCCTGCCTTGATGGTTGCGGGCTTCGATCACCTGCCCCTCAAAACAGGTTCCAAGCACGCCCTCGAAGAGCCGCGTCTCGCCGATACCTATCATGCCGTTAGCAAACAATGACGCAAGCCTCGCGCATGTCCCGGTGCCACACGGCGAGCGGTCGACTGCGCCCGGAGGTGACACGATTGTCTGCTTGTAGTCACCATTATCGTGATCAGCAGATGTAAAGAGTACCTGGTAGCACTCGTTTATTTCCGGCACAACCGGATGTTGGACAGTGAGTTGTTCCAGAACTGACCTGCGGATATCAACAGCAGTCTCAATGATCCGCGCGTCGTTTACCGGATTGAGCTCTAGGCCAATTGTGTCAGCGTCGACCATAGCGTAGTAGTCTCCGCCGTAGGCTATGTCTATAGACAAAGTTCCGGAAAGGGCTGTGTGAATGGTTGCATTTTTTCGGTCTAGGAAGCTGGCAACATTTTCAAAGCTGACAGCATCCACTTCGCCGTCTACGACATCGACGTAGCAGGTGACGAGTCCTGCGGGCGTATCGAACCTGACTGTCGTCTGTGGTTCGATCATATCCACCATTCCGGTCTCAACTACCGTCATCGCAGTGCCAATGATGCAGTGGCCACTCATGGGGACGAACCCCTCCTGCTCCATGATTAGCACCGAAAAATCTGCTGTCTCGCTGATAGACGGCATAAGTAGCACAGCGCACATGAGACCACCGCCACGTGGCTCGTGGACAAGCAGCTTGCGAAGGCTGTCGTCATTTTCCTCGAGCCAGGCGAGCCTCTCGAAAATTGTCTCCCCTGGGGGGCAACGAACTCCTCCAACAATTACTCGGGTTGGATTCCCTTCGGTATGAGAGTCGACAGTGTGGACCCTGCGCCGACGATTTCCTGCCATTCCGCTCACCTCGCGGTTGCTCGAACTTCCTCTGCAGATATTGGCATTGCGCGGTCATTTGGTAGCCATTTTATGCGATTAGAGCAACGTTGCGTCGCCCGCTCTTCGATAAGCGGAACTGTCTGCAGATTGATCGGATCCCCCGCAAAGGCCGCCTCGCTCGCTAGAGTGCTAATGATCGCCAGAGCCACAACTGGATGCTTGAACATATTTATCGATTTTCCTTCACGGGTGTTTTACTAGCCGGGCCCTTATCATCCGGTTGCCTCGGGGCCTACCCGATAGCCACGCGGGAGTGGATCTTCCGGGTCCAGAACAAACTGGTGATGGCCTGTGATGAATGCACGTCCAGTGATCCTTGGGCGGATGAAGTAAACGCCGTCGCGCTCTTCAGCGCTGAGAGCCTCTCCTCGAAAATAGGTGCCAAGCGGGCCTTCGAAGTCTTTAGGCTCACCCAGTCCCAGTTCGCCGCGAGCGAACAGCAGAGCCATCCGCGCGCTGGTACCGGTACCGCAGGGGGACCGGTCCAGTGTTCCTGGCGGTACCGTAACGGTTTGTCGGTAATCATGTTGCTTATTGCGATTGCTTGTGAACAGCACTTGGTAACAGCGGTTGATCAGCGGGTTCTCTGGATGGACAGTTTCAACCTGCTCGCCCACTGCACGCCTTATTCTCGTCCAGGCTTCAATGAGTCTGGCATCGTTATGAATACCGAGGTCCAAATCGAGGGCGTCGCCATCAACAAAAGTATAGAAATCCCCGCCGTAGGCTATATCGACCTTCAGCTCACCGATATTCTCTACGGCAATTGAAATGTCCGATCTGAGCAGGAAACTCTCTACGTTTTCGAAACTGACTGACCCTACTTTGCCGTCAATTACTTGCACGTCGCAGGCAACTTTACCCGCAAGCGTATCGAAGACTACCCTGGTTACAGGTTCTACTATGTCTACCATCCCCTGGCTCACAATAGTGGTCGCCGTGCCGATGATGCAATGACCGCACATGGGCACATACTCATCTTGTTCCATGATAATCGCGGCGAAATCAGCCTCGCGAGAAAAAGGGGGAAGCACCAACACAGAGCACATGAGTCCTGAACCTCTAGGTTCAAAGTTCAGCATCCGGCGCAAGCCATCATTGTGCTGACGAAGCCATACGGCCTGCTCCTGAAGGCTTTTCCCCGGCGGAACTGGCACACCACCAACGATAACTCGGGTCGGATTTCCCTCAGTATGTGAATCGACCGTATTTACCGAAAAGCAGTTGTAGCTAGACATAGGACTGTTTCCTGTGCTCTGTCAATCACCATAAGGATTACCATCACGAACGAAGCCTGCGGCCTTTTCGGATCGCCCACGGAAGGCTTCAGGCGCTCCCTTTGATTCAAAGTAGTCGAAAAATCGCAACGTGCCCAGTTGCGGTTCCAGGTTCACTGGAATACCGCCCTTGAATACCATCTTCACCGTTCGGATATTTGAGATGTTCTCAAGGGGGTTTGCCTTAAGCACAACAAGATCCGCAAGTTTACCGGCCTCTACGGTGCCAAGATCAGCACCGACCCCCATATGCTGGGCGGGATTGCTTGTAGCTGCGATAAGAGTATCCATTTCACTCACACCGGACAGAACGAATTGCTCCATCTCGAGCCAGCCCATTTCGCCGACCGGCATGGAATCGGAACCTATCATGAGTCTCACACCGGATTTTGCGGCCTTTGCCAGCGCCTGGCGCTGGAACAGTGCGTGCTCAGGACTGCGCTCATCTGCGTAGGCGATTTCCGTACGCAGGCGCACGACCTGTTGGTCGTTGCTATAGCCGAGTCGGGCGAGCCGTTCTTCGCGTTCCCTGATATGTTCCGCGCTGAGATTGCAGATGATCGTTGGCGTATAGTAGGTGCCCCGCTCTGCCATGAGGCTAATGGTGTCGTTTGAAATGTTATAGCCGTGCTCAATCGCATCTATCCCGGCTAGCACCGCTCTTCGAGTTGCAGGCTCCCGGCTGTGCGTTGTAACCGGGACGCCGAGTGAGCGTGCCGTTGTCAGCGCGGCCTCGAGTTCATCTGGGAGCATTTCGACGTCGAAAAGCTTGATTGCTGAGGCTCCTTTCTGCACTCGTTCGCGAATGGTTTTGCGGATTTCCGCGGGTCCGTCTGCGCCCTTCTCTACATCTCCTCTATGCCCCGCAGTAGGAGACACAGGCTCACCACTAGCGAAAACTCGGGGACCCATTAGGAACCCCTCGTCGAAGGCCTGCTGTAAGACCACATCGATGTACCCCTCTTCGCCGACAGATTTCAGCGCCGTGAACCCGTGCCGCAGACCCTCCATCGCATTGACGCCGGCTCGGATGACCTTTGCGCCATGTGAAGCACCATCTAAAGCATGGTTATGAGGGAGGAGTGCAGTGAGGTGAACGTGCATATTCCATAGTCCGGGAATTACGAATGCCCCACCAAGGTCCAGTACCTTGTCATCCGGATGCGCTCCCTTAAAAGCACCATGCCCAATTGCACCGATGCGGTCGTCCCTAAGGATGATATGCCGGTTTTTTTGAAGTGGTGCACCGGTTGCGTCAATAATATTGACGTTGTTTAGTACGGTCGCCGCATACACGCTGGTTGGCAGCAGCATGCCAAGCAGCACAAGAGCAGGTCTCAATAAATGCATTAATAGTCTCTTCCGTTTGTTGCGAATTGTTGGTCTGGTGCTGAGTTCTCCAGCATTTCCATTCTGATAAGCGAGAAGGGAATGACGCCTGATGCAAAAAACCTGTCCAGGAATTCCTTGATCTGGAAGTCATCTCCTTTTGCATGGGCATAATCGCGGAACAGCTTTATGAACTCTACCTTACCGATCACCATGAGCATGTGGTGACCTGTGCCCCTAAGAGTCGTTCCCATTTCGAACCACAGATGATCGCTACCATCAAGAAGTTCGCCGTGTGGCGCATTAGCAACCGCGTAGTCCATGGCTTGTTCTAGGTCCCACTCAAGATTGTGCATGCGCAAGTCGGCCATGGCCCTGACGGTGCGGAAGGCGGCCTGCTCATAAGCCACCTCGCGTGTCCTAGGCGAACGATGCTCCAAGTATCCTGCATGCATGAAAAGTTCTTCTATCGCAAAAGCAAAGCCCTCCGCACGCGCGGTTGATATCTTATGAGGACGCCAGCCATGGCGCACGGGATGAGGGTGTCGATCTGCGCGGAGTTCATCGAAATGGTGTCCCACCATTTCGTGAGCTTCTTCCATAAGTGATTCTCGGTGAGAAAAATTGAAAAAGTAGTCATGCTTCTCTGGCCAGTTGCGATCAAAACCGTGCCAAGACCCAGGGTAGTCACCTGGCACCAGGTAGTCTGGCATGGAGAAGAGTTTTCTATCCTTGATGAAGTTCATCAGATGCTCGATTGAGCCGTACACGCTCTCCCGATACTCCTCCTGAGAACTTACCGGTTGGAGTTGAGGCAAGTGGGCGTTTCGCACCTGTTCGAGTCGCTGGAATGTGACGACACGATTGTCTTCGAGTTCAACCATGAGACGAAGTTCATCGATGGAGTACGGTATTAGATAGACGTGCTCAAGCAGCCAGTTGTAATTCTCTCGGCCGACACCTGCGACCCCATTCATATCTGGCCGATGACTCTTCAGCCAGGCTGAAAATTCCTCAGTATGCCTAACTGCCTGTTGAACATCTGACAGGATTTCCGGATGGTACTGGGTAAGACGCGTTGCCAGATATTCAAGCTGCTCTCGGCTTTCCGAGAGATCTCGTATGGCAAGTGTGGCCAGGTCTCTCGGAATCTTCCCTACATCTGAAAGATTGTCGCGAGCGTTAGCAAAAATGGGACCTGTTGCCTTCAGGCATCTGGAAAACTCTGCAAGCGCCCGAGACGACAGCGGAAAGCGATGGCCGTAGCCGATCTCACGCACAAAATCCGCATAATAACCGGGGTCCGTCGACCACGGACGTGTAACCGTATGCGCGAACCGCAAACCATTCATTTCGGCCCTTATCAGCCTTAAATCTACCTGACGTGATACGGGCCAGTCGTCATCCTTGAAAGCTGCAAGGCGCCGCTCAAAGTCAATAAGGCCCTTGAACTCCATTGCTACCGACCGCTCGGATACGGTTGCCAGATATGTTGCTCTATCAGAGATTCGAAACTGCTCCCTGAAGTCCTCGAATAGCTGTATTAGCGACACATACTCGGTATCTGCTTTTGCGGCGTTCATCATGGTCGCCTGAAAACACAATGCCAGCGTAAACCCTATGAAGATTCTTCTCATGACTGCCAGCCCATTGAACGGAACAGCTCTTCTCGGGTTGGAAATAAGAAAGAGACGATATCGTGCAGTTCCTCATCAACAGTGCGCAAATTGTCTGGGGTAAGCCTTACACCCTCGAACTCACTGCTAGTGTGAACACCGTAGTAAATGTCCAGGCCATAGATCAGATACTCGTCCGCATAGCTGTCCTCTGGCAGACCGTCCTGTGGCGTCCAAAAACCACGCGAAATAGCAGTTTTCGTCGCTGCTTCAAGCCGCTTCTGCAAACCTGGGTAAGCACGCATAATGCCAGCGCGGTGTATTAGGTGCGTTATCTCCTCGACCGAGGCATCGCGCCTCATACCGGCGGGACCTCCCAGCCTTAGAAAGTCCGGAATAATTTCCTCGTCCTGAAGATCCTGGGTTTGGATCTTTAGATTCCGCTCATGGAGATAGAAACCGATGGCCTCATTGCGTTCTTCAAATGTCTCAAACAAGGTCATCACGGCGTTAGCCTCGGCGACGTACCTGGAGACGCGTCCATCTCCTCGGCGATCCTTAGCGAGAAGTGCACTGGCTATTGAAGAGGCATACTGAACTTTTTCAGCCGCCACACCACCTGTTGCGTAAAATCCTATCACACCGTTCGTATATCGCTGAGTGAATATGTCGAGAGCATTTTCGAGTGGCGGAA
>CABYEX010000025.1 GCA_902518075.1 Halieaceae bacterium | reverse complement strand
CGTTGTTATAAAAACAGTCCCAGTCGAGATAAACCGCGTCGTAGGCGCCCAATGCGTCATTTGGCGGAAGCTCCATATTAATGAGCACGCCTCCCAGCTTAAGGACGCGATGCGCCTCGTTGAAGAAGGCCCTGATCAATTCAGTTGGCAACTCGTGGAGGAACATTGAAGAAAACACCACATCCACGCTGCTGTCGCTGTAGGGCAGAGCATCACAAAGCGCTTGCTTGAAGTGAACAGGGATACCCACCGCTTCTGCGCGAGCATGGCCATACTGTAAACAGGGGGACGCGGCGTCCAGGCCGTGCACTTCTGCCTCCGGGAAGGTTTGTTTCCACGGCAGCGTGTTGTGCCCGATCGTGCACCCGACATCGACAATCAGCTCGGGACTCAAATTCGGCCATTTCAAGCGTGTGAAGTTGGCCATGGAGTGTCCGATGTCATCGAGGTTCTTCCCCATGACACCAAATGAAAAAACGTCCAACCCATTGTCATAGACAATACCAGCTTCGGCACCCTGACTATGGCTACCCTGATAATTACCCGGCATTAGATGCACATCCATTGTGTCGCAGTAAGCAGGCAGAACAACCTTGTCGTCCAGCGCCAGAGAGCCGCCTTGAGTTGGTGAGGTTGCGGTGCTGATATCACTGATGGAGTCGGGGTCCGATTCGATAGCGCGCAGCACAGACTGCCATACCAGTTCCTGAGTGGCGCAACGCAGGCTGGAGTACCACTTAAATAAACCTCGCCCCTTGAGAAATTGATGAACCGCCTCGCCAGAGGTATGGTTTTCACCTGCGTCGGTACTGGCTTGCTCGTAGTCTGCCTGCATTTGTGCGGCGAGATCGGTGAGCACCCACGCCCGCATGGAGGAAGTGAAGCGCTCTCGGGCTCGCTGATTAAGATCTTTATTCAGTGCCAGGGCATGTTGCAGTCCCGCCATGATTCAGTCTCCCTCTGTATACCGCATTGCTTGGTTAGGCCCCGCTGGCCACTTAAAAGCCATCTTGATTGACCTATAGAGATAATGATATATGGATATAGCAATTACTCCGCAATTATTTCAAGCGTTAAAAAAACAAACACCCAGGGGAGTCATTTTATGAAAAACTATTTTCAGCGCTCGGGTCTGCCGATGCTCGTTTCAGCGGCAATTACAACTGTGCTCCCAAACGTGGCATCTGCTCAGCTTGAGGAAGTTCTTGTCACCGCCGAGCGGCGGGTGGCGTCCGTCCAGGATGTCCCGATTGCCGTCAGCGCCTACGGCGAAGAAATGATAGAGCGGCTGCAGATTGACGATACGCTGGATCTCATAAACGTGGTGCCCAACCTGTTTGGTGGCAACAATACAGGCTTGGGAACCGCCAACATGTACTACCTGCGTGCGCAGGGAAACGACGAATCGATCTCTACATTTGACCCACCAGTCGGCACCTACGTTGACGACGTATACATCACTCGGCAGAACGTCAACAACGTTGCTTTATTTGATGTAGAGCGGATTGAGGTGCTGCGCGGGCCGCAAGGTACGCTTTACGGGCGCAACACCACGGGCGGTGCGATCAGCGTCGTTATGAAAAAGCCGTCTGACACTATGCAGGGTTATGTTGAAGCCGGTGCGGGTAATTGGGGCAAAACCATGGTGCGCGGCAGCATCGATTTGCCACTGAGCGACAGTGTCTTGACCAAATTCTCCGCCTACTATGTCGATACTGACGGTTACCTTGAAAACCGCACTGATGGCAAAGACTATAACGAGGCGGACCTTACAGGTATCCGTGCAGCATTGCGTTGGCTGATTTCAGACTCAATGACCTGGGATATTGCAGTGGATGGTGGAAAGTCAGAGGTGGCCAATATCCACGGCTTTCTGGATGGCGATGATCGTTACTCGCTCTCCGTTCTGGGCAGTGGGCTGCCAATGGGCGGCGGCATGTCTGACTATGGTAACGAGGTCGACACGCTGAATATCACCTCCAATCTCGCTTGGGACGCCATGGGCGGCACGGCCAATCTGATTCTGGGTGCGCGCTCGATCGAGCAAGACTTTCTGCTGAACTTCCCTTTCTCGCTCGATTTCTTTCCAGACTTTTTCATCATTGATAATCAAGGTGAGCACGATATGTACTCGGCCGAGTTGAAATGGTCTGGCGACATTATGGACGGGCGGGCGTTCCTGCAGACTGGTGTCTATTACATGGATGAGGACAACGAGGTCGACTTTGTTGATTACCTGGACCTCGCGGCAGTCGGTGTCCCGGCACCACCCTCTACTGCCTTCACGACACTGGCTGATCGTGTTCTGAGTAACACCACCGAGAGTGTCGCCGTCTATGCGCAGGCCGATATCAAGATCGGTGACAACGGCACCCTGACCTTGGGTGCGCGGTATACCGATGAAGAGAAGACGGTCGATTTTCAGGGAACAGTGAACTCCGCCGGTATGGTGGCTGCGGGCATCCCGCTGTCGCAAAGCGAGCAGGAGATTACCCCGCGGATTGCCTACGCACACAAGTTCACTGATAACTTCATGATGTACGCCTCCGCAACTAATGGCTTTAAGTCCGGTGGCTGGAACGCCCGTGGATCCAGCTCGGCTGCTCTTCAGGCATTCGCACCGGAGACGATTTGGTCCTATGAGTTGGGGATGCGCGGAGACTGGATTGACGGCCGCCTGCGCACCAATATCACTCTGTTCTATTCTGATCTCGAAGACTTGCAGACTACCTCTGCTACACCGGACGGTCAGTTCCTGACTACCAATGCAGGGGGATTGGAAGTGCCAGGTATTGAAGCCGAGATTACTGCCCTCCCAACCGATAACTGGCAGATTTTTGCTGCGCTCGGCTGGCAGAATGCGGAGTATAAGGACTTACCCGGCGGCTGTGTGACACCTAACGCCAACCTGGCAGCTTACGATGCTGACTGCAACATAGCTGAACCCAAGCGCAGCCCGCATCAGACTTATACCCTTGGCACATCGGTCGATTTCTCCTTGGGGGGTGTGACGGTGACGCCAAATATCATGTTGCGATATTTGGGCTCTCAGTATCCCGGCACACGCAACGGTGGCTATAACGAGTCAGTCACCTTACTCAATGCTGGCGTCAAGCTCTCAATGGCTGATTCGCGCTGGGAGTTGAATCTTGAGTGCAAAAACTGTGGTGATAAGACCTATACACAGTCGTTCCTGTTCACGCGCTACTACAATTTGCCCGTAACTTACTTGGCGACATTGAAGTATCGGTTTGGCGGCTAACATAATCTGATTGAAGCCCTTTGTGGGTCGTAGGATCGGCAATCGCCCCGCCGAGTCAGCCTCGAGGGGCGTTGTTATGTTCTAGTTATTTATAGCCCCGAATGTTGAGCCGACTTTTATTCTCCTAATGGCGCCTGCTTACAGTTCGGCTATGGTGCATCAGTTTCAGTGCATTTCTTCGCCGCCACTCACGTTGATCGCTTCACCTGTGATGAAGCTTGCATCGTCGGATGCGAGAAAGGCGCACATTGCGGCGGTATCAGCGGCCTGGCCAATCCGCTGCATTGGTATGCGGGCGGCCATCTCCTCGAGATAAGCAGCTTCGGTCATGCCCTTGAAGGCAGAGAAATAAGCGTTCTGAGCACTCCCCAGACTGGTTGTCACATGGTTGGGGCAGACCGCATTGACAGTAATGCCCGCGGCGCCGTAGTCGATGGCAGCTGTCCGCGTCAGGCCAATCACACCATGCTTGGCGGCACAGTAGGGGGCCATATGCGGGAATCCTGTCTTCGCCGCCTGGCTGGCGATGTTAATGATTCGCCCCCCGCGCCCTGCGGCCTCCATGTGTGCGGCGGCCGCCTGAGTGCAGTGGAATACGCCACTCAAGGTGACATCAATCACCAAATTCCATTCATCCGGTGAGACTTCTCGCGTGTCCTTCATGACAAAGCCGATACCGGCGTTGTTGACCAATACATCTACCCTGCCTAAGTGCTCCATCACTGCATTGAAAAGGTGTTTGACCGACTCGGCCGAGCGGACATCGCAGGCGTGGCTGAGGACGTCGGCGCCTTTAGAGCGCAAGCTTTCAGCGACGGCAGCCATTTCGTCGGGTTTGGCAAGGTGACCCGATCCGGAGCCATCCACATCGGTGACAACGAGACGGTAACCCTCTTCACCGAAACGACGGAGAATGGCTTCACCTAAACCGCCGGGTCGCCCGGACCCGGTGCATACAGCGACTTTTACTTCTCCCATCAGCTTTTCTCCTACGCATTGCCCATCCAGTTTGGCGATTCAGTGGCAGGGTATCGACATTGCTGAATCAATTAAGCCGATTGCGTCTCGGCAGTCAGCCCTCGCGATGTGCCAGGCACCAGCAGAGCACAAAACCGATGCCTGCTCCACCAAAACAGACCATGATCAGCTTTGGCTCGGTCTCGTAGAGTTTGGCGCCCAACCATGAGAATAGTCCCGCCATGGTCATCCCTACCGAGCTCGAGAGCCCCGCCGCGCTGCCGCTCCAGCGAGGTACAGCATTGACCGCGCCATACATCGTGGTGGGTGTGAGGATGCCTGACAGCAGCATGGAGCTAAACAGCGGCAGCACGACAGCGGCCAGCGTCAGTCCCTGCCAGGCGATCAACCCTGGTGCGCTGAGAGACACAAATAGCATGCCGAGCACCGCGCGATGCTGCCATCGCGGTGTGCCCAGTGATGACAGACGGCTCAGCAGGAAAGAGCCGAAAACATAGAGCAGGGCAGAGCTACCCCAAACCAGGCTGAAGTCCTCCATCGAAAGCCCAAATTGCTCTTGAAACAGCACGCTGCCGGTGGCGAGCAGGTTGAAGACCATGCCCTGTAGAAAGCCAAAGGCGCCAGCGTGACCCCAGAACCTTAGCGAGCGGAGCAACGATAGGTAGCCCTTGAGCGACGTCGCCTGGTCTTCATCCTGGTCGAAAGGCTCGTCATGGGGAATGGATTTCACGCAAAGGAGCAAAAGGCCCGCTCCCAGTAAAGCCAGCACGATGAAGATAGCCGCCATGCCCAGTAGCGACGCCAGGTATCCCCCCACGACAGGGGCGATCACCGGTGTGAACCCCATCGCGGCGGTCAATAATGCGAAGGCCTTCAGTGCCTCATCAGGAGGCAGATGATCGCGAATGAGGCCCCGTGCGACTACCGTGCCGACGCCGCCCCCCACGGCCTGCACAAAGCGGAGGAAGATCATCGCGCCCAGCGTGTCGACGAAAATCAGCAGGATGCTGGCGCCCACGAAGACGGCGAACCCCCCCAACAGTACAGGGCGCCGCCCAACGCGGTCGGTGACCAACCCGAACAGCGGCTGGCTCACGGCTAGGCCAATCACGTAAATCGAGAACAGGTATTGCAGGTCGCTGACGCTGCGATCGAGAGAAATACTCAGCATGGGTACCAAAGGCACCATGATGGAAATGCCAAAGGGCGAGAGGCTGCTGATGGCCGCCAGCAGCCAACGCGACACGCTCAAAGTGGATGGATTCAAGTGGGCGTCATTCAGAATGTAATCACGTGAAGACCGAGCGCGGCATTCACGAACAACCCGATCCAGATCACCCAGACATAGCGTCGTACCACGCCCATGTGGGTAATCATGGCGGCATTGCCGGCGTCACTGGGGCCCTCGCTCACCATGCTCGTATAGGCGATGGCAAAAGGCTTGAGCGCAAAGCGGACGGCGATACCGCAGGCCACCAAGACAGCGAACACGGCAATCTTCAGCGCAATCCACCCTGGCAAGCCTAAAGTCAGGCCATAGGCACTGGCACCCAAAAGGCCTATGAACACCGCAAATCTCAGTCGCAGGTCCCATTGCGTCAGCGAGGGCATGCGATGACATATTGGGCTGTGAATGGCGGCGACCAGTCCTACCCAAATCGCTATCAGCAGCCAGCCTAACAGTGCGACTTCAGCAGGCAGCACGTTTGGCCAGCGTAATGCTGCGAGATGACAGCCCGAGCCGAGAATAATCGGCATCGCGAGGCGCGGCCCCATGTCGCACTCCATCAGGATCTTGAAGGCGGTTTGACGGGACTCGACACCGAGTTCTCTTCGAAGCACGTGCCGGCTGGAGAGAAACGTACCGAGGTCACCCCCCAGCCAGTACACCAGAGCCAGGACGTGAACCAAAAGTAGTAGCGTATACATAGGTATGCTCCTCAGCGAGTTTCGGCGCGGCCAGACCTTGTGTCGGTTTGATTCAACGCCCGTAAATAACCGATAGGGCTTGTTCGACTAGCAGTCGGTCGAGAGAGTTGTCGCCCACTACGCCATCCTCGCGGAGCAAAGCCACTCAATGCGTTCGCCGTCGGGTGTCGTGATATCAAAACAGTCTATATCGGCTGTGACTGCGCGTCGCACCTCACCCATGCCAGTTGGCGGTGGGCACTTCCGACGCAGAGAGAGCGAGTGCCAGCCGCAGGGCATGGCGCTTCCAGACTCCTGCGGGCGCGCCACCCACTGATCGAGCTCAAACAGTTGCCCGGGGCCCAGGGCGATCGGCGCGATATCGTGGCGGTGATCTTCATCCAAGCCATTGGCGCGCGACAGGATCGACACCCGCGCGGGCATCGGTGAGGGGGCTTCGCACTCCAGAAGTCCTGCATAGAAGGCGATCGATTGTTGGATATCGGTAACGGCGTTGATCATTACGAAGCACTGATTCACCTGGCGTGTCGGGGTAGGAAGCGCGAAGCCCGGCACCTCACCCGATACCTCGGTGAAGTAAACGAGCTCTCCTGCCGGGCCTGCGACCTGCATGGCTCGAATCTGGTCAGAAAATGACAGCGTCGCCGGCGGATTCAGTACCGTGAAGGCGGCGGGCAGCTCCTCGAACAGCGCATCTAGGTCCTTTACCAGCACTTCCATCGCGGACCAGCCCGGTGCTGCAAAGGGAGTGGGCACTTCGCCCTCCCACTCCACCATCGTGAGCGTTTGAAACGGGTCCTCCGACATTACAATGCTGTGGTGAGGTAGGCCCTCCAGCGCGGGGTCAGACAGCGCAATGGTTGCAGCACTGCTCTCGCCGGCGTCCTCATATCCCAACGCGTGATAAGCCGCCACAGCCTCTGACAGCGACGGCACGCGCAGGGTCATATTCTCGATCATCGCGGGACCCCGCCGGTCAACACGCTCACGGTGTGTCCTCTATGGTGAGCGCGGTCAGCTCATAGTGTGTTTGCATGTAGCCTTCGGCGCTGGCCCTGAGGAGCAGGTAATCATCGTCGGCGGTGCACCACACGTCGTAGGGTGGGTGCTCCTTGGGCAGGTTGCCCGCGGTGCCGGTGACCTGAAAGTGGCGCGCCTGAAACTGCCCTGCTGCCACTTCGATAGTTTCTTCACCGACATAGACCAGATCGAAACTGGTCACGAAGAAGAAGGGTCCTGTGGCGCCGCGATGGTCGGGCGAAGTCAGGAACACGTTCTTGAGTGAGTGAACGCCGGGACCTTGCTCCAGTGGGTAAAGCCGCATGAGTAGCGCATCGCCGATGATGGGGTGGCTCTGTAGCCAGCCCACCTGACCGTCGGTCTCGAGTTCCTGACTGATTCGCCCATCCCGCGCGTTGTAGGTTTCACACTCGGCATAGCCCTTGGCAAAGCGCATCCAGCCCGAGCCTTCGAACTGGCCGCCAACCGATAGCCTCACCGAGCAGTCAATCGGACTGGAGTCGGCATGCCGCAGCGCCAGGCAGACGTCTCGCGTGACCTTGGGGGCGTCGTCAATCTCACAGTGAGCGAGTAGTACATCCGTGCCGTCAGGCTGGCAGCTGAGCGTAAAGACCTCGCGTCCGCGGACCTCCCCCATGCGCTCCGGTTTGCGGCTGGTGTACTGGATCGCTCCTCGGATAAGCTTGTGTCCCATGCGGCTCCCTTTGGGTTCTGATGGCCTGATCTGCGACGTCAGATCTGGCTATGTATTAATGATATGTTTTTATATCATGCCGATTCGCGCTCCAGCAAAACAGGAATAACAATGGAAACCAGTGACCTCACCGCGCGCCAGATCTTCCAGCAAATCAAGGACAATCCTAGCCGCGCACGCTTTGGGTTTGGCAAGAAAGCCATCCTGGTCAACGTGGACCCGCAAAAGGCTTATACCCGTCCGGACCTGTTCAAAACCGCTTACGAAACCGACCCCAAGCAGCTGGATTACGTCAATCAGTTAGCCAAGGCGTTCCGGGCGCTGGATTGGCCGGTGGTCTGGACCTATGTGGCGTTTATGGAATCGGGTGAGGACTGCGGTGTCTGGGGTACCCGCACCGACACGCCAGACTCACTGCAGAACATCAAGTTCGGGTCCGAGCGTGCCGAGTTTGATGATCGCCTAGAGATCAATCAAGAGCGCGACGTCATTTATTGCAAGAAGATGCCCTCGGCATTTTTCGAGACGGCGCTACAGTCACTCTGTGTTTGGCATCAGGTGGACACTGTGATCATCACCGGTGGTTCTACCAGTGGCTGCATCCGCGCCACGGCGGTCGATTCCCTGTCGCGGGGCTACCGAACAATCGTCCCCGAGGAGTGTGTCGCCGACAAACACGAGAGCTACCATTTTGCGAACCTCACTGACCTGGCCATTAAATATGCAGATGTACCGGGTGTTAGTGAGGTGCTCGACTGGCTTTCCCAGCAGGGCTGAACATGAGCGATAGCGCACAAAATGCCGAGCTCGATCTTTACGATTACAGCGCTTACGAGGGTCGGCCAAAAATAGAATGGCCCAATGGGGCGCGCCTCGCGTTTTGGGTGGCGCCCAATATCGAGTTTTACGAACTCGACCCCCCGACCAATCCACATCGCAAGCCCTGGCCGCACCCTTACCCCCCGGTGCCCGGTTACAGCATCCGTGACTATGGCAACCGGGTCGGTCATCAGCGACAGATGGCGGTGCTCGATAAATATGGCGTGCGCGGCTCGATCAGCTTGTCCGCCGCGCTGTGTGAACACCACCCCGAGATCATCGCGCTGTGTGCAGAGCGCGACTGGGAGTTCTTCAGCCACGGTATCTACAACACCCGCTATACCTACGGCCTCACCGAGGACGAGGAGCGAGAGATGATCGAAGATGCCATGGCAACGATCGAGCGCGCGGTCGGCCAGCGGCCCGCGGGCTATCTGGCGCCGGCGCTATCGCACTCCAACCACACCATCGATCTCTTTGCCGAGGCGGGCGGGCGCTACACCTGCGATCTGTTCCACGACGATCAGCCCACCTGGGTGAAGACCCGCAGCGGCAAGCCGTTTGTGTCGATTCCGTACTCGTTGGAGCTCAATGACACCATTGCCTACGTGGTGCAGAAGATGGAGCCGCGGCGTTATGGCGAGATTATTCGTCGTGCGTTTGATCAACTTTATGCAGAGGGTGCCGAGAGCGGCACGGTGATGTGCATCCCCACTCACAACTATCAGGTCAGTTGCCCGCATCGGCTACGCGCCTTTGAAGAGGCGCTCGAATACATCACCGGCCATTCCGATGTCTGGGTGACCACCGGCAGAGAGATTGCAGAGTATTCGCTCTCCCATCTTCAGGCGCAGATCGGTGGCGGCGCGGAGCCGTCAGCATGACTAACGATCTGCTCGAGTATCCGCAACGCCATCACGGCATGGACCACGACCGCTACGAGTGGTCGATGCTGCAAGACCGCAAACCGGTCACTTGGCCGGGCGGCAAGCCGCTGGCGCTGTGGATCAATATCTCGGTGCAGCACTTCCCGTTATCGGGCGACAAGCCCGCGGTCGCCCCACCGGGCGCCCTAACCATGCCATACCCCGATCTGCGTCACTACACACTCAGGGATTACGGTAACCGGGTGGGGATCTATCGGCTGCTAAAGCTCATGGCGGAGTACGAGGCGACTCCGTCTCTGGCCATCTCGGGGGCGCTTGCAGAGCGCTACCCGCAGTTACTCGAGCGTCTGGCGCAAACGCGTTATGAGTGGTTGGGCCACGGCTGGAACATGCTCTGCATGCACGCTGGCGAGATGAATGCCAATACTGAAGCCGGCTGGATTGCTGACTCGCGACGGGCGCTTGAGCAATTTACCGATCAACCCATTAAGGGTTGGTTGAGCCCGGGGCGCCTCCAGACCGCCAATACGCCAGAGCTGCTGGCGAAAAACGGCTTCACCTATCAATGTGACTGGGTGAACGATGAGCTGCCTTATAACTTTAAAACCACCCAGGGTGACATGACCTGCTTGCCCTCGTGCCTGGAGCTCGACGATGTGTTCGTGCTCACCCAAAACCTGCACAGCGAGGACAGCCTCGCGCAACAGGTGATCGATGCCGCCGATCTGTTGATTAAGGAGGGCGGCGAGCAGGGCGGTCGGTTACTGACCCTGAATCTTCATCCTTGGTTGGTGGGTCAGCCGCACCGCATTCGCACGGTGCGGGAGATACTTGAGGCGCTGTTGGTAAAGCGAGGCGAGGCGATATGGCATGCCTCGCCCCATCCGATCATTGAGGCAGCGTCAGCCTGATCGGGATCAAACGGCTTTAGTCGCGCCGAAGAACGCCACAGATGCGATCGTGATCCAGTAGAAATAGGCCAGACGTTTGCCCAGTGCGAGACTTTTCTCTAACTGGTTCTCGGCTTCCTGATTCGGGCCCTCCGCCAGCACGCGGAACAGCGTTGTCCACTCCCTCATGATGAAGCGCAGTTTCAAGCCAATCATCAACGTCACGCTGTAGAGCAAAATCTTGATCGAAAACCAGTACTGCATGGGTCCGACATTAAACGGGCCATAACCCAGCAGCGAGCTGACCGATGAAATGACCATCACCGGGATCAACACAAAGCGCACTCGCTCATCCCAGAGAGTGAGTTGAATGCCTTGGTCGGTTTCACGGTATAAATAAGCGGAAATGCACAGTGCCAACCAGCCAATCGCCAGCACCCATACCGCCACAAGGAAATTGCCGCCGTAGGGTTGCACGCCCCAGAGGTAACCCATGTGCAGCCCGAGCGGCAGCAAGCTGATGATGCCGATGCGCGCCAGAATATCGATGTGGTAAGCGGTCTGCATGTGCCGCCGCCGCTCTTCCATCGACAGATCGCGATTGATGACATGGGTCGAGGTGTTGAAAACGCCCCACTCGCCGCCTAACCAATACACCATGGCAATGATGTGTAGCCAGCGCAGCACGGCCAGTTCGGTAATGCCCATCAGTTCTGCCCCCACAGACTAAAGATATAACATTATATCAAAATGATCGGCTTTGCAGGGGCCGTGCCAACGCTTGAAAACGCAACAAAAGCTGAACATTCGAGGCTGTCTAGTACGTAATACGCCTATTTTGATATATCATTAAGCCTTATTGGCTGTTGCGCCGCTCAGGGACGGGGACATGGTAGACATTTTCAGTTCACACTTGATTGGTCAGGTATCCAAGTCCTCGCCGACGCCGCTCTATCACCAGCTCTATTCCTTAGTGAAGGCAAGAATCCTTGATGGCACGCTGGCGCTGGGTCTCCGGCTGCCTCCTGAGGAGCAGTTGGCCGACCTGTTCAAGGTGTCGCGGATCACGGCCAAGCGCGCGATGGATGATTTAGCCACCGAGGAGTTGGTCGAGCGACGGCGTGGTCGCGGCACCCACGTGATTTACCAGTACTCGCCGAAGCCCGTACAAGCACCGCTGACAGGTATGCTGCAGGAGATCGAAAGTATGGCGCGTAACTCCTCGGCGCATATTCTCGATTACGGTATGCGCGTGCCGCCCTGGGCGATCCGTGAGGACCTGCGACTCGCCGACGGCGAGACGGCCTTGCACCTGTTGCGGGTCCGCGAGCGCGACGGCATGAAGTTTGGACACTACAACAGCTGGACTGCAGGAGTGGAGATGCCCGCAGACCCGGCGATTTTCGAAAATACCCCGCGACTGAGTTATTTCCGGCAACAGGGTCTTGAAGTCAGCCATGTGACCCAAACCCTGTCGGCGGTCTCTGCTGATGCGTCGGTGGCGGATGCCTTGGATGTGGCTGAGGGAAGTCCGCTACTGAGTCTGACCAGACGCTCGTATCAAAAGACGGGCGCGGGTGACGAACAAATTCTGGATTTTCTAAAAGTGCTTTATAACCCGGCCCATTTCCAGTACTCCATGGACCTCACACTGGACTGAGCGTTCATATTAGGCCGGCCTTTTTAAGGCCTTCGATCACCGCTGATTGCTGCCCCATAAAGTGCGACCGGTCTGGCACCGTAATAGCGCCATCTTCGTTGACCAAGTTATCTTCGGGATAAAAATGCTGCTGTTCGTACGTTGAGCAGAACAGCGACAGGCGCTGTCGGGCCAGCAGGTTGGTCATAGCGGGTTTACTGCGGGCTTCACGCAGTCGTTCGATATCGATGAGCGCATGGCCTACCATCGACTCGCCGGTATACGCCTCGGTCATCACCTGCCCTTTAAAATCGACGATCTGCGAGTGACCCTGAGTCGAGTTTTGCGGCACGGGTGATTTGTGGATCGCCGAGGTATTGCTGGAGACCACGTAACACATGTTCTCGTAGGCCCGCGCGCATTTGGCGATGTTCTTTGGTGTAGGGCGGGGGCTACCGACTTCACTCGAGGAGTGCAGGATCACCTCTGCACCACGCGTTGCCAATGCGCGCGCCACTTCCGGGTACAGGATCTCCTCTGAAGCGACGCAGGCCAGTCTGCCAAGCGGTGTATCGGCGACAGGGAAGAGCCCTTCGTCTCCATACACGTCGCGATATTGCGACAGCACGTCGTGGGGCGTGGGGGCAAACATCGAGATCAAGCGGCGATAGCGCAGAATGACCTCACCTTCATCACTGATGATAAAGCTGGTCTGGAAGTAGAGATCGGGAAAATGCGGATCGAGCTCGTAAGCGTTGCCTGACAGATACACGCCACGGTTGCGGGCGATCTCACCCATGCGCGCATACTCGGGGCCATCCATCACAATGCAGGCCTTGGTCCGCCACTCGGGGATCGATTCGCCCATGGGAAAGCTGGTCAGGAAATATTCCGGTAGCACCACCAGGCGCAGGGTGTCGCCACTGAATGTGCCGATGAAACCCTTACTTCCTGCAATCAATTGGTCGACACGATCCAGTGTGCTCGACATTGCCTGCTCGACCGCCGCCCGATCGACGAGGCCGTTCACAGCATGGCAGTCCATCTGTAGCGCTAGCGCGGAATAGGGTGTCATGATGGGTTACTCCAGCGGCGTCTGCTGCAGGCCGTCTACCAGCATGACGCGGAAATCGCCAGTGCCGGCTCGCAACGGCTTTGCCGCCTCATAGGCGTCGCTGTACCAAAACGCCTTCGCCTGCTCGGCCGAGGGCCAGCGGTGCATCACCAATCTTGTCGCACCCCAGTCGCCCTCAAGCGGCGTCTGCTCGCCGCCCAGCACCAGATATTCGCCGCCGAACTCCGCGACGATGTCGGGAACGACTTTGGCGTAGGCACCGAACTTTTCCAGGTCGTGGAGGACAGCTTCAACGATGATATAGGCGGTCATGGGCGTACCTTGCCTGCTTGGGCTCAGCCATTTTTGTTATGCGAAACAATATAGCACGGGCAGGCAGGTCCCCGATGTTAAGCCCTGACGTCTGTTATCAGGACAGGCCGAGCGCCCCGGGATTCATGATGCCATCGGGGTCAAGAGCGGCCTTGATGCCGGTGACGAGGTCCAGTGCCGGCGCTTTCAGTGCGCTGTGGTAGTGGTAGGCCTTGCCCAGTTGCATGTGGCTTGCGCCCTCCGCGGACAACACATCAACCACTTCGCTTTTCACCTTGTAGACCGCCTCCCAGGCGTCGGGGACTGCGTCAAACTGATTGAGTCGGGCAAGGTGGTCGGGCTCGAGGCTGTGCTTGTGCAGTGCATTCAGTTCGTCGGGCCAGAAGAATACCGGCTCGAGCACGGTGATCTGCTCACTGATCACGGCAATCAAATAGCCCGTCTCAATGCTGAACTGCTCGAGAGTGTCGCGGTTGCGCTCATACACCGCCTCCACTTCGGCCAGTATCGCCTCGCCGCGGGAGTGGGGTACCAGACCATGCACCGGTAGCCAGCGTTCACCCTCTGCGCCCACCATGTTGTTGACCGGACCGAAGGGGTTGGCCGCGAGTATCCGTGGGATGCTGTCGGGGAGCTCCTTGCCGCCCTCTGAAGAACAAATCTCACGAATCCGCTTGGCCTGATGGTCGGCTTCCGCTTCTGTTCGGCCTTCGCTGATCGTGAACATGGCCCACTCAACTTCGTCCATGAAGCGTCGGCCGGAGAGTGCGATCTTGGCGCCCTGTTTGATCTTGTTCACGATGCCAGACTCGTTTTGGAGGACGCCTGTTAGTTGCTGGGCATCGGCCGCGAGGCTGGCGCGCTTCATGCGCTGATGCTGCAGGTAGGGGTCGAAACCAAAGCACTCGGTAGTCAGGGACTCACGAGAGATCTGGGCCATGGCCCGGAGCATGGGGCCCGACTCCTCAAAGGCAAAGCTGGTATAGCCTTTCGCGCCGGCGAGCGGCACCAGTGGCAGCGTGGCGCGCACCTTGATGCCGAGTGCACCGCAGTCTCCCAGGAATACGCCGGTCAGGTCAGGACCAAAGTGTCGCGTAAAGGGGGTTGCATGATGTTGAGCTGCCGAGCCGGTCTCCAGCAGATCGCCTTTGCCCGTGACAACACTGACCGAGAGGACATTGTCAGCGGCGGTGCCGCTCTGACCGCTGCCCCAAAAAATGCTGTTCTGGGAGAGGCCACCCCCAACGGTGGCGTAGCTTCCGGACAGCGTGCCCCAATAGGCTGTGCGCACACCGAGTGGCGCGAGGTGCTCATACAGCTTTTGCCAGCTGCACCCGGCCTCGACCGTCACATAACGATCTTCCAGATTGACCTCGACAATGGCCTCCATGCTGGCCATATCGATTAACACGCTATCGGGCGCGCTGGCGATGTAACCGCTGGTGTAGCTCATACCGCCCCCGCGGGTGACGATCGGCGTGCCGCGCTCCAGGCAGGCCCGCACCAGCGCCTGCACTTCATCGATGTTGCGCGGCCGCACAACTGCACAGATAGGCTGTCCTACCGTGAAGACATCCTGAGAGTACAGCGTGATCTGCTCGGGATCCGTGGTGATGATCTCGGCAGGCAGTAATTGGGTGATGGTGGATACCACTGCGTTCATTCAGCGCCTCCTGCCCCATATCAGTAACACACTATGAACCGCAAAGGGTAACAGACGCTCGAGGATGTCGCCCGGCGCATTAGGCAGCAGTGACAGCGCCACCGTGAGACCAAAACCTATCCAGATACCCGTGACGCGAACGCCGTTGGGGATCTGCCAGCCCAGTAGACGAGCAAACAGCGTGGGCCCTAGCGCTGCCCCAAGCGCGCTCCACGCAAACAACACCCGGGAGAAGATCGGTGCTGGCAGGAATAGCGCCACCAACACGGCAAGTAGCACGACGATGAGCACCGCCCATCGTCCTCGACGTAAAACCTGCGGACTGCCTTTCAGTGCCTCATCGGTGAGGTCGTGGGACAGTGTGCTGGCGCAGACCAGCAGCTGGCTGTCGGCGGTGGACATGATGGCTGAGAGTACTGCAGCGAGCAGCAGGCCCGCCAGCACCGGGGGAAGCACTTGTTCCGATAAGGCAAAAAAGACCTGTTCATTGTTGTTTAGTGAATCGAAGATGCCGCGCCCCACCAGTCCTGTCAGAACCATTCCCGAGAAGACAACGAGATACCAAATGAGGGTGATGCTCGCTGCGGTGCGCCGCGCAAGGTGATCCTTGAGCGCCATAAAGCGGACCATCAGATGCGGCTGCCCAAACGTACCGAGACTGATGGCCAAGGACCCGATGGCAAAGCCGATAGCCGACAGGGTCGCCGCATCGGTGCCGCCACCGTGCCAACTTCCGAGGTCGATGAGCTCAATAACGGCACCCAACCCTCCCATCGAGATTACGGCGCCCAGCGGTAGCGTGATGGCTGCCAGACACATGACGACACCCTGTAGCGTGTCGGTCAGACTGACCGCCCAATAGCCGCCCAGCCAGGTGTAAATCAGAATGACCAGTGCGCCGCCTGCAATGGCCAGCGTATCGCTGACGGCAAACACTTCGGTGACGGCGAGCCCGGCGCCCTGAAACTGCGCCGCGACGTAAAAAACGAAGGCGATCAGAATAATGGCGGCCGCGGAACGCACGAGGGCGTTGCTGCGGCGGTTTTCGTTCGGCGCGATGAGATAGTCGATGACAGTGGTCAGCTGTTGCTGATGACTAGCCTCCAGTAGCCTCGGTGCGATCCACCACCACGCCACGACCATTCCCGACAGGCTTCCTAAAGCGACCCATATAACGGATGGACCCATAGCGAAGGCAGCGCCGCTGACCCCCAATAAGGTCCACGCTGAGGAGGCACTGGCGCTATAGGAAATGCCAGTGACCCAGGGGCCCACTTTGCGGCCACCCAGAAAAAAATCGCTGCTGGAGCGAGTGCGCCGCGACGCCCAGAGACCTACTGTCAGTAGCATACATTGATAACCTACGACGGCAATCAATACGATGGTGCTGACGTCGGCGGTGGTATTCACGATAACGCGCCTCCCCTTCGGTTGGCGGTATGATGCCATTCGGTCAGAGATAAAGGGGACTCGGTTGAGAGAGACTGGCTTCTCACATGTGGTGATCACTACCTCAAATGCCCCACAGCTGGGCGGGTTTTTTGCTGCCCTGGGGTGGCAGTTGCACAGCACCGCGCTCTTCGCCGATGCGGCTGACTTTTGGGGCGTAGACATGACCCAAGTGGCCGAGCGCTGGGTCGCGCCTAGCGGGGCATGCGAGGTTGTATTGCTCCCCGTTACGAACACAACTGCCGTGCTTCGCCCTATGGATTGCGCGGTGACCACTCCCGGTGGGCTGTTTGATATCAACATGCGCACTTGGGACAGCGACTGGGCGCGCGAGTTTTTGCACACCCATGGTTGGCGTGAGCTGGTACCGGCAGTGGCTTGGCAGTTCGGCGAGGTGCAGACGAGCGAGGGCCTTTACATTCAGGATGATGGCATCGTGATGGCCGTGATGCAGCGCCTGAGCCCGCCTCTCGAAGGCATCGAGTTTGACCGCATGAGCGATGTCTTCAACTCCACACAGATGGTGAGTAATGTCGAGACGACGCTCGCTTTTCTTAAAGTCTTGGGATTCGAGCGGTTCATCGATCATGCGGGCCCACTGCCCGGGGAGGGCCCCCGGGTATTGCAGCTTGAGCAGCACCCCGCTGACACCGCCGGCATCCACCTGAGCATCGCCCATCCGGAGGCAGTCATGTCGGGTTCGATCGAACTGATCGATGTGCCGGAACATCCTCTACCTTGCTTACCGATACCGAGCAAGGGCGGCCGCGGCCTGCGCGCACTCGCCATCCCCTGCCGGGATGTGGCGGAGACCTTTGCCGCTGTCAACGGCAGCGAGTGGTCGGCACAGGTGTGTCAGCCACTGGCAAACCGCAACCTGCCGGGACTGCTGAACGGTGAGTGCTTCGCCGTGACCGGGCCCGATGGCGGGCGACTCGACCTTTATCAATTAACACAATGAGCATGACCCTATGTTGAAGTCGATTTTGGTGGTCTGGGTGTTGGCACAGAATCTGACGCTGACTCAAGAAGCCTATGAGGACTATCTGGGTTATCGATCGGTCGATGAGGGTGTGATGCCTGCCGAACTGGCAGCGGCGATCGATCGACCTGAGCTCGCGGATAGACGCTTTGTAACCATGATGCCGCGCTCGGGCCCACAGGTGGGTTTGCGTATCGTCGAGGGAGATGCCTCCGGGTATGTGCCCATGAAGCGAGTGGGATGGAGTGCGATTGAGCTGCTGGTGCAAGACCCCGAAAAACTCGAGACCGAGCTCGCTGGTTCTGCGTTTGAACATTTGCAGGGCCCCGACTTTTTAACGGAGCAAAAAAACATTCTGGCGATGCAAGTGACCGGCCCCAATCGGGAGCTGTTTTATCTCACGCACATGATTGATCCCTCGCAGTCCTTTTTAAGGCCTCAGCCCAGCCCGGAACCAGTGGGCCAGACTTTCATCATGGTCATGGGGAGCCCGGATCTGGAGGCCAGTCTCAGCTTTTGGCGACGGCATTTTGATACCAGCGTTGTCGGTCCTATTCCTTATCGCATTGGCGTGCTATCTAATGCCTATGATTTGCCCCAAGACACGTTGCATTCGCTGGCGCTGGTGTCCATGTCCGACGGCTATGGCATTGAAATCGATCAATACCCTGACCAGGCGACCGCCGTGCCTGCTCCTGACGGTGAGCGAGGCGGTGTGATATTGGTCAGCTTGAGTGTCGACCCCGAGGGTCTTAAGGCGCCTCTGCCGTGGCGGCTGCCTTATACTGATAATGCCGGAGCGGTCGAGGGCGGGGTAATCATCTTGCCATCTGGTGCGCCCATAGAGATCTGCCTGACTACCGCGCTGTTGCCAGCGCCCGCTCCTTAGGCTTATTGTTATATTGATATATCTTTTATAGGGTCTTGCCCCGATTTGGGCGCAGTGAGGCCCGCGGGGTTTAACGGGTTCGCTGTGGGCACCACGCTCTTTGACAAGCTGTGGCAAGAACATGAGGTGACGACGCTGTCAGCGCGTCAATCCCTGCTTTATGTAGATCGTATTTTTCTGCATGAGCGAACCGGCAGCGTGGCCTTGAACGGCTTGCTTGAGAAACAGCGCCCGGTACGCAGACGCGAGCATGCGTTCTGCACGATGGACCACATTGTCGATACATTACCGGGGCGTAGTGACGATACGCTGATGCCCAGTGGCCGGGATTTCATCGTCGCAACCCGACACGCGGCTCAGGAAGCTGGCATTCAACTGTTCGACATTACCGATACTAACCAGGGCATTGTGCATGTGATCTCGCCCGAGCTCGGCATCGCATTACCCGGGTTGTCACTCATCTGCCCAGACAGCCACACCTGCACTTTGGGTGGGCTCGGTGCCCTCGCCTGGGGTGTGGGTTCGACTGAGGCCGAGCATGCGCTGGCGACCAGCACGCTGCGCGTCTCCCGACCACAGACGATGCGCGTCAGCTTCGCAGGTCTGCTCGGTGAGGGTGTCTCCGCAAAGGATCTTATTCTGTTCACTATCCGCGAGCTGTCAGCGTCAGGAGGCGCGGGCTATGCCATCGAGTTCGCAGGGCCTGCTATCGATGCGCTGCCGGTAGAAGCCCGACTCACGCTGTGCAATATGACCACCGAGCTCTCCGCCTTCACCGGGCTCATCGCTCCCGATCAAAAGGTGCTCGACTATTGTGCAGGCCGGCGCTATGCGCCGCAGGCTGAGCTTTGGGATCAGGCCGCCCGACACTGGCAGTCGTTGCGCAGTGATGAGTGTGCCGCGTTTGATCAGGAATACACGTTCGAAATTGGGTCGCTCAAACCCCAGCTCAGTTGGGGCACCAGTCCGCATCACTGTGTCGACTGGGATGACGCAATCCCCTATGCCAGTGACGCCCCTGATGCTTCTGCGTCGGCGGCCTGGCAGCGCGCGCAAGACTACATGGGTGTGACGCCCGGCAGTCAGTTGTCCGATTACGCACTCGACGCGGCGTTTATTGGCTCGTGCACCAACAGTCGATTGTCCGACTTACAGCTGGCGGCCGCTTATTTAGAGAGCACCGGCTACAAGGTTGCAAAAGGGGTTAAGGCGCTCT
>CABYEX010000024.1 GCA_902518075.1 Halieaceae bacterium | reverse complement strand
GCGATGTGGACTGCATGGGGCTGCTAACGGGCAGCACCGAGGCCACCTTCGTCGGCGCGACCTATAAAGACAGCTACGCGCGCCGTGACGGTATCTGGCGGATCTCCGAGCGAGATGTCACCATCCATTATTTCAACCAATTCGCGGGCACGAGACTTAGTGCTCCGGAAGGGTAGTCCTGCGTTGAAGAACTTGACGCCCAATAAATCAAAATAGCCATAACACATGAAGAGGGTAAAGCCATGAAAATAGGATCAAGACAGACTGTTCTGAGCGCTGCGGTATTGGCCGCTCTGACGGCGCTGCCCGTTGCGCCTGTTGCGCTCGCGCAAGAAGGGTTGATGCTGGAGGAGGTCGTGGTCAGTGCGCGAAAGAGGACCGAAGACCTTCAGGACGTGGGTCTCTCGGTGAGCGCTTTGACCGAGACAGAGATCAATCGCACCTTTGCGCGCGACATCAGAGACCTCGCGTTTATCTCCCCAAACCTGATTTTCGACGACACCTCGCAGGGCCCGGGTGGTAACGCGGCGCTTTATATCCGCGGGGTCGGTGTGGCCGATGTGGAGAAAAACTTCGATCCCGCGGTGGGTGTCGAGATCGACGGCTTGTTCATCGGTGCGAACAGTGGCGCGATTTTGCGCAGCATCGATTTGGCATCAGTGGAGGTGCTCAGAGGACCTCAGGGTACCTTGTTCGGTCGTAATACGGTCGGCGGCACCATTCGCGTCGAGAGAACCCGGCCCACGGGTGAGCTCGGCGGCAAGGTGCGGGTTGGTTACGGGGACTATGACAACTACTGGTATGACGGCATTTTGAATCTCGGTGTGACAGACAATCTCGCCGTGAAGCTGAGTGCTGCCCGAAACAACCTGCGTGACGGCTACTACGAAAATGTCGCCTTGGGTCGCGATGAGGGCAAGATCGATTATCAGTCGTACGGGTTTAACGCGCTCTGGAACGCGACAGACAACTTTGAGCTGGAATACACCTATACCAACGAAGAGACGGATCAGGATACGCCGCCACTCCTCAACGTAGGGCAGCCCGATCAGTTGTTCTGTAGTGGATTTAACCTGTGCGCTCCTAGCGTCAACCTGCCGACGACGGGTGATCGCTACAAGACCTCGCGCGTGATCTACGAGCCCACAACCTGGACAGAGTTTCCGCTACCGGACGGCATCGTGGTCTCCTCACCGGACGATCTGGCACTGAACACCGACGATGCCACGTTTGACGCAGAGACCCACATCATCGAAGCGCGCTGGGACATCACGGAAAATCTCAGAATGAACTACATCTACGGTAGTTTTGAAACTGAGGAGACCATTGTGTCCAACTGGACGGCTGAAGAGCCGATGCTGTTCGGCACAGATCGACCCGCCGAGTATGAGCAGCAAAGTCACGAGCTGCGCTTTACTTATGATGCGGGTGGTGCTCTGAAGCTGGTGGCGGGCGTCTACGACTGGCAGTCTGAATACGACATCCGGCTGCGCAGCTGGATTACCTTTGTCGTCCCGGGCGCCGTTCTGGATATTCCCCAGTACACCCACCAGGAGACTGACTCGCAAGCGGCGTTCTTTGAGGCGGATTACGCCTTCACTGACAGCTGGACGTTGACGGTAGGTGGTCGATATACCAAGGACGAGAAGCTGACGCGACAGCGCGGTAACTTGCCCGCAGATGCCGATACTGACTGGAGCGAATTTACGCCTAAAGTGGGTCTGCGCTATCGCCTGAATGATGATGCCATGCTTTATGCCACCTATTCAGAGGGCTATCGCAGCGGCGGTTTCAACGGACGTGTCGACAGCTTTGAATCGGCGACCATCCCCTACAACCCGGAGTTCCTTGAAAACTACGAATTGGGTTTTAAATCCGAGTTTGGTGGTGGGCGCTTCCGTCTGAACGGCGCCTTCTTCTACATGGACTACGAGGACAAGCAGGAAGAAATTGGTCTGAAGTCTGACGGCGCTACCGGGCAGAGAATCTCAGTGTTCAATGCGGCAACCGCCACGATGAAGGGTATTGAGCTTCAAGGTCAGGCTTTGGTGAGTGAAGGCCTCACACTGGCAGCCAACCTCGGATACCTCGACTCCGAATATGACGAGTTCACCTTTGATTCCGGCTTCGGCATTGTCGATAACAGCGGTCTCGAGTTCAGGCGTGCCCCGGAGTACACCGGCTCCATATCCGGCACCTACGAATGGGATATGGCGGGAGGCCAGGCATGGATTCGCGGCGCTTATCGCTTCATCGATGACTTGTTCGTAGAGCAAACCAACAGGGCGGAGCTGAAGAACGGTAAGCAGAACTATCTGGATGCGTCGATCAATTACCAGCGAGGTGGAGCGACATTTAGCCTGTTTGGCCGCAACTTGACCGATGAGGATGCGCTGGCGCATGGCCTCAATGTTTCCGGCTTGTGGTCCTATGCCACGCCGGTTGCTCCGAGAACCTGGGGCGTGGAGGTCGTGTACGATTTCGGTAATTAACAGACCGAGTAGCGTTTCACGTGACAAGGGAGGCGCTCATTGTGAGCGCCTCTTTTATTTTGAGCGTGCGCAAACGGTGCTGAGCAAGAAATAAGGAAAACAAAAAGGGAGACCAGGATATGGGTCGCATAGCTGACAAGGTTGCGGTGATTACAGGAGGCGCGAGTGGCATCGGTGCGGCAGCCGCTGAGAAGTTGCTGGGTGAGGGTGCCTATGTAGTGCTGGGTGATATTCAGGAGCAAGCGGGGGCCGACATGGTGGCGGCCTTGGGCGATCGGAGTCGCTTTAAAGTCTGTGACGTCACCAAAGAAGATCAAGTCGAGGCGTTGATTCAATCTGCCGTCGATGAATTCGGCAGGATCGACGTGATGTTTAACAATGCAGGCATCGTAGGTGCTTTGGGCCCTCTGGAATCGACAACCGCAGAGGAGTGGCAGTTCACGCTAGACATTCTCCTTAATGGTGTTTTCTACGGCATGAAGCACGCCTCGAAGCACATGAAACAAGCGCGATCCGGGTCGATCATCAGCATGTCGAGTGTGGCCGGTGTGACCGGAGGCTTGGGTCCCCACGCCTATGCCGCAGCCAAGCACGCGGTGGTCGGTATTACCCGAAACTTGGCTGCAGAAGTCTGCGCATTCGGTGTCAGGGTGAATTGCATTGCGCCTTATAGCGTGGCGACGCCAATGGTCGCTCAGGCCTATTTGGACGATCACACCGATATCGATTCGACGCTGAAAATGTTGACCGATGAGTCACCCCTCAGCGGGCGACCGGGTCTTGCGGAAGATGTGGCGAATGCGGTGTTGTGGTTAGCCAGTGACGAATCGGGCTATACGAGCGGCCATACCTTGACCATTGATGCGGGCATCACCACAGGATCCATGGCGGGCCCACCGCGCTTCTCCGAGAAGGCGCCTCTGATGAGAGAGGCTGGAAAGCGAGGGGTAGAGTAATGGCCGACACGGAAGACGTGGCTGCCGTCACCGAGTTAATGACTCAGTACTGTGACTTGATCGATTGTGGTGATTTGGCCGGTTGCGCTGCACTGTTTGAGAGAGGTGCGTGGGGGATCGTCGGCGCGCTCGCTCAAGGTGCGGCGGAGGTGAGTGCTCAACTTGATAACGTGACCTTATACGACGGCAGGCCCAACACCCGTCATCTGATGAGCAATGTTGCCATTAGCATTGATCCCTCAGGTCAGACGGCGACCGCGAAAAGCTGCATTACGGTGATGCAGCATGTGCCCGATGACTTTGCGATGCAGGCAATATTCATTGGTACGTACTACGATACTTTCGCGAAAGACGGAGGCGCCTGGTACTTTGTGGAAAGGGCGATCACACCAGATCTGATTGGCGACATGTCACGACACAGGGCCGATATGGCCTGAGTCCAGTGTAACGGATACCTTGTCGATGACTGGCTGATTTAGCGGGTTGCTGGAGATCAGGCTGCGTCGATTAACAAAAACGAGGAGTGAAAATGAGCGGTAGGCTGGAAGGTAAAGTCGCGGTCATTACCGGAGCCGCCAGTGGCATCGGTGCGGCAACGGCAAAGACTTATGTAGATCATGGTGCCCGCGTGGTATTGGGCGACATTCAGTATGAGGCGGGCGAGAGCATGGCCGCTGCACTGGGTGGCCCGAGCCATGCCATTTTTCGTCACTGCAATGTGACGGAAGAGGCAGACGTTCAGGGGCTGGTAGAAGCCGCTGTCTCGGAGTTCGGCCAAATCGATGTGATCTTCAACTGCGCGGGTATTGTCGGTGCGGTGGGTCCCATGTCGACCACGCCGGCGGAAGAATGGAAGCTCACCATCGACATCATGGTCAATGGCGTCTTTTACGGCATGAAGCATGCCAGTCGGTACATGAAAGAGGCCGGCTCGGGCTCCATCATCAGTATGTCCAGTACCGCGGGTGTTATGGGCGGATTGGGACCTCACGCCTACGCGGCTGCAAAACATGCCGTTGTCGGGATGACGAAAAACCTGGCGGCAGAGGTGGGCGGGTATGGAGTGCGCGTGAACTGCATCGCTCCCGCTGGCATGGCGACGCCGATGGTGGCAGATGTCATGACGGGGGATCATCAAAACTTGGAGGAGACGATTGCTACCCTTGCCGAACTGTCTCCTCTGAAGGGCCGCGCTGGGTTGGCGCAGGACGTCGCCAACGCAGCGCTCTGGTTGGCTAGTGACGAGTCAGGCTATACCAGTGGTTTGACCCTGACAGTCGACGCAGGGGCAACAACTGGTTCCACCGCAGAACCGCCGGCGTTTGCCGAGTATGCACCCATGGTGCGTGAGGCGGGCCGAAAGGGCGTCGGCTGACAGGCCGCTCTGGTTACTGCGGCACGCTGAAAACGAATAGCCCCTGGCCATCCGGGGGTTGATAAATATCGGGGAAAATCACCGCGGTCAGCGCCCGAAATACACCAATACCCGCTGGAATCGCGACGAACTGTCTCCCCCCGGCCTTATAGGTAATGGGGTAGCCGTGGGCCGGCGCTGGCAGGCGAGTTGACCACAATCGCTCGCCCGTCTCGGTATCGAACGCCTGAAAATGCCTATCCAAGTCGCCAATGAAGAGCAGGCCGCCATCAGTCGACAGGGCGCCGCTCAAAAACAGTGCCGGCTGCTCAAATTTCCAGCGAACCTCCATCGTGCGCACATCGATCGCCAGTAGGGCGCCCGCCAGGCCCTCTTTGCCCGGCATGGGGTAGGTGGCGACATCGGCACCATAGCCACCACCGCCGGGGCCTAAATCTACCTCACGAGGAGTCATGTCGGAACATAGTTGATGCACTGGCAGGAAGAGCAAATGCCGCGCATCGTCGTAGGTCGCAGACTGCCAGTTGTGGCCCCCGTATATGCCGGGGCATGCGGTGTAGGTGTCACCAATACCGGCGCTGGAGATATCCTCCCGGTAGGTCAGCTGTCCGGTACCTCGATCTACCTCGAAAATTGTTTGGTCCATGGTGTCGAGCAGATCCAGATAGTCACCGGTGGCGCGATCCAACTTCCATAGGATGCCGTCCTTGCCCACCGTTAGCAGCGTTTGCTCGTCGTCGATATCAGCGAGTATTCGTTCGAAACCTACCTCCATATCGATGGTCTCACCGGGGATGTGCTGAAAGTGCCAAACCAGTTCCCCTGTTTTGGGTCTCACGGCCAGTGTGGCGTTGGTGTAGAGCGCGGCGTCTTTAACCGACATGCCCCGGCTAGGCGCTGCCCAGGGTTTAGGTTGAGAGGTGCCAAAGTAAACGAGATCCAAACCGGGGTCATAGGATCCGGCGATCCAGATATCTCCCCCTCCGCGGCGATCGGGGGCCACATCCCCCCAGCTGGCGTATTCGGGCGTGCCGGGTTCCGCCAGCGTTGCGGTTCGCCAAAGTTCCTCGCCGGTCTCGGGGTCATGGCCGGTAATGAAGCAGCCATCTTGTGTAAACAGCTCACAGCCGTTGATGCCGCTCACCACGATACCGTTGGCCACAATGGGCCCCGCGCTGTGGGTGAAGGCCTCGCGATAGTCGGCTTTCTCAGTGCGCCAGAGTTCGATCCCGGTTGTCGCATCGATGGCTACAATGGCCGCGTCATAGGTCGCCAGAAACAGGCGGTCCTGCCACAGCGCGATATTGCGGGTGGGCCCGCCGAGCATCTTGGAGGCAGGGGGGAACTGGTACTGATACTCCCAGATCAGCTCACCGGATGCGGCTTCTATCGCCTGAATCTTGTTGTGGGCATGGGTCAGGAACATGACCCCGTCTCGCACCAGCGGGGTGGGCTGGTTGCTGCCCTCGTGCATGGCCATTGACCAGCTCATGCTCAGTCGAGAGACATTGTCTGTGGAAATCTCTGTGAGGGGGCTGTGCGCATGGCCGTCCGGCGTTCTCCGCCAGTTCAACCAGTCTGCGGCGTCAGGCCGGTTGAGCTCCTCAGTGGTCACGGGTCTAAAGTCATTAACGCGTCGCATCGCGAAAGCGCCCGCACTGCGCGCCATATCCATGACGCTCCCCGCCTCGGCAAACTCCACCACCTCGATGGCATCGGCAGGCACGCTGGTGAGGTCCGCCGCTGAGCTGACCAGCAAGGTCTCTGAGTCCAGACCGGATTGATCAATCACGTATTGTGCAATGGCGGCATGCTGCGTCGGAGACAGGCTATTGGCCTCACCTGGTGGCATCTCCGCCATCTGGTATGCGAGAAAAGATTGAGCAGAGACCCCGGACCACTTGTCAGCAAATGCGGGGCCGGATAGGGCGGCGCCATGGGCTGAGCCCCTCAGTGTGGCAGCGTGACAGCTTGCACAGTGCTCACCGTAGAGGCGCTCGCCCGTATCTGCGACTGCCCAAGAGAGTGGTGACATTGAGACAGTCAGGACGACAGTTGTGAGCCAATGAATACGGCCCTGTGCGCCCCCTGAAAGTGAAGTTCCGTTCATCGAGCATCCCCCTGTTTTCTGCTCGGGCGGGCGGATGATCAGGCTCCGCCAGCGCTCCTTACGCTCATTCTGACGCGCTCTCAGCCTGACGAATAATGCCCGTATTTTTCAAGCGCTTTGGCTCGCTGAGTCGGTGTGTGATAGCTCGGGAATAGGGCATCGTGGGCGGAGTAGTTTCGCAGTACGGCTTTGGCGACCGCGACCTTGTGAACCTCTGTCGGGCCATCCACCACGCCCAACTCCGGTATGTTGGCCCACATATTCGCCAGTGGCGTCTCATCAGAACTGCCGAGGCTGCCGTGCAGGTGCATCGCGCGGGATACAATCTCTACCAACACTTTGGGGGTCGCGGCTTTAATGGCGGCGATTTCTTTGCGCACCTCCCGGTTATATTCCTTGTGCTTGTCGATTAGCCAAGCGGTGTAGAGCACATGCAATCGGTACTGCATCATCATTGTGTAGGCGTCGGCAATTTTTTCCTGAGTCATCTGTTTGTCGGCAAGCAGCTCGCCTTTAGTGCGACGACTGAGCGCGCGCTCACACATCATATCGATGGCGCGGCGGATGACGCCGACCGTGCGCATGGCGTGGTGTACCCGACCACCACCCAGCCGGGTTTGCGCCACATGAAAACCCTGTCCTTCGTTACCCAGCAGGTTCTCCGCAGGGACACGGCAGTCTTGGAATGAGATATATGCATGCACGCCGTCGCCCTGCTCGATGTAGGGACCGACCGCGGAATTGCGGATGATCTCCATGCCCGGTGTACCTTGCTCCACCAGGAAAATCGACGCGCCCTCATGGATAGGCACGTCTGTATTGGTCACCACCATGACCAGCAGAAAAGCGGAAAAGCGGGCGTGGGAGGCAAACCACTTCTCGCCATTGATGACCCAATCATCGCCGTCTCGGGTCGCTGTACACAGGAACTCTCCCGGATCGGCACCAGCCTGGGGTTCGGTCATGGAGTAGCAGGAGGCGATTTCAGCATTGAGCAGCGGTTTGAGATATTTTTCCTTCTGCTCCGGCGTGCCGAATTTGGCCAGAATTTCCGCGTTGCCGGAATCGGGAGCCTGACAGCCGAATACGCTGGGTCCAAAGCGGCTGCGACCGAGAATCTCATTCATCAGGCCCAGACTGACCTGCCCGTAGCCTTGCCCGCCCAGCTCGGGCTCCAAATGGCACGCCCAGAGCTGCTTCTGTTTCACGATCTCTCGTAGCGGCGCCATGGCGGAAAAGGCTGCGGAATTGGGGTCCCATGGATCTCCCGGCTCACGGAAGACTAGATCTAGAGGTTCGATTTCCTCGCGGGTGAACTCGTCAATCCAGTCCAGTGATGCCTGAAACTCCGGGTCTGTCTCAAATGACCACACGCCTTTTCCTCCTGAGGGTATCTATCGTCGGCTCTCGTACCGTGGGGCAGCCGTCAGGCTTGCCAAATCAGGGCGCTAGTTTAGACTTGCTAGACGCAAACAAGCAACGAGACCGACAAGAAATCCAAGGGTTTGCGGCGCGTTGATGCGCAATTCAGGAGTGAACACTATGGCGGGCGATGGAGTCTGGATCGTGACCGGTGCCTCGCGGGGGATTGGTGCGGCCATCGCACGGCTGGCAGTCGAAGCTGGCCACAAGGTCGCACTGATCGCGCGGGGTGAATCCGTGATGGAGCTTGCTCAGTCGCTCGGGGAGTCCGCGGCAGGGTTCCAGTGCGACGTGGCTGACCCAGCCTCAGTCAGCGAGACGGTTGACGCGATCGTGGCACGTTTCGGACACGTTGAGGTGCTGGTCAACAATGCGGGCGTGCACCGCGGCGGCAAGATACACCGCTTGACCGACGACGCATGGCAAGAGGTGTTGCAGGTCAACCTCACCGGCGCCATGAACATGACCCGGGCCGCTGTGCCGCATATGAGCGAAGGCTGTTCGGTGATCAACGTGGGCGCGGTAGTCGGATTTCGTGGATTCCCCGGCGACTCGGCCTACGCCTCTTCCAAAGCCGGGTTGTCAGGGCTTACTCAGGCGCTGGCGATTGAATTGGCGCCGAAAGCCATCACGGCCAATCTGGTGATTCCGGGTCTGGTGCTCACCGAAATGACATCCGAACTGAGCGAGGCCGCACTCGATAAAATGACGCAGCAAATTCCGTTGCGACGATTTGCCGAGGATCGCGAAGTCGCCGAGGTGGTGTGTTGGGGGGCGCAGAGTCGATACATGACAGGCGCAGTCGTTCCGGTGGATGGCGGCCTGCTGTCCAGCTTCGGTGTGGTGTGATGACGTCGGAGGCCACCGAGCAGGTTGCTGACTGGCTGCGCGACTCTCTGGGCTGGGCACAGGCTGAGTTCGTGTCTGCCCTGGCCGGCGGCAACTCCAATCTGACATGGCAGTTCCAGGACGACGAAAAAGCCTGTGTCGTACGAACACCCCCCGCTGACGATATCTCGCCAACGTCTGCGCGAGGCATCCAGCGGGAGGCACAAATCCTGCAGGCGATCGCCGATTATCCGGTCAAGGCGCCTGGCGTGCTGGCCTGGTGCGATGACGAGACGGTGATCGGTCGGCCGTTTCTGGTGCAGGAGTGGGTCGATGGTGTGGCGCTGACTGATGCCTTGCCGTCCGCCTATGCCGACTCGCCTGACAGCGTGAACCGTCTCGGTGAGGATTTGATCGATCAGCTGGCTGCGCTCCACGCCGTGCCTACCGATTTGGAAGCACTTGCGAAGCTGGGGCGTCCCGAGCGCTTTGTTGAGCGACAGATTGAGCGCTGGCTGGGCGTCCGCAGGGAACACGCGGTCAGGGATCTGCCCGAGCTCTTCTCTCTCGGAGAGTGGCTGCAGCGTAATGTGCCCGCAGCGGCGGCGCCCGCCGTCATTCACGGGGATTACCACCTTGATAACACCTTGGCTTCCAAGGAGCAGCCGGAGATCCTCGCGATCATCGACTGGGAGCTCGCTACGGTGGGCGACTGTTACATGGACATCGCGCTGATGCTTATGTTTTGGGGCGAATATCGCACCCAGGAGCCGCCTGCTTTTAGCGCCTTGCAGGCGGTGTCACGGCGTGCTGCCGTGGTCAGTCGACGAGAGCTGGCCGGTCGCTGGGCAGAGTCGCTGGGCCGGCCGCTTAACCATATGAACTTCTATATGGCGCTGGCTTTCTGGCGCTTGGCGGCGATCATTGAGGGTGCCTACGGGTTGCATGTCGCAGGCAAGCTCGACTCTGACTACGCGCGTGGCCTGGAGTATGACGTGCCGGCACTCCTAGCTGAGGCACAAGCCGCGGCGGCGGGGGACTGGTAGGCGGCATGGCGAACACCATGACGAGCACGATGATGAATACCCCGCTGGGGGTGAAGACGCTACACCGGTTCGGCGCGCGACATTTCGGCAGTAGTCGCGTCGGTGACTACGACGGTCAGCAAATACACTGGCGCAGTTACGCGGACATTGACGCGACCAGTGCACGCCTTGCGAACGTGTTGACGCGTCTAGGTATCGTGCCCGGTGACCGCGTCGGCACGTTCATGTGGAACAGCACCCAGCACCTTGAAACGTATTTGGCGGTACCGTCACTGGGCGCAGTGCTGCATACCCTGAATTGTAGGCTTTCTACGGAGCACATCGCCTACATCATCAATCATGCTACCGACCGATTCCTGGTACTCGATGCGCGGTTAATCGACAGCTTTTTGCCGGTCCTGCCACTGATTCCCAATGTCGAGCATGTGATTGTGTCGGGGGGCGGTGATGAGGCTGCCGGCTCGCTGAATGATCCACGTGCCGTGTCCTACGAGGCATTGTTGCGCAAAGCGGAAGATGCTTTCCCATGGCCCGAGCCTGAGGAGAACGCGGCCGCAGGTATTTGCTACACGAGTGGCACCACGGGTAACCCAAAGGGCGTGGCTTACAGCCAGAAAACCACCTATCTGCATGCGCTGGCCTCGCGTTCTGTAGACAGCTTTGCGGTGCAGGAGCGGGACGTGATCCTGATGTTGCCATCGATGTTCCACGCCAATGCTTGGGGGTTTCCCTACAGCGGCTGGATGTCCGGCGCCGACATGGTGATGCCGGGTCCGCACCTGCAGGGGCCTCATCTACGCACCATGATCGAGTCAGCGCGACCGACCTTGACGGCAATGGTGCCAACCCTGTTGGGTGATCTGCTACTCGCGGATGAAACCGCGCCGCTGAATTTGTCCTGTTTCCGGGCCATTGTATCGGGAGGCTCCGCCGTACCGTCGTCCATGATCGAAGCGGTGCGAGAACGATGGAATGTGCCGGTGATCCAGGGGTGGGGGATGACAGAGACCAGCCCGATGTGCGTACTGTCGCATCCACCCAAAGACCTCAATGGCGAGACAGAGACTTACTGGCGATTAAAAAGCGGTCGACCTGTTCCCGGTATTGAAGTGCGGGTGATGGATGATGAGGGCAATCTCCTGGAGCAGGATGGCACGACAGTGGGTGAACTTCAGTTGAAAGGCGCGTGGGTTACCGGCAGTTATATCAATGAGGAGACCGACGCCTTTACCGAGGACGGCTGGCTACGCACAGGCGATGTGGGCATGGTGGATGCGCGGGGCTATGTGCAGCTTACAGATCGCACGAAGGATGTGATCAAGTCCGGCGGCGAATGGATTTCCTCCGTAGACCTCGAGGACGTGCTGCTGAAGCACGAGAGTGTGGCAGAGGTCGCAGTGGTGGCGGTTGACGATACGCGTTGGCAGGAGCGTCCGCTCGCCATTGTGCGCAGCAAGGCAGGCTGCGATGGCGAGACCTTGCCTGGCGAGTTACGCTCATTTTTAGTGGATAAGGTGGCAAAGTTTTGGGTGCCTGAATACTGGGCCGTCGTAGACGACATTCCCAAAACCAGCGTGGGGAAAATGGACAAGAAATTGCTCCGGGAAGAGGTAGCGGCGGGAAAGCTCGCCATACAAAAACACTTGGGCTTTGGAGAGGGAAATGACTGATGCGGTGATCACCGAGTCGTCAGCGGGCAATGGCAATACTCAGGCCGAGCGAACGGCGTTGTCAGATCAGCGGATGTTTGAGGTGGCGATCGAGCTGGTGAATGAGCGCGGCACGGCCAAGACGACGCTCAAAGATATCGGCGAGGGCGCCGGTTACAGCCGCGGTCTCGCAAGCTACCGGTTCGGCTCGAAAGATGGGCTATGGATGGAGTTGTTTGCGCGATTTGACGACATCTGGAAGGCGCACCTTTCCCAGTATTTGACAGGCAAGCAGGGGCTAGCGGCGCTCGAGGCGGCGATTCAGGCGCAGCGGGATATTTTCACTCGGGAGTCAGGCTACCTCCGGGCTATGTATATTCTCTGGTACGAATCATTGGGCCGGGAATCGGATATTCGGGCCAGTCTGGCCAGCCATCATGTGATTTATCGTCGCGACGTCCAGCAGTGGATCGAGCAGGGACAGGCAGCTGGCGATATCAGAGCGGACGTTGACCCGGCGCACTTTGCCACGGGCTATTGTTCAACCATGTTCGGCACAATCTATCAATGGGTGGTAGCCCCAGATGCAATTGACCTGGAGGCATTTTTTGAACACTTCGCCGCAACGGTAACAGTGGCGATTACCCAGCAGAGGGGAGACTAACGATGGCAAGGCTGGAAGTAGACGGTAACAAGAGTATTTATTACGAGGATTTGGGCGGCGACTGGCGCGCCATGCTGCTGATTCATGGCTGGGGTATGGACAATCGCTGCTGGGATGGCGTCATTCTGCCGTTGCAGGCCGAGGGTCACCGGGTGATCACCATGGATCACCGTGGCTGTGGCCGATCAGATCACGATTTTGCCGACCTGAGTATCGCGGCGATCGCCGGCGACGTGGCGGCTCTGGTCGCGCACCTGGGTCTTTCTGACGTCGTGGTCAATGGTTGGTCTCTGGGCGGTGCCGTGGCAACCCATGCCGCCAGCCTGTTGGGGGATCGGTGCGCCGCGCTGGTGCTGACCGCCGGCGCAAGCCCGATTTATACCCAGAAGCCGGATCTGCAAATTGGGGGCATGCCTGAGGATGTGGAGGGCAATGTTGCAGCAATGAATGATGACCGCGTTAATTTTCTGACCATGTTGGCCACGGCAATCTGTGCCAAACCACCCACGGACGCTGTGCTGGCCTCCATGGCCGGTGCCTTTTTGAATTCCAGCGCCAGAGCGTCAGCGACGCTGGCAGAGCTCGCGCATCTGGACCAGCGCGAGATGATGATGGCGCTGGATATCCCGCTACTGTCATTCATCTGCGGTCAGGATGGCTTTGTCGCGCCAGATATTTCCCGCTGGGTGGCGGAGAACCACCCGAGAGCGACTGGCGTAGAGTTTCCCGAGAGCGGGCACGCTCCCTTTATGGAAGAGCGGGAGGGGTACCTCGCCGCACTCAACGATTTTGTGAACGGTCTCTGAGAGGGTAAGCGCGATGGCGTCAAACGTGGATTTTGGTCTCTGGTACGACTTCCGTAACCCGGAGCCCTGGCAGATTGATTTTGAACAGTTTTATTCCGAGCGGCTGGATCAGATTGCGCGGGCCGAGACGATGGGTTTTGACTCAGTGTGGTTAACCGAGCACCATTTTTGCGACGACGGCTACACGCCGTCACCATTGGTGATCCATGCGGCCATCGCAGCACGGACAGAACGGATGCGTTTGGGCACCAACCTGATGCTGCTGCCCCTGGCTGATCCCGTGAGGATGGCTGAAGACGCCGCAACGCTGTCGCTGATCTCGGGCGGACGTTTTGACTTGGGTGTTGGTATTGGATACAGGCAGCTGGAATTTGATCAGTTTGGCCGCAAGATCTCCCATCGTCCCAGTCTCGTCGAGGAGGGGATCGAAATTCTGCGGCGCGCTTGGTCGGGTGAGCCGGTCAACTTCGAGGGCAAGCGCTTCGCCGTTGGCGACCTCAAAATCACGCCGAAACCGAACCGCGCGCCCAGGGTGCTGTTGGGCGGTATGGCACCCCCCGCAATTGACCGCGCGGCGCGGATCGCTGACGGCTTTTTGTGCACCGGCGGTATCGGTATGGATACTTATGTGGAGTGTCTCGCGGCTAATGGTAAGGCGCCCGGGGACGGGAACATCATTCTCGGTTGCTGGGCGATTATTGCGGAGGATCCCGAGGCGGAGGTAGAGCGCGTCGGCGATTACGTGTTGTATCAGTCCAACGAATATATCCGCTGGGGTGCCTTTGGTCCCCCGGACCAGACCCCGTTGTTTCCCGATGCTCGAACCGCCATAGAGAATGGGCTTTATGAGCTGTGGGACGCGGATACGGCCGTTGAAAAGCTGAGCGCCATGATGGAGCAGTACCCCCAGATTTCAGATATTCACTTCTGGGCGCAGTTCCCCGGTGAAAGCGCAGAGTCCGGTGATCGCCGGATGGCTTATATCGCGGAGAAGGTGCTTCCCCGGCTACGATAAAGAGGATTTTGAACGTTACGCGCCGGCTGGCTGGCGGCTCAGTTTGGCCACAGACTGGGCGGTGGCGACGACTGCACCTTTCTCATCCTGGATGTCGGCTTCAAGAAATGCGGTTCTAAAAGTGGCTTTCTTCACCCGCCCCGTTACCTTCAGCGGATGTTGTCCGTGACAGACACCAATAAATTGCGTGGCGATGTCGAGAGAGGCGACACCGGAGATCGTGTCGTCGGTGCCAAACAGGGCGTGCGACATGGCGGCGTCCAGCATGGCCGTCACGAATCCACCCTGCACCACATCTCCCGAGTGGCAATAATCCAGCGGCACGGTGAAGGTAAAGGTGGCGCGTTGTGATTCCATGTTCAGCCCGATAATGCTGCCCCCCAATAATTTGATGAAATCGGGGGCCATCGCATTGAGCTGCTCAATGCGCGCGTGGGAGTCAGTCATGGTGTGGTATCCAAGGGTGTCTACGGCGCGCAGTGTAGCGGGAAATCGTTGGCAGGACTCAGAAAAAGCGCCAGATTTGCCTTCTGATATTCCCGGAGTTTGCTGGAGCTCCTCCAGACATTGCTACCCTTCGTTAGCTGCCGCGGGATGATGGCCATGAACAGTTCCTCAACCCTCCTTCATTTATCCGAATGCCAATGCGATGGGCTGGCGGTGCCGGACTGGTCCATTCAGTCGGGTGATAGCTGGTGTGTATTTGGACGGAATGGTTCAGGTAAGCAACTGATTGACCAGCTGTTGGTTGGTGAGGTCACACCCTCTCGTGGTGTTGTGGAAAGAACCCTCGACGTGGACCAGATTGCGCTCATTTCCTTCGAGCGGCAGCAGGCCACGTATGAGGAGGAGTGGCGGCTTGCGGCGACGGATATCATCCCGGAAGACGAGTGGGGTACTCGCGTCGCGGATTTTTTGCCTTCCGATCGGCTGAGTGACTCCCTCATCGATCAGCTGAACATGCGTCACCGTCTGCAAGCCTTCTATAGAGAATTGAGTACCGGTGAAAGTCGCAAGCTTATGGTGCTAAAAGCACTGTTGCATGAGGCGGAGCTGCTCATTTGCGATAACCCTTTTGACAGCTTGGACCAAGGCACTGTGCAAGCACTCAGCGAGACCTTTCGGTTGGCTGTGGCCTCGGGTGTTGCCGTGATGCTGCTGCTAAGCAATCGCTCCGATATTCCCGACTGGGTAGAGAAGTTCGCTCATGTAGAGGCCGGACTGCTCACGATATTTGAGGGTTCACGACAGACACAATTGGCCCAACTTGAGACAGCCATCGGTACGGGCGCCATCGTCCAGCCGGGGATACCTGAGGATGCCATTCGACTCGAGGCTTATGACGCGCCTTACATTGCCGAACTGAATCAGTGCACGGTCCGCTATGGAGATCGAAATGTGCTCGACGCGCTAACGTTCAAGGTTGCGCCGCTGCAGCATACTCTGGTGACTGGAGAAAACGGAGCGGGTAAATCGACCTTGCTGGGGCTGATTACGGGCGACTGTATGCAGTGCTTCAGTAACGATGTCATCGTGTTCGGCCATCGGCGGGGTAGTGGCGAGTCAGTCTGGGATATCAAGCGCCAACTTGGACTGATCAGTAACGATCTGCATCGGCGCTACACGGTGCGCTGCGATGCTCTGTCGGTTGTCTGCTCTGGCTTTTTTGACTCGATCGGGCTCTACGATCCCCCGACGGAACCGCAGATTCGTTTGGGGCGGGAATGGCTTCAGGCGGTGGATATGGCAGATCAGGCCGAGACACCGTTCCAGTCACTGAGCTATGGGGAGCAACGTCTGGTGCTCATCGCGAGGGCCATGGTGAAGTCGCCGCTCTTGCTGGTGCTTGATGAGCCGACCCAAGGGCTCGATGAACTGAATAGAGCGCGGATTTTAGGCTTCATGTCTGCGATTGAGGCGCGTCGGCACAGCACGCTTTTATTTGTGAGTCACCGCGAGGATGAATTTCTGCCGCTATTCAAACAGCACATTCACTTGAAGCTGAATCTTTAAAACGCAGAGAGGCCCGTTTGACTGCGCCCCAAAATGAGTGCGTGCACATCGTGCGTGCCCTCATAGGTATTGACAACTTCCAGGTTCACCATGTGGCGCATGATCGGGTAGTCATCCGAGATGCCGTTGCCGCCGAGCATGTCGCGCGCGGTGCGGGCGATATCCAGCGCCTTGCCGCAGGAATTGCGTTTGATGAGGCTAATGAGATCAGGTGAGATCTCGCCTGCCGACAACATTTTGCCCGCTTGAAGGCAGCCTTGCAGGGCCAGACCGATCTCGGTTTGCATGTCAGCTAATTTTATTTGAATCAACTGCTTAGAGGCTAAAGGTACGCCAAATTGAGAGCGATCAAGTGTATACTGCCGCGCCGTATGCCAGCACTCTTCTGCTGCGCCCATGACGCCCCAGGCGATGCCGTATCGGGCATTGTTCAAGCAGCCAAAGGGACCCTTGAGGCCCTCGACATTCGGCAGATGGTTCTCTTGCGGCACAAAGACATTGTCCATGACGATCTCCCCTGTGATCGAGGCCCGTAAAGCCAGTTTGCCCTCGATCTTGGGTGCGCTCAGCCCCTCCATGCCTTTTTCCAAAATAAAGCCGCGGATCACATCGTCCTCGGTTTTTGCCCAGACGATGAACAGGTCCGCCAGCGGGCTATTGCTGATCCACATCTTGGCGCCGCTTAATCGGTATCCGCCGTCGACCGCTTTAGCGCGAGTGACCATCCCGCCAGGATCAGAACCGTAGTCCGGCTCGGTGAGGCCAAAGCAGCCAATCCATTCACCGGTCGCCAGCTTAGGGAGGTATTTCTCGCGCTGTTCCTCCGTGCCATAGGCATAGATGGGGTACATCACTAGCGACGATTGCACGCTCATCATAGAGCGATAGCCTGAGTCCACGCGCTCGATCTCGCGCGCAATCAGGCCGTAGCAGACATAGTCGACACCGGGGCAGCCGTAGCCATCGATCGTGGCGCCCAATAACCCCATTTCTCCCATTTCGCGAAAGATATTGGGGTCGGTGCTCTCCTGCCGATAGGCCTCTTTAACCCGAGGTGCTAAAGCGGTTTGTGCGTACTGCTGCGCGCTGTCCCTCACCATGCGCTGCTCCCCGGAGAGCTGCGAGTCGAGTTCAAACGGGTCTTGCCAGTTGAGTGGTGTCCAACGGGTTTTTGCGGCCATTGCCGAGCGCTCCGTGCAGTTCGGTTTAAAGTTTTAAGTTTAAAATATTAGCGGGACGTCGAAAAGCCAGCGCGCGGCTGGATCAGCGTCCGACATCAGCAAGACTACTACCATGCGCAGCCAATCGTGCGAGGAGCGGTATCACGAGGTGGCAAGCAAGTGCTCCGCTTGATGCGACGCTAAGGCGCTCAGTGTGAAGGTCGGGTTGACGGCGCCGCTGCTGGGAAAGAGGGCGGGTCCCGCCACATAGAGATTGTCTGTCTCGTGGACGCGGCCATTCCGATCGGTGACAGACTGTGCCGGATCGTCGCCCATGACAGCGCCACCCATGATATGCATGCCGATGCGTGGTCCTGACCATACCTCGTGTGCGCCAGCGGATCTCATGATCTCCTCGCCTTCCGCCATTCGCTGCGTCCATCTCGCCGCCGCCGTGGGCGCCAAGTCGTGGTGCGTGTGCGCGTACGGGATACCGTCGCCATCCGTATTGTCGCTCAAGGAAATACGATTTTCGTGCAGCGCGATGTCTTCACATACCAATGTCATATTGCCTAGGTGCCGGGCGGCCCGTTTCAGCCATGGTTTCAGCTCTGGCCCAGAAATATCCGGCCTGCCCGTCCCATAGCCAAGAAGGTCATGGGGCTTGATGGCATGCCCGATCATCCATTGGCTTGAGCCAAACCCGCCCGCTGCGGCTTTGTCGTCGTATTCGTCATGGCTGAGCAACTGCCCTGCAGATACGCCCTGATGAGGATAGGTTTCCTCATTCAAGAGCCCGAAGACCGTCGCGGCTGGGTGCGTCATCAAATAGCGCCCCAGTTTGTCTGAGTGATTACCGGGGGCGCTGTGCTGTGCCGTCGCAGAGCTCAAAAGGATGCGCACAGTTTGTACGGTAAAAGCGGCAATGATGATGCGCTCCGCATTAAGCGTTTTTCTCTCACCTCCCTGCAGATATTCGACGGATTCAATATGGCTCGGGTTGGTGGCCGAGCGAATGACCCTCGATACGCGGGCGTTGTGCTCTATATGAACGCCCGCAGCAAGCGCGCGGGGAAGCCACGTCACGAGGGGGTTGCCTAGCGCACCAATTGGACAGCCCGCATCGCACCAGCCGTCGTATTGACAGCTTCTGCGGCCCTGATAGGGCTCGCTGTTAATCGCCAGTGGCAGTGGTGAGGTATGACGCGCGGTCTTCTCAAAACCCTTGGCCAGCACCCTCGCTTGCGCGAAAAGTGGCAGCGGTGGCATGGGGTAGGGTGCTCCCGGTGGCCTCCAGCGCTCCCGCTCGGCATCGCCGCTAAGACCAACTTCCGCTTGAACGCGGTCATAGTGCGGCGCTAGATCGGCATAGCTCAGCGGCCAGTCGAGTCCGACTCCATGATCCTTTCGTAGGGAAAAATCTCCCTCATGCATACGCAGCCACACGCCGTAGTGGTGAAGCGCTGAACCACCCGTCCCGCTGCCCGCGTTAAATGCGTGACCGATTTTATGATCGCCCGACTCGGATACAGCGGGTTCAGACCACTTCAGTTTTCGGGCCCAGATTTGTGAACTGATGAGGTCACCGAGTTGCCGCTCGGCGCCAGCCTCTAGAATCGTGACTGACTGACCGCCCTCTGCCAACCGTGCGGCAAGCATGAGGCCTGCGGCTCCCGCGCCGACAATGATGAGGTCCTGTTTCTCCTTCACCACGGCGTCTCGGGCATGATGTGCGCCATGTAGGGGATGCCCAGCGCCTCAAAGCCCTCTGGTGTGCCGTATGTTACGTCTAGCGCGTCGGCACGTAGCACGAACAGCACATAACTTGCGGGTGGCCCCATCCACTCGGAGAGGCTGTCTGAGGCCATTGCCTCCACCAAGTTTGAGAATGACATTGCCTCGCTCGCCAAGGCGATTAGGTTGTCTGCTGCAGACTGGTAGAAGCCTGATTGTGCTGCGGTATCCACGCCAAGGTATTTGCCAATCAGTAGCGAGGCGTCGCCAGCTTGAAGCTGGAGGTCAACGTAGGCGGCGAAGCCAGCTGCCGTCGCGCCAGGGACGACGGCGTCAGCGAGCTTCGCCAGTGCCGTACATTGATCAGCCGTAAGCACCTGAGGTTCAAACGCTTTGGCCTCAGCCTCTTGCGGAGTGAGCCATAGCCACTGTCCGGCAACCATAAAAAAGCCCGCAGCCGTGCTGCGGGCCATGAGGTGTCGCCGACTCAGCGATGCTGGCATCAGAAGTCCTTACGCAGGCTCAGTGAGTAGTAGCGGGGCGCCCTGTAGGCAACCTCGTTGCAGCCACACAGCGTAGCCAGGTCGAACCCTTGGATGCCAGGTCGCTCATCGCCTAGGTTGCGTGCCGCAAGCGTGGCCGTCCAGCCATTGGTCTCGTAGCTGATCAATGCATTCGCCACGGTATAGCTGTCGAACTTGTCCGCGTCAAAATTTCTCAGGTTGTAGTAGTACTCATCCGAGTAACTGACATCAGCCTGAATCGCGATCTCTCCGCCCAGCGCGTCAAAAGCATATCGGATCAAGCCAGTTGCCTGAAATTCCGGTGCGTACGTCGGATCGACGTCAGACGAGGGAAGGGGTGAGCCGTTACGCAGACTGACGTCTTTGACAGTGGCGTCGAAGTACGCGGCATTAAAGAGTAGATCTAGCCCTGGCATGGGTGAACTCTGGATCTCGATCTCTGCGCCGTAGTTATCAGCGTCTCGGTTGATGACCACACCGCCAACACCAACGAATAGGAACGCCTGGTAGTCTGAGTAGTCATAGTAGAAAACCGAGCCGTTGATTCGGGTCAGTCCGCCACCGAGGGTGGCCTTGAAGCCACCTTCATACGAGGTTAAGACTTCTTCATCGTAAGGAAGCGAGTCGGGGCCTCCCGCGCCGTAAAAAGAGCCGAGAAGTGGTGCGTTGTAACTGCCCGCTTTCACGCCGCGGTTGACGCCGCCATACAGCATGAGGTCATCTGACATGTCGAAGGTGACCTGTAATTTACCGGTCCAATAGTTTTCGGATACATCGTCGCTGTATTCCACTCCCGTGCCCGGGAAGCACTGGCTGGCGTCGCGG
>CABYEX010000023.1 GCA_902518075.1 Halieaceae bacterium | reverse complement strand
ACTCGAATCGCCTCATTTTGCTAAACCAGCTCCATTTGGATTATCGGGTCTGTAGGGTGCTTTGCTTGTGCCGCGCCAAACAGCGGTTTTTGCAAATCCGCGTATAGCCGGTAGATTGATGTTATTGGATCATGAAGGACATCGCCATGAACGCCGCTCTTACCGTTCGACTTGCAGAGAGCAGTGATCTTGATCAGCTCGCTGACCTTTTTGATCAGTACCGGCAATTCTATGAATGCCCGCCGGATCTGAGCGCTGCGAAAAACTGGATTGCGGAAAATTTTGAGCGGGGGCGCTCAACGATCTTCGCCGCAGATGATGGCCACCAACTGGTTGGGTTAGCGCAGCTGTATCCAGCGCTCTGCTCCGTAGACCTTGTTGAGTACTTCGTGCTGTATGACCTGTTCGTAGCCCCGTCCGCGCGAAGACAGGGCATCGCGCGCGCCTTGATGAACGCAGCCAGTGAGTGGGCCACAGCGCAAGGTGCGGCACGGCTGGACCTCGAAACTGCACGAGATAACTATCCAGGTCAGGCGCTATACCGGGATCTGGGCTACGAACTTGATGAGGTCTTTCTGAAATTCAGTCTGAATCTGGCTAACTGACAATCTAATCCCGTGTCAGACCGTCACCACCTTGTTACGACCCGATTTTTTGGCGGCGTAAAGGCCTTCGTCGGCTCGCGTCAAGATCTGATCTGCGCTCTGACCCGAGTCGCTATGGACAACACCGATACTGATCGTGGTCTTCAAGATCTCTCCTGTGCCCTGCTCGACCATATTGCGCAAGGACTCTGCGATCGCGGCCGACTCTTCGCGTGTCACACTCTCCACGATCACCAGAAATTCTTCTCCACCCCATCGGGCCACCGTATCCTGCACCCTCATGCGGGCCTTCAGGATTTCGGCAATTCTCTGCAGTATCCGGTCTCCCGTGTCATGGCCGTGCTGGTCATTAATTGCCTTGAAATGGTCGATATCGATCATCATCACCGCGTAGCGGCGCTGCCCGGTGGCAAACAGATTAAGCGCGCGCTCTGCGACCCGTCGGTTGGCAATACCGGTCAAGGTGTCAGTGTCAGCCGCTTTGCGCAGTCTGTCCACACGCTCCACCGCCTCACGAAGTTCACCGCGCTCTCGTACCCAAATGTTCAGAAGCCAGGAGAACACACCGTAGACACCGAGGATCAGCGGGGCAATGCGCCAGTCATTGAGATAAGCGCCAGCCAGCGCCTCTCTGGAGCTGCCCACGTAAGCGACAAACCCCATGACCAAACCGGTGCCCGCGCCAATGTACAAACTGAGTCGCCCCCAAAGCAGCGTAATAATAGTGATCACTACAGGCGTATAAAGGAGGCCAATCATGACGCCAATGATGGCGTCGGCCTGCTCGGCATAGAGCCATGACATCGACCATCTGGTCACGATGAGCAAGAGGATGGCCACCGCGATACCGCGGTGCCAGAACAGATTCATCCGTGGCCAGGCCAGCAACAAAAACGAGAACACGGCGAACCAGCCACCAGCAAGCTTATTGGAGAGGTCGGTGCCGTGACCGAAGAGAGCGGAGACCAAGACAGCCCCCGCCAGCGCCCAGGGAAATAGCATTAGCACCCTTGGCATGCGGGATGCGGAGTGCTGGTCGACTTCTGCTGCGCTAAATGCCTCACCGTCTTCAGCCAGCACGTCATGTCCCGTCGACAGCCCGGGCAACTGGGTGGTCGTCTCCTGACTCATAGGCGGAGTGTGCACCCCTGCGAGCTTACTCAACCGGAACCAGCTACCCGGTCGGCACCTGGTTGAAAGGAATGCCCTTATCAAGCCGGGGCTCCTGAGGTAAACCCAGTACCCGCTCGGCAATAATATTCGCCATGATTTCGTCAGTGCCCCCGGCAATGCGCAGACCCGGCGCCCCCATATAAGCCCGCTGGATGATGCCGGCTTTGGCCGCCAACACCTCATCTGCAACGGCGCCACTAGCATCCAAAAGATCCATCAGGTATGACGACATCGCCTGCATTTTGGGCGCACCGACGAGCTTACCAATGGAGTTCTCCGGTCCCGGCAAGGCTCCCCGCGACAGCGCCGTCAGCGATCGGTAGCCGGTGTACTTCAGCCCGGCTTCCTGCACATGCCAGTCTGCAATCCGGGCGCGAACCGCCGCGTCCTCTAGAGCCGGTCGACCATCAATCTCGACCTCCGCCGCCACGCACATGGCCAGCGACACATCCATCTGGCCAAAACTACCCCCAATCGCGGCGCGCTCATTCATAAGCGTGGTGAGCGACACCTGCCAGCCCTGGCCAACCTCACCTAAGCGTTGACTATCCGAAACCGTGACGTCGGTGAAGTACACTTCGTTAAAGTCCGAATCTCCCGTCAGCTGCTTGATTGGCTTGATCTCGACACCCGGCGCCTCCATGTCGACATAAAAATAGCTGAGCCCTTTGTGCTTCGGCACGGTGGGGTCGGTGCGCACCACGATCACGCCGTAATCAGAGTAATGGGCACCTGAAGTCCAAATCTTTTGCCCATTGATCACCCAGTCGTCCCCATCGCGCTCAGCGCGGGTTCGCAACGCGGCGAGGTCCGAGCCTCCAGCAGGTTCCGAGAACAGTTGACACCAGACTTCCTCTCCGCTGGCCAGCGGCGGCAGGAAGCGGGCTTTGTCCTCATCACTCGCCCAGGCCATGAGCGTTGGTCCAATCATGCCCTGTCCGATCAGGAAGAAGTTGGCCGGCAGGTCGTGCTGGCTTTCCTCCTGACGCCAAATCACCTCTTCGATTGCGGAGGCGCCGCGGCCGCCGAATTCAGGCGCCCAGCCGATACAAGCCCAACCGGCATCGTATTTTCTTTTTTGCCAGACCTTCGCCTGCTCCAGCGGGGATAGCGCCCGAAAGGTGTCATCAGTTGGCGCATTCTCGGCAAGCCAGGCGGAGGCTTCTTCGCGGAAGCGCGCTTCTTCAGGGGTATCGTTAAAGTCCATCTGCTTTCTCCTTCAGGCTGCTGCGCTCTGTGCGGCCAAGGCCGACACCAATCGGTCTTGCCACACTGCCTCACTACCAATCGCCAAGCTCAATAGCTTCGCCCGGCGCAGATAAAAGTGGCAATCAAATTCCCAGGTGAAACCCATTCCGCCATGGGTTTGTATATTCTCTTCAGCCGCGTAGGTCGAGGCCTGTATCGCCGCGACACGCGCGGTAGCGGCTGCCAGCGGCAACTCGTCGCTCCCCTCGGACAAAGCCCAAACGCCGAAGTAGGCGTTGCTGCGGGCAAGCGTGTTCTTCACGTACATATTGGCTAGCTTGTGCTTGATCGCCTGATAAGAGCCGATGGCGCGACCAAAGGCGAACCGTTGCAAGGCGTAGTCCCGGGCCTGAGCCAGCGCGGTCTCCGCCAGACCCAGCTGCTCCCAGGCAAGTAAGACTGCGGCGCCATCGAGCAAACTCTCCCAGTCGTCGGGATTGAGAACGGTATCCCCCAATACCTCGACCTCGGCGGCGTCGAAGATCACGGTGCTGTACCCGCGGCTGGTATCAAACGTCAGCACCGGCTCCACCGAGACACCAGCCTGCTCGAGCGGCACCAGGCAAGCCTCAAGCCCGGCATCGGACCGTGCCAGCACTACCGCCACCTCGGCTACCGAGGCGTCGGCAACAGGGACTTTCGTACCTGACAACTGCGACCCGCTGCGTCGGGTTTCAAGCTGGTCAAGCGCCAGGCGACCCGCGCGCTCTGCCATGGCGACGGTCGCGACACACTCACCACTGGCGAGTCTGGGCAGCCACGCTGATTTTTGTGCCTCGGTGCCGAAGCGCTGAATCGCCTCGCTGGCCAGATAGACAGAGCTGCTAAAAGGCAGGGGTGCCACACTGCGGCCCATCTCCTCAGCAATGATCGCCAGCTCGTAATAACTCAGGCCCAGACCACCGTAGGCTTCGGGAATCACCGTGGCTGTCCATCCCATCTGGGCAACCTTCTGCCACAGCGAGGCGTCCCAGTCTTGGTCACCATCAAGTACCGCCCTCACCGCGGAAGTGGGGCAATGCTCGGTCAAAAACCCGCGCGCCTGTTCTCTCAGCAATTGCTGCTCATCAGAAAACTCAAAATTCATGTCTACCGCCCGCTTAAAAAACTTGGCGTAGAGTAGCAGACCTGCTTACGGCTTCACGCCGCAAAAAAGAGCTGGGGCGCTTGCTCCCGAAGGCGCTGATATTGATGAGGTGGCCGGAACCCGAGCTCCGCTCGCACGGTGTCAATTGGTTCGGCAAGCCGCTCCTCCCATTCGATCTCAGCCATCCAGGTCGCCTGCCGGGCTATCTGGGCACCTTCCCGAATCAACGATCGCACATCAAACTGTGGCACCTCGCGGAGATACTTCCACTTGGCGATCCACACTATAAAGCTGATGCCGCGGTTAGGGGTTTGGGTCTTCATGAAGGAAAGCAGGCTGAGCTCACCCACCGGATCCCGCCCGTAGCCCGTCATGACATGCTGCAGGTCGTGAATGTCTCGCAGTCGGTCGGCTAACCAGATTTCATCATCAGATAGCACGCGATAAAAGTCTTCGCGCGCGGACGTGTCACTGGAGGCAATCAATCCGTCGGCTGAGAGATCCTCGGCGTGTACAAAATCATAATAGGCACGTCCGATGCTTTTGGCGGGGAGGCTTAAAAGCCACTCCCGGTCATTGAGCTTGCTGACGATATCGGGCTTTTTTTGCAGGAGCGCGTGGCCGCGATCACTGGACCTCAAGCGCCCCACGGCGGCGCGCAGGCTGTTGCCCTTGAGCGCTTCAATGATGTGGAACACCTGCGTGGTGTCGTCAGGGTTTTTAAGCAACTCACGCATGGCTCGCCACGCCGCAAGCGGTTTGACCTGGTTGCGCAGCCACTTTGATTTCAGGCGCTTCATTTTCGTTTGTTCTCTCAACCTTCTTTGACGTCACAAGACAGGCAGCGACCTAGCCGTGGCAGATCACTCAAATTACTCGCCAAAGGTACTGACATCCCATACCGTCATCCATTCCAGCGCGTTTAGGCCATCACAATAAAGAGGATAGCGGCGATGGCCGCGCCCAACAACGCATAGGGTAGCTGGGTGATCGCGTGCTCATGGGTTCGACAACCCGCCCCCTGCGCCGAGAGCACAGTGGAATCCGAGTAAAAACAGGCATGGGAGCCGAAGCCACTGGCGGAGAACAATGCCCCCATCACTAGCGGAATGCTGACCTCAAAGGCCTGCGCCAATGGGAAAGCGATGGGCATGGTGATAGCAATCACGCCCCAGTTGGACCCCGTGGTGAACGAAAGCAGCGACACGGTCACGAACACCATAACCGGTAACAACTGCGCGGTCATGAAAGGTGATACTGCGTCGATGACATAGGGCGTGAGACCAAGACGATCGTTGGCCTCCACAAACACAAATAGCGTCAGCAGCATCGCCAACACCGGCACCATAGACTTGATGCCGTCGATACAGGTATCGAACAACTCGCCCAGAGGCATGACGCGAACCAGCGCATAGTGGACAAAGGTCACCAGAATTCCGGCAATGACACCCCGCAGTAAATCGATGCTAGGAAACACCGTGAAGAAAACCATCGCAATGATGGGGAAGAAAAACACACTCATACCGCCGCGCGCCTTCTCCTCCACCGTCAGCGCATCGTCTTCGACAATACCGAGATCACCCGTGCTCTCGGCATGGGCCTCCGCGCGACGCATCGCCCCGATCAGGGGAATGATCCCCAGCGCCACCAGCGGGACGGTCAACAAAGCAACCATGGGGTAGAAGAGGTAGGGGATAGTATCGATAAACACCGACAGGCCCTGACCCTCAGGAGCCACACCGTTTTGCTCCAGCAAGCTGGCGAAATAGGCGCCCCAGCTCGATAAAGGAACCAGCAAACACAGGGGCGCTGCGGTGGAATCCACGACGTAAGCGAGCATGGCGCGCGAAGTTCGGAAGTGATCAGTCACCGCTTTCATGGTTGCACCCACGGTTAGTGAGTTCAGGTAGTCATCCAGAAAAATCACCAAGCCAAGACCCCATGTGGCGAGCAGGCCGCCTCGCTTGGTCTCGATGCGTCTCATCACCACCCGGCCAAAAGCATAGGACCCCCCGCCTTTGACCAATAACCCGATAAAGCCGCCGTATAACCCGCAGACCAGCATGACCCAGGCCACATCCTCGGTCATCAGTGTAGCCAGCGTCGCCTCCGCCATGGCATCGAGAAAACTAAACCCGTCAATGATGAAAAAGGCGAATAAAGCCCCTGCAAGCACCGATTCAAGCGTGCGACGACTCCAGATCGCCAGACCCAGCACCAGCAGGGTTGGTAGCAATGTTATGAACCCGGAATCCATCGAGATCAAAGCCCTGTTTTCTGCATAACGTTAAAGCATTAAACCTTGTGGGTTTTTTACGTTTGGAGCTCTCACAGACAGGCGTGTAAGGTGCTAATACTGTCTGATAGCCAGAATACGCGAAGTCGAGTCTGTCGTGTCATTTTCCACTCTGCTCCAGAACATTGCTGATGCCGAGCAAGGCCCTGAAACCTGCGCGGTTTTTGATTTTGACGGGACCATCATCTCGGGCTACTCCGCGACTGCGTTTCTTAAAGATCAAATCGCCCGGGGCGAGATCTCACCCGCAGACTTGTTGCAGCTGACTCAAGCTGCCACCCGCTTTGGTATCGGATCCTTAGGCTTCTCGGCACTGATGGCGGTCCACGCCCAATATCTTGCAGGGCGCTCAGAGACGGAGTATGTCGCCAACAGCGAGCGACTGTTTCGCAAAGCGATTGCCAAACTGATTTACCCGGAGGCTCGACAACTCATCGAGGCGCACCGCGCGGCCGGTCACAGCATCGCAATCATCAGCTCAGCCACGCCGTATCAGGTGCTGCCCGCAGCGAAGGACCTCGGCATTGAGCATGTCTACGCGACGGGTCTCGAAGTCGAGGACGGGCAGTTCACGGGTGGTGTCGTGCAGCCCACCTGTTTTGGCATCGGCAAGGTGCATGCCGCCGAACGGTTCACAGCGCAACAGGGTAGCGATCTGGAAAACTGCTTCTTCTACAGCGATAGCACCGACGATATTGAATTACTGGAAACAGCAGGGCTCCCGGTGGTGTTAAACGGCAGTCGCGAACTCAAGAAGCACGCCCGCGAAGCCGGGTGGTCGATGGCTGACTTCAGCAGCCGGGGTAACGCCACAGGCAGTCAGATTGTGCGCTCACTCGCCGCCACCGGATCGCTCGTGGGAAGCTTCATGATGGGCTTGCCGCTCTATGCCTTGAGCGGCTCTCGGCGGGACTCTCTCAACTTTTCGATTTCCCTGTTCGCCGAGACCGCCAGCGCGCTCATCGGATTGGATTTGGATGTGCACGGCCGCGAACACCTCTGGAAACAGCGCCCGGCGATCTTTATGTTCAACCACCAAAGCAATGCCGACATGCTTATCATGGCCAGCTTAATCCGCCGGGACATTGTAGGCGTCGGTAAACGGGAGCTAAAAAATCTTCCTGTCATCGGCCCCCTGATGGGTGCGGCAGGCGTCGTATTTATTGACCGCAGCGACCGACGGGCGGCAATCGAGACCATGAAGCCGCTGGTAAAGGCGATGCAAGAGGAAAAGAAAAGCCTCGTCATCGCGCCAGAAGGCACCCGTGCCCCAACGCGGAAACTGGGCGCCTTTAAAAAGGGCGGCTTCCACGTGGCAATTCAGTCGGGTGCGCCCATTGTGCCGGTCGTCATTCACAACTCTGGCGATATCTCTCCCAAGGGGGACAAAATCTTCCGCAGCGGTAGCGTGCACGTCGACATCCTGCCGGCCATTCAGACCACCAATTGGTCTGTTGCAAACATCGATGAGCACGTGGCCGAAGTGCGAAATGCCTTCCTGCGAACGCTGGGCCAGCCAGAGCTCTCCGCAGAAGAGACCGCCAACGCGCGACGAGATACGCCTGATGACCTAAAGCCCGAGGTTCGTGGCCGGCGGAGTAAACCCCGGCTCAAAAAGGGCGCAACCGAGCCGAGCGAACGAGACGGCGTGCTGTCAGCACGTCGCGGCAAACGCGGTGCTAGCCCCAACGGAGTGCGGTCAGCCGGCTCAAAGAATGGCCTCGACCCAGAGGCTCCGGCCACGAGGCACTGAGTGAGTCTGGCCACCGCGCTGCAGGATCAGCTTGCTCACAATCCCTGGCCACCCTCCTCCCAGCACGTCATTTTTCTGCTCGACACTAGGCGCCGGTTTGAGCGACAGGTACTCGAGCAGTGGATCTCCGCGCACGACACCCATGCTTCTAACCACACGGTCGTGTTGCTGGATTTGCGAGACGACCGCAAACCGCTGAATGTAGAGAAACTATCAGAGGCGCTTCAGCAACATCCGGACGCCATGGTGGCACCGCTCAGTGTGTCGTGGTTACAAGCCGAGAGAAGTACCAGCACCGGACCTCGATTACGCGATGCTCTCCGCGGCGGAGAGCGCAGACCCCTGGGCTGGCTTGCTGATCGTGTAGCCGGACTGAACCCCGAGCGCGTCCACCTCACCCTTGGCGAGCCAGGGGCGAATCGCGACCTCGCCAAACGGTTTCAGGGCAAGACAGGGTTATTGGACGACAATGAACCTGAAGACTTCGCGGTGTTTGTCGCGAGGCAGGCCGCGGTGGTCATCGATATTGCGGAGCGTCAGTTAATTGGCGGTCGCTACAAAGTGCCTCGCTATGTTCACCAAAGTATTCGCAACAACCGCGCCTTCCGGGCGGGTCTGCTGGAGATCGCCAATGAGAGGGAGCAACCGACTAAGGCGGTGAGGGCGGAAGCCACCGAATACCTGCGGGAGATGATTTCGATCCCCACCCGGTTCTGGCTCGATGTATGGGCCAAGCTGTGTAGTATCTGTCTCGGGTTGGGCTACGAGAAAACGCTGCACTACGACCCGAATGACCTCGAACGGATCAGACACATTGTGCGCCACTATCCCTCGGCCCTGCTGTGGACCCACAAAACCTATATCGACGGATTCGTGGTGCCGAAAATCCTGTTCGACAATGACTTCCCGATGCCGCATTTCTTCGGGGGCGCCAATCTGAATATCCCGATCCTGGGCTTCTTCCTTCGCCGGGCAGGCGGCATCTTCATTCGTCGCAGCTTTCAGGACAACGAGGTCTACAAACTTAGCCTCAAGCAATACATCGGCTATCTGATGGAGAAGCGCTTTCCCATGACCTGGTCCTTTGAGGGCACCCGGTCACGGCTGGGCAAGCTGATGCCACCCAAATACGGGCTCCTCAAATACGTTTTGGAGGGCGCACACCACGCGGGCTCTCAGGATATCCACATCATCCCTGTATCGGTTTCCTATGACCTGGTCAGGGACGCCGAGGAATATGCGAGAGAACAATGGGGTATGCCCAAAGCGCCCGAGTCAGTCGGCTGGATGGTTCGCTATATCAAGAGCCTCGCCAGACCGATGGGACGCATACACGTCGATTTTGGTGAACCCGTGTGCCTCGACTCGGCACCTGACCCCAATGATCAGCTAGCGATATCGAAAATTGCGTTTCAGGTTGCGGTAGAGGCCAATCGCGTCACGCCAGCGACCTTTCCTGCCGTGGTCTCCACTGCGCTTCTCGGCGCCTTCCCCCGGGCGCTGACCGAGCCTGAAATCATCCGAGAGGTCTCAAACATGACCCAGTGGGCCACAAGCCGGGGGGTTCGATTATCACCGGATTTTAATCTCAATTTTGCCGATGACATGGCCGGTCTGCTGGCCAATATGATCGAGGTAGGCATCATCACCCGGTTTGAGGGAGGCCCCGAGACGGTGTATGGCATCGCCGAAGGGCAGGCACCCATTGCCAGTTTCTATCGCAACACTATTGTGCACTTTTTCCTGACGCGGGCCGTCGCTGAGCTTGCCCTCTTAGCCGTCAGCGAGCAGCGCCAGACAGTCGCAACGCTGGATCAGTTCTGGGCAGAGGCGAGGGAACTGCGTGATTTATTTAAATTTGAGTTCTTCTATCCTGGCACGCAGGAATTTGAGCAACAAATTGACGCAGAGCTCTGTCGCGACGAACCCCGCTGGCAATCACTGCTCAGCGAGCGCCCGGATAATGCCCGGCTGATCATCAATCGACTGTTACCCAAGCTCGGGCACGTAGCCTTGACCATATTCGCTGAGGCCTACAGCGTGGGGACCGACATCCTGCTGAGACAGCCTGACAATGAGCCGCTGGACGAGACCATGTTTATTGATCGATGCATGAGCTACGGTCGACAGGCATACTTACAACGACGCATCAGTAGCGAGGCCTCAATCGGGAAACTGCTTTATGCCAATGCGTGGAAGATGTTGAGCAGTCGCAGACTCATTGATCAGCCAGAAGGCCGGTCAAGGCAGGCTAAGGCGCTCAACCAGCTGATCAGACGGCTCGAAGTGATACGTGCCTTGAGCATTGCCGACCGGGGTGCCAGCACGTTGAGAGATGTTGCCCGTGAAACGCTCTAAGGTCGCGATTCTCGGCGGGGGCTCATGGGGCACCACCACAGCATCGGTCATAAGTCGCCACTGCGACGCAATGCTCTGGGCCCGCAACCAGCAGATCGTCGATGAGATCAATCAGGCACATACCAATCGCCGTTATCTCGGAGACGCTCCGCTCAACGCCAAGCTGACCGCCACGACAGACATCGGGGCCGCGGTGAATCAAGCCGACGCGGTATTGATTGCTGTACCCAGCAGTCACTTTCGCGAGGTGCTCGCCAGCGCGCTCAGTGACCTGCCGACGGGTATCCCCCTCATCAGCCTGAGCAAAGGTCTGGAAAAAGGCAGCCGAATGCGAATGACCGAAATCATTCACGATGTGGCGCCGGGCCGCATACCGGGCGTGCTCACAGGCCCCAACCTCGCCCGCGAGATCGTGGCCGGTCAGGCCGCGGCCAGCGTGTTGGCGCTTGAGAATCACGAGGCAGCGCTCGCGTTACAACCCAAGCTCAACGCGGGGCTCTTCCGTGTCTATACCAATCAGGATGTGATTGGTTGTGAACTGGGGGGGGTGCTGAAGAACATCATCGCCATCGCCGTCGGTATGGGAGACGGGCTGGGCGCGGGTGATAACACCCGCGCCGCGCTCATCACCCGCGGCCTTGCCGAGATGAGCCGCCTCGGTGAGGCACTTGGCGGTAAAGCCGAGACCTTTGCAGGCCTCGCGGGAATGGGGGACATGATCGCGACCTGCACCAGTCCGCAGAGCCGCAACCGGCACGTGGGCATGGAGCTGGCCAAAGGGCGCTCCATCGATGACATTATCAACACCATGCATATGGTGGCCGAGGGAGTGAAAAGCGCGCCCACGGTGATCGATCTTGCGCAAGAAAATGGTATCAGTCTGCCAATCAGTCAGGACGTTTATCGTGTCATCATTGGCGAGTCGAGCGCGCGCGGGGTTTACAGGGGCTTGCTGCGGGTCACCGCAGGCGCCGAGTCAGATCCCGGCTAACGACGGGCGCACTGAGCCCAAGAATGTGAGAAATACCCTAGCCGTTAGTGGAGGTTTTGGCTAGCCTCTTTGCTCATGCGTGTATAACGAACGAGGAGCTCGGAGTGTTGGCCCAACCGAATGCGCAACGACATCGCACCGCCTTGAGCAAACTCACCCGGCTTATCACTGCGCTGATGCTGGCCACATTGTTCGGCTGCGCGACGAGCCCCACCGGCCGGACCCAGTTCATTCTCATTTCACCTGATGCCGCGATAATAGAATCTGAAGCGGCGTATATGGATACCGTGCGGCAGCTGGAGGATGATGACAAGCTCGTTGACGATCCTTTGAGCGTGGCACGGGTGGCGCGCATCACTGGGCGGCTTGTCTCCAAAGCGATTGCAGATTATCCGGAGAGCGCCGACTGGAAGTGGAGCGTCGCCATTGTTGATGATACCGAGACTGTCAACGCGTGGTGCATGGCAGGCGGCCGAATGGCGGTCTATACCGGGCTATTCGATCAGCTTGAGCTGACCGATGATGAATTCGCTCAAATCATGGGACATGAAATTTCCCATGCGCTGGCCAATCATACTGCCGAGCGCATGTCCCGCGCGATGGTTACCGCTGCTGGCTTCGCTGTCATTGGCGCAGCGTCAGACAACGACAGCGCGGTAATGTTAGGAGCAGAGCTGATTGCCAACGTGGCACTCACGCTCCCCAACAGTCGTGATGCAGAAAACGAGGCCGATATCATGGGGATGGTGTTGGCCACCAAAGCCGGTTATGACCCCGAAGCTGCGGTCACGCTGTGGCAAAAAATGGGAGACCTTAATGACAAGCGGCCCGCGGAGTTTCTTAGTACACACCCCGCTCCGGAAAACCGGCAGGCCGCTCTAAATGTTATGATCCCCCGGATGCTAGAGATCAACCCCGATCGAACCAAAGCGCCTATTCACCCGGTCACGATCGTTCGATAAACTGCCATCTTTGCCCTGGCCTACTCCCGGAGTGTGTGGAGGAAGTGCAGGTGATCCTCATATTGGTTGAGGATATCGACAATGATCTGCTCCTGAGACCAGCCCATCACGTCATAGTCCTGGCCGCCCTCCGCGAGGTGTACCTCGGCGCGGAAGAAGCTTTCAGCTTGAGCACTACCCTCGGCCACACCGATCGAGGCATCGGGTAGCAAGTGACGACTCGCTCGCACCTCATAGGTGAAGTCAACCTCCTCGCCATGAGAGACCTCCAGGCGGACAGAGAGCGCATCATCTTCCGCCACGACTCTCGACCCCACACCACGCTCTGCCAATTCACTGGCAAACGACTGCATCGCAGCTTGCACGGTGTTGCGCTGAAAGGTGTGAACGGTCCGGTCATCAGGATAATCCAGCAGCAATCGCAGGCGATCGCGCCAGCCCTCAGCCGCCATCACGGGTGGCGCATGAATAGAGTGTGCTTGGCGCTTGGCCCCATCAGCGACAATGGCGCGGCCAAAGCCCCAGAACGCACCAAGCATGGCGATCGCGAAAGGCAGCGCACTTGCAATCGTCGCGGTCTGCAGGGCCTGCAAACCGCCGCCCAACAGCAGCAGTGACGCGGCCAACGCGATCACCATGGTCCAGAGCGTGCGCTGCAGCGCTGGGGTGTTATCCACTCCCTTGGCACTCAACATGTTGAGCACCATCGCACCGCTATCCGCAGAGGTGACAAAGAAGATCACAATCATCATCAGGGAGATGACACTCAGCACTTCGGTCGCCGGCAGGTACTCCAGAAAGCGGAACAGTCCCACCGCCGGATTCTCCTGCACCCCCGTGCCCAACTCTTCAAAGCCTTGATTGGTAATGAGCTCCAAGGCACTGCTGCCCAACACCCCCATCCACAAACAGATGAATAAGGTGGGTACCAGCGTCACGCCAATAAGGAACTCCCGAATTGTTCGCCCGCGGGAAATGCGCGCAACGAAGACACCAACAAAGGGCGCCCAGCTAATCCACCAGCCCCAATAAAAAATGGTCCACCCACCGAACCAGTCGGTGGGTTCATAAACATACATATTGAGCGTGCGGGGAACGAGGCCCGCCACATAGGCACCAAAATTCTGGAGCGTGCCCGCCAGCAGTAGGGCGGTTGGACCCGTCAGCAAGATGAGCAGCAGGAGTAGCATGGCCAGCACGATATTGATCTCAGACAGGCGCTTGATACCAGTATCCAGGCCGAGGACCACCGAGACCGTGGCCAGCGCCATCGTGGCAAAAATCAGCCCAACCTGCACCCAGACATCGATCGGCAAGCCGAACAGGTAATTGAAGCCAGTGTTGATTTGCAGCACACCGAGGCCGAGGCTCACCGAGATGCCGCAGGTCGTGCAGATCACCGCAAAGACATCCACGGACGCACCGATTGGTCCTTGGATCCGCTCGCCAATCAGCGGATAGAAGGCGGAGCGGAGCGTCAGGGGCAGTTCATGCCGGTAAGCGAAGTAGGCGAGAATCAGCGCGACGATTGCGTAGATCGCCCAAGCATTGAAACCCCAGTGAAAGTAGCTGATCTGGATCGCCTCGGTGGCCGCAGCCGGCGTACCCCCAGGTCCGGTCGGCGGCGCCAAGAAGTGCATGACGGGCTCGGCGATACCGTAAAACATCATGCCGATGCCGATACCTGCCGAAAACAACATCGCGAACCAGGAAATATAACTATAAGCCGGCTCCGCATGGTCTGGCCCCAGCTTGATGTCGCCATAGCGAGATAGCGCAAGATATATGACGATCACTGCAATGAGCGTCACGATCAAGACATAAAACCAGCTAGCAGTATCCACAATCACCGACTGAAGCCCGGCAAACGGGTTGCTGCCTTTCTCGGGTATCGTCAGCACCATCGCAATGGCGCCGAATAGCAGAATCAACGCGGGGAAGAACACCGCTTTGTCGATGGTGAAGCGGGGGGATGTGCGCTGGGTCATATCGAGCTCATACATCAGGCGTGAGCAGAGTTTACCCGAAGCTTGCTAAAACACTTCAGAAAGCCTTGTTCGAAACAAGTGTTCCGTTTGCAGGCAGGTTCTAGAACGGGTAGCCTACTCTGACGGAGTCTTCGAACAATAATCAGTTTTCCAAGCCATTAGAAAAAAAATCATTTTTCCAAGCCATTAGAAAAAAGGGAGCCAGTATGTCTCACCCCCATAGTTTTCAACGCACACCTATGGCAGCTGCGCTGGGTGTTGCAGCACTTTCATTAATTGCCAATCCAGTAAACGCACAGCTCGAAGAGGTGGTAGTTACTGCGACCAAACGAGCGCAAAGCACTCAGGACATCGCCGTCACGGTTAGTGCCCTCACTGGCGACAAGCTAGAAGACTTCGGCGTCTCCAATTTTGAGGATTACCTTATCCAGCTGCCCGGTCTAACTGCAGGTGGTAGTGGACCGGGACAAAACACTGTCTACATCCGCGGTGTTGCCTCAACAACTCCAAATCTGACTACGGCTGGGGTGGCCGGTATTGCTCCCAACGTGGCGTTTTACCTCGATGAGCAACCGCTGTCACAGCCTGGCAGAAACCTAGACGTGTACGTGGCGGACCTGAATCGGGTTGAGGTACTTAAAGGGCCTCAGGGCACCCTATTCGGCGCAAGCTCACAAACAGGCACAGTGCGACTGATCACGAATAAGCCAGACTTCAACGAGGCCTACGGCTCAATCAAAGGCGACTTCTCTTACACCGAAGAAGGCGAGAGCAGCAACCGCTTCGAAGCAATGTATAACTTGCCGATTTCAGACAATTTCGCTCTGCGTGCCGTGGTATACCGGGACGACCAAGGTGGATGGGTAGATAACGTCCCCGGATCGTTGACACTGGAAGAATCCGCTCGTTGGCGAGACGCTGGATACATGCGGGCCAACGGGGTTCCAGTATCTGCTGTCCGCGCAGGTCTGAACTCAGCAACGTACATCAATAACCTTCCAGAGCAAGTGGCCTACACGAGTGCTCGTGTACCTTTCGACCCTAGCGACCCCAATTCACAAGTTCAATTCCTCGCGGCGAATAACGACCACCTAGTTGAAGACGATTTCAACGATACGACTTACACCGGCGCCCGCATTTCAGCGAGAGTTGAGTTTGCAAACGAGTGGAGTTTGCTGCTGGGGGCGATGACCCAAGAGTTAGAATCTGACGGCACCTTTACGGCCGACCCCACCCTTGGAACCGACTCGCCTAGCGTGCAACGCTACAGCCCCGACACGATCGAGGACTCCTTCGATAACTTTAACTGGACACTCGAGGGCCGCCTGGGCGAGCTGGAGATCGTTTACACCGGCGCATATACCGAGCGTGAAACAGACCAGATCGTTGACTACACGGATTATATGTACGTAGGCCAATACTTGCCGTATTACATCTGCGACGCGTCGGTCTCCTATCCTGAGTACAACTATTATCAGGAAGGTGCGCCGCTCAATGTGTCATACGGCACGTGTTACGAGCCCGATACTTATGTCACCAGCTTCTCAGAGCTTGAAGTTTCAACACACGAGATTCGCTTCAGCACAGACCAGGATAGAAGCTGGCGCGTTACGGCAGGCGCATTTTTCAGCGACCTTGAGTTGAAGGAACGTAATGACTTCGTCTACCCATCGATAGACAAAATTAATTTCTTTGACTTTTATCCTGGCGGCGGCATTCCCGTTGAAAACTATCCGCACCCCGGATCGTTTTACACAGAGGAAGGTCCTTATCCATCTACAACCGTTTTTAGAAACGACATCCGCCGCACCGATGAGCAGTACGGCATCTTTGGCGAGTTCAGCTTCGACTTCACCGACAAGCTATCAGCAACGGTAGGTGCGCGTTACTACGACGTTGAAGTTGACATGGAAGGGGGCGCGAATGCCACTTTCTGTAACCCCTTCTTCGTAGCTGATCAGCAGGCTTTCGGAACCAACATCAGCGACCTGTATGACGGTGATGGCTCATTGCGCTTCACGTCTGATTGCAGCACGGCACCGAGAATGGAGGCAGGCATCTCGTTTGAGGAAGCGTATGACATCTTCGCAGCGCTAGACTCGTACAGTATTGATCGTGGCAAGTACGTCAACGCACCTAACGCCATCAGTGAGGCAGAGATTCGCGGCTATCTGAAGGCACTTGAGGCGCCTGATGTGGCAGCGGCGTCCGGCACCATCTGGAAGTTCACACTCTCTTATCAACCGTCTGACGACGTCCTGTGGTACGCCACATACTCTGAAGGGTTCCGTCCTGGTCTTCTCAACCGCCCGGGGGGTGCACAGGGAGCCGGAGGATACGAGGTGCCATTTGAGCTGACGACTGACGACGTAACGAATTACGAGCTCGGATTGAAGGCAGATATGGCTGGCGGCTCTCTGCGCTTCAACGGGAGCGCATTCTTTGTGGAGATCGAAAACCTGCAAACAACGATCTTTGACCCCAGCATCGTCAATCTCTTCTTCTCAGACAACGCGGCTAATGCTGAAGTGATGGGAATAGAAGGCGAGTTAACGTGGTTACCGCAATCTGTTCCTGGACTTAGCATCGGCGGTTCATTCTCAATCCTGGACACCGAGATTACAGATAAGCTAGTACCAACCAATGACGTACGCGAAGGCGACTCACTCGCATTCGCGCCAGAATTACAGTTCAACGCCAACGCCCGGTACGATTGGACGCTGGCTAGTGGGCTTAGCGCGCACGTGATGGGCCACATGGTCTACTCGGACGAGTCCTACAGCGACATCATCACTATCAACCGCGATTTGATCGACAGCTGGACAATGTTCGGCGTTACGGCGGGCATCTCGTCTGAAAACTGGGGTGCAACGCTGTATGTCGATAATCTAACGGATGAGAGAGCGGAACTGTCCCGGACCTTCATTAATGACCGCCAGCGTGCTACTTATGCGCGCCCACGAACGATTGGCGTCAGGTTGAACTATAATTTCTAGTCTGCTGAACAGCGTCTCAATCAGAAAGCTCCCTTTACTGGGAGCTTTTTTTGTCCGGAGAAAGCTATGGACGACAAAAAACATGCGCGCATAAAAGACGCAATTCAGTCTAAGCACTATGGCCTCGCCATCGAGTTACTGAACGACGAGCCAGCAGATGAGAGCGAGACTATGTATCTACAAGCGGTATGCGCAGGTCGACTTGGAGAATCAAAAAAGGCAATGGCGTCACTGGATCGACTGGTATCGCTATATCCAAAACATGCGCGCGGCTTCCAAGAACGGGGGCATCTGCTTCGAGCGCTAGGCGAGGACAATGCCGCGCTATCCGCATACGGACGCGCCACACAGGAAAACCCAGCATTGCATGCGAGCTGGCGCGCTCAGGCGGAGATCCTTCTGATGCAGGGGCGAACCCTAGAGGCAGAGCGACTTAAACCTTACATTCAGAGGCTTATCGACCTGCCGCAGCAGCTCATTTATGTCATGGATGTTCTGTCACAAGGTTTCATTGCGAAGGCGGAACAAGCTTGTCGTGCCTTCTTACAGGAACACCCACATCATGGCGAAGGAATGCGACTGCTGGCTCAGATCGCGACACAACTAAATGTACTGGACGAAGCCGAGTTTCTGCTTGAGAGCGCGGTGGCCTTCGACCCTGATAACGCGCCTCTGCGCCTAGACTATGTCGGCATCCTGCGAAAGCGGCAAAAGTTGGTTGAGGCCAGCGATCAAGCGCTGATGCTCTTCGAGCAAGACCCCAAAAACGTGCAGTTCAAATCGCAGTTCGCGGTCATCCGAATGCAGCTCGGGGACTACGAAACGGCACTGCAATTATTCGACGAATTACTGAGCAGTATTCCCGGCGAGCCAGTTACGCTGACATCAAAAGGCCACGCGCTAAAAACGATCGGCCGTACCGAGGACGCGATTGCTTGCTACCGCGAGGCTTGCCGGGAAGGCGTCATCCATGGGGAAGCTTGGCAATCACTAAGTAATTTGAAGACCTATCGCTTCGATGACGATGACATAGAACGAATGCAAAAACTCCTGACCGTCCCTACCTTACGCAGTATGGACAAAGTTTATTTGCACTTCGCTTTAGGAAAGGCGTTTGAAGATTCGGGTCGGGTAGACGATGCGTTCCACATGTATGAACAAGGAAACTCAATCAAGCGATCTGAGTCCCGCTACATCTCGCAACACATGACAGAAGAATTTGTTGAGCAGAAGAAAGTCTTTTCAGAGATCCGCTCAACAGAGTCCGGCCACCAGGCAAAAGACTCTATTTTTGTTTTGGGGATGCCCCGTGCAGGCTCGACGTTACTTGAGCAGATTTTGTCATCCCATTCATTAGTAGATGGCACGCAGGAACTGCCGAATGTCCTAGCAATCGTTCAGCACCTCAGAACAAAGAACAAAGACTTCAATCGACTTAACTACCCACGAGCACTCGCCGACCTGTCCAGCGATGAACTGAATGCTTTGGGTAAAAAGTATATCGATGAGACACAAACCTACCGGCAGGCAGCTCCCTATTTCATAGACAAGATGCCTAACAACTTCAGACACATCGGGCTGATTAAATCCATACTCCCCAATTGTAAAATCATTGATATCCGTCGCCACCCCCTCAGCTGCTGTTTTAGTTGCTTCAAGCAGTTGTTCGCAGAAGGTCAAGAGTTCTCCTATAACCTCGAGGACTTAGGCCACTACTACAAAGACTATGTCGGGCTGATGAACTACTGGCACGAGCGCTTCCCAGGAGAAATCCTGCATGTGCAGTATGAGGATGTGGTGGAGGATCTTTCAGGCCAAGTCCAAAGAATCCTCGACTACTGCGAACTGCCCTTCGAAGAGGCCTGTCTTAATTACTGGGCTACTGACAGAGCAGTCAAAACGCCGTCATCAGAACAGGTTCGGAAGCCCATTTTTAAGTCTGGAGTGGAGAACTGGCAGCAATTTGAGCATCACCTCGATGCGCTCAAAAGTGCGTTGGGAAACACTCTGGAGAATTATCGCCCGACGACCAGCACCGCCTGATTTTACTGACACCGCTTTACTTGTCTGAAGTTTTGGTTATCCAATCCAGAATTGAAGAAAAATCGCGCGACCCGTTTCCCGCTCCCTGATGAGCTGAGTAAGCGCTCATCGCCTGCTTGCCCATTTGATTATTGAGCCCACAGCTATCGGCAACCTCACAGGCAAGCCCGAGGTCCTTGACCATCAGATCGACCATAAAGCCGGGTTGATAATCGTTGCTGGAGGGCACACCCTCCATGACATCGGGCCAGGGGTTGTAAACCTGCAGTGACCAGTTATTCCCAGAGCTGGCTTTCATAATGTCTGAGAGCACTGCGGGATTCAGCCCGTGCCCCTCACCCATGGCGAGCGCCTCGCAAGTACCGATCATATGCACCGCGAGCAGCATATTGTTGGCGGCCTTGGCGACCTGGCCTGCCCCCGCCGGGCCCGCGTGAAAAATCTTCTCCGCACTGCCCATGCCCTCGAGAATCGGTCGCGCGCGGCTAAAAGCACTGGCCGTACCCCCGCACATAAAGGCGAGGGTGCCGGCTGCCGCTGCCGCTACCCCGCCCGAGACCGGCGTGTCCATGAAGTCGATACCCATCTCTGCCGCAGCTTCACCAACCTGTCGCGCGGTGGCAGCATCAATGGTACTGGCGTCCAATATCAACGTGTCTTTGGAAATCGTCGCCAGCAGGCCATCGTCGCCAAGGAAGGTCCCCGCCACATGTTTGCCAGCGGGTAGCATGCTGATAATCACGACAGCATTTTCAGCCGCTTCCGCGGCCGACGCCGCCACCGACGCGCCCTCAGCTGCCAACGCAGCACAGGCGGCCTCAACGAGGTCAAATACTGTTAATTGATGTCCAGCGGCAAGCAGGTTCTTGGCCATCGGCCCACCCATATTACCGAGGCCCAGAAAAGCGATTGTGGCCATGTGTTACTCCGGTAGTGCCAACGCCGGCATGGCAGATGGCGCAGTGAAGAAGGTGTCCACCACCGCGGCGGGTACAGAGGCGAGATCGGCAAAGGTCCATGCGGGGGAGCGATCTTTATCGACCAGCAGCGCACGCACGCCCTCCGCAAACTCCGGGTGACGCATGATGTTGCAACCCAGTATCAGCTCGGACTCGAAGACCTCCTCTAAGCTAGCACTCCGGGTTTGATTCAACTGTCGGAAAATCCAGGCCGCCGCCAGCGGAGAGCCGTGGGCCAATCCGTCGCGCGCCCTGCCAAGCCACACATCATCGCCCTGCCAGCCTAGAACCCGGGCATGAATTGCGGCGAGGTCGTCGCCTGCCATCCATTCATTAATCGTGTCGATATGCGGCTCCAGTTGCGCATCGGCTTGTTCAACACCCGCCACCATGTCAGCGAGCGCCGTTCCAACAAGGGCATGGTCCGCATCCGCCTCGCCAGCCCATGCCTGCGTGGTCAGGCTGGCGAGCAAATCGGTCTTCTGCTCGTTAGCGAGGAA
>CABYEX010000022.1 GCA_902518075.1 Halieaceae bacterium | reverse complement strand
AGCCAGCCGGGGTAGCCTGTTTGCATTTGTTAGAAAACGCGCAGTGCGACTTGTATGGTGATCCCCGCCGCCCCGCAGTCTGCGATCAGTTCAAACCCGAGCCCCCTGTCTGCGGTGAAAGTCGCGCTGAAGCGCTGACGCTGCTGAGTGCCTTAGAGCAAGAGACGGCGGGCTGATCCGTGTCCGAGATCGCCCTTTTCCCCCTGTCGTCGGTGTTGTTGCCGTCAGGCCGCATGTCGTTACAGATCTTCGAGCAGCGCTACCTCGATTTGGTGGCGCACTGCATGCGGGAGGGCGAGGGTTTCGGCGTAGTGTGGCTGCAGCAGGGGTCGGAAGTATCGGGAGGGTCACTCGATACCCCTAATGTAGGTGAGTACGGCACCTATGCCCGGATCGTCGACTGGGATCAGCTCCCGAATGGCTTGCTAGGCATCACGATTGAGGGCCACGAGCCCTTCGATGTGCAATCGGTATGGCGGGAGCCTGGCGGCCTGGTGAAGGCCGAGGTGGTGTGGCGTGACATACCGGAAACCATCCAGCTGCCCGATAGTCACGCAAGCCTTGCCGAGGTATTGGAAGGGTTGTTGCGGCACCCCCAGATTCAGCGGTTGCAGCTGGACAGCGACCTCACCGATGGCTGGCGCGTCGGCGCACAGCTGGCACAATTACTGCCCATTGATGAAGGGCTCAAGTATCAGCTTCAGGGACTGACTTCGGTGGAGCAGTTACTGGAGGAAATGGATAACATTTTGGTGGAGCTCAGCGGGGAATCGGGCCAGACCGGTCGCTGAAGCAATACAGGAGGGCACCGTAGGCCCTCCAAGGCAGGAGAAAAAGTGAATGTTTGATCTCAAGATTACCGGCGGCTTAGTGGTGGATGGCACAGGCACTCCCGGGAAAGTGATGGACATCGGTATTGTCGGGGACCGTATCGTTGCGATGGGTGATCTGGCAGAGGTTGGCACAGAGGAAATCGACGCCACCGGACGCGTGGTCGCGCCCGGGTTTGTCGACATCCACACGCACTATGACGGCCAAGCCACCTGGGATCAAGAAATGGCGCCTACCTCGTGGCACGGCGTGACCACCGTGGTCATGGGTAACTGCGGCGTCGGCTTTGCGCCCGCGGCACCAGATCGACAGGAGTGGCTGGTGGGCTTGATGGAGGGGGTGGAAGATATTCCCGGCAGTGCGCTCACCGAGGGTATGACCTGGAATTGGGAGTCGTTTCCCGAATACCTTGATGCGTTAGAGGGGCTGGATCGCACCGTCGATGTCGCCGCGCAGGTGCCCCACGGTGCGGTGCGTGCCTATGTGATGGGTGACCGAGGCGCGGCCAATGGGGAGCCAACGGGGACCGAGATTGCGCGGATGTCGGCTATTGTCGAGGAGGGACTTCGTGCGGGCGCCGTCGGCTTCTCTACCTCGCGGACCATTCTGCATAAATCCATCGACGGAGAGTTGGTCCCCGGGACCACGGCAACAAAAGAAGAGCTGCTGGGCATTGGCCGCGCGCTGAAGCGAGCGGGACACGGCGTTTTCGAGATGGCGAGCGATCTGCTGCCCGAGTGGAACGAGTTCGAGTGGATGGGTGACCTTAGCCGGGAGACCGGCGCCCCCGTTACGTTTACCGCACTTGAATCACCCATCAAGAGTTTGCCGTTCAAGGACCAGCTCGGCGATATGCGTGCCCAGAATGCCAAAGGCGGCAATATCGTCGCCCAGATCTCTATGCGCGGGACCGGCTTGATTCTGGGGTGGCGCGCCACATTCCATCCGTTTTCGCAGCGCCCGAGCTGGAAGGCGATTGCAGACAAGCCCTGGTCTGAGCAGTGGCAACACCTTCAGGATCCGAGTTTCCGCAGCCGGCTACTCTCGGAGCAGGGTGAGCCCACGGGTAGCGACCTGCAGTTGATCGCTGATTTGATGGAGACCGCCGTTTCCATGCAGTACGAAATGCTGCCCGGCTTCAATTACGAGCCCACCTCGGAGCAATCCATTGAGCAGCGGGCCGTGGCGACGGGCGTGACGGCTGCGGAGTATGCCTACGATTTCATGATGCGCGATGAGGGCGCGGGCATGATCTACTTCCCGTTGCTGAACTATGCCAACGGCAATCTCGATTTTCTAGAAGAGGCGCTGGACTCGGATGACTGCGTGAATTCGCTCTCGGACGGTGGTGCCCACTGCGGCACGATCTGCGATGCCGCGGCCACCACCTTTATGCTCCAGCACTGGGTGCGTGATCGGGAAGGACAACGCATGCCGCTAGAGCGCGCTATCAGACGCCAGTGCCATGATACCGCCCGGCTTTACGGCTTCGAGGATCGTGGCGTGCTGGCGCCGGGACTGCTAGCTGACCTCAACGTGATTGATCTCGAGTCATTGCAGCTGAATTTGCCGACGGTGGCCTTCGATTTGCCCGCGGGCGGGCGGCGGCTGCTGCAGACGGCGTCGGGTTACGACTGCACGATCAAGTCGGGCCGGGTGACCTTCCGAGGCGGTATAGCAACGGGTGAGTACCCGGGGCGCGTTATTCGAGGTCCTCAGACGGAGCCGGAGTTGTCCAACCCCCGAGCGACTGCCAGCGATTCACGATAAGGCAAAACAGCTCAGCGGTTTTGGTCGCATCGTACTCGGCCGAGTGTGCCTCGTTGTTATCAAACGGGATATCTGCCAGAGCGCATGCCCGCGCCAGCACCGTGTGGCCCACCGCCAGACCGGCGAGGGTCGCCGTATCGAAGTGAGAGAAAGGGTGAAACGGGTTGCGTTTGAGCCCCAGCCGCTCGGTAGCAGCATTTAAGAATCCCGCATCAAAGTGGGCGTTGTGACCCACCAGAATGGCCCGGTTGCAGCTACTCGCCTTGACTGCCTGCCGCACTACGCCGAACAGTTCTCCAAGCGCAATGTCTTCAGGCACCGCGCCGCGCAGCGGACTCTCAGGGTCAATACCGGTGAATTCAAGCGCCGAGGGGTCAAGGTTTGCGCCCTCAAACGGCTCCACGTTGCGGCTATGGGTCTCGGCGATCTCTAATTGGCCATCCTCACTCATCGTGAGCAACGTCATGGCGATTTCTAAAATGGCGTCGGTCTGACAGTTGAATCCGCCAGTTTCAATGTCCACGACGACCGGCAAGAACCCGCGGAACCGGTCGCGCATTGTCGGACCGGGTGCGGTCGTGACGACCTCGCTGTCATCGGTAGCCGCTGGGGGCGTCGAATCCGTCATCGTCGTTAGCGGGACACTGTCCAGCCCACGCTGTCACCCGCACGTATCGGCACGACCTCACTGTCGCCGAGACGTAGCGCCTCGGGTATGGGCTGAGAGTTTTTGGTAAGCGTGATGGTGCTGCTGTTTCGCGGTAAGCGATAAAAGTCTGGCCCGTTGAAGCTCGCAAACGCCTCGAGGCGATCCAGTGCGTTCTCCTCGTTAAAGACTTCCGCATACAACTCGAGTGCGGCATGGGCGGTGTAGCAGCCGGCGCAGCCGCAGCTCGATTCCTTCTCACCGCGGGCGTGGGGTGCCGAGTCCGTGCCGAGGAAGAAGCGCCGGTGTCCTGTCGTTACCGCCCGGCGCAGCGCCAATTGGTGCTGATCGCGTTTCAGCACCGGCAAGCAGAACAGGTGGGGCCGAACCCCACCCACGAGCATATCATTACGGTTGTATAGCAAATGATGTGCAGTCACTGTCGCGGCAACGTGTTCACCGGATGCCTCAACGAACTGCACGGCATCGGCGGTGGTGATGTGCTCGAGCACAACCCGGAGCGCGGGGAACGCGCCGACGATGGACGTGAGCGCGGAGTCGATGAACGCCTTCTCGCGATCAAATATATCCACATGATGATCGGTCACTTCACCGTGTATCAGCAGTGGCACATCATGCTGTTCCATCGCCTCGAAAACGGGATACAGCGCCTTGATGCCCGTGACGCCGGCATCTGAGTTGGTGGTCGCGCCTGCGGGATACAGCTTGATTCCCTGCACATACGGGGACTCGGCCGCTTCTGCCACCATCTCGGGGGTAGTGGTGTCGGTGAGATACAGGACCATCAGCGGGTCGAAGTCCCCGCCTTCGGGTACATGAGCCAAAATGCGCTCCCGGTAACTCAGTGCATGGGAGACGCTTAAAACGGGCGGCGTAAGGTTGGGCATCACGATGGCGCGGCCCGCCCAACGGGCCACATCAGGCACTGTCGTGGCGAGGGCAGCTCCGTCCCGGAGGTGGATGTGCCAGTCATCCGGTAATGTCAGCGCTAACGAGGTCATGATCAAAGGTACCCGCTCGGGATGGCCAGTGTAGCAGAGGTCGCCCGCCCTTAGCCCTCGTAGTGGCTTATGTGGCGCGCAGCCAGTCGCGGACGTACACTACGCACCCGATTTTTTTAGGCATGGTTATGGCAACGGCGAAAAAGGTTGTTCTGGCGTACTCTGGGGGTCTCGATACCTCGGTGATCGTGCGTTGGTTGCAGGAAACCTATCAGTGCGAAGTGGTGACGTTCACCGCGGACATTGGCCAGGGCGAGGAAGTTGAGCCCGCCCGCGCCAAGGCGCAGGCACTGGGTGTGGAGGAGATTTATATCGAAGATCTCCGGGAATCCTTTGTGCGCGACTTCGTGTTTCCCATGTTTCGCGCCAACACCGTGTATGAGGGTGAGTACCTGCTGGGCACCTCCATTGCCCGGCCGCTAATCGCGCAGCGATTGGTCGAGATTGCCAACGAGACGGGTGCCGACGCCATCGCCCACGGTGCAACCGGTAAAGGGAACGATCAGGTGCGCTTTGAGCTGGGCGCCTATGCTCTGAGCCCTGGTATTCAGGTAATTGCGCCGTGGCGTGAGTGGGACCTGAACTCTCGTGAGGCGCTCATGGCCTATTGTGAGCAGCACGATATCCCGGTGGATTTTGCCAAGGCACAAAAGAAATCCCCCTACTCCATGGACGCCAACCTACTGCATATCTCTTACGAGGGCGATGTGCTCGAGGATCCCTGGATCCCGCCCGAGGAAGACATGTGGCGCTGGACGGTGAGCCCTGAAGCCGCGCCCGATCAGGCGGAGGAGTTGATTCTGACCTTTGAGCATGGCGACGTGGTGGCTATCGACGGTGAGGTGCTGACCGCCGCGGAGATACTGACAAAGTTGAACGAGCGGGGCGGGGCTAACGGCATTGGACGCGCCGATATCGTCGAGAACCGCTACGTGGGGATGAAATCCCGCGGCTGCTACGAGACGCCAGGAGGCAGCATTCTGTTGCGAGCGCATCGCGCGATCGAATCCATTACGCTGGATAGAGAAGTGGCGCATTTGAAAGACGAGCTCATGCCGCGCTATGCCAAGCTGATTTACAACGGCTACTGGTGGTCCCCCGAGCGCCACGCACTGCAGGCCGCCATCGACCAGACACAGACCGTGGTGAACGGTGATGTGCGGGTGTCGCTATACAAAGGCAACATCATTGTCACCGGCCGGCGATCCAGTGATTCGCTGTTTGACCAGAGCATTGCCACGTTTGAAGAAGATGGCGGCGCCTATGACCAAGCCGATGCCGAGGGTTTCATTAAACTCAATGCGTTGCGTTTGCGGATAGCCGCCACCAAAGGCCGCCGAAATCAGTAGTAGAAGAGCCTCAGGCGACTGGTTCTGTGTGTGCGCTACCAAACCTGCGCGCACCAGACGCTGGTCGTTTGAAAAGGGTGTAAAGTGGGGCGTCATCACAGGGCCCTATGCCGCTGTGGTCCTGTTGGCTGGGCAAGCTGTGTTCCTGGCTTTGCTCCGCACAGTCGCCGGCAGGGACGGGTAAGGAGAAGGTTATGAATTCGACGGTTGATATCCCCCCAGTGCAAGAAATGGACGCAGAGGCGTTCGACGTCATCATCATCGGCGCGGGCCTTTCCGGTATTGGCACTGCGGTGAGACTCCAGCGCGATTGCCCCGATCGCGACTTCATCCTGTTGGAGAGACGCGACGTGATTGGCGGGACCTGGGACCTGTTTCGCTATCCGGGTATTCGCTCCGACAGTGACATGCATACCCTGGGATACGATTTCAAACCCTGGGAAGCGGAAAAAAGCATCGCCGACGGCCCCTCGATTCTGAGCTACGTCAACGAGACCGCGGATGAGCACCGCATCCGCGACCGAATCCGTTTTGGTCAGAAGCTCGTCGGCGCTGACTGGTGTAGCGATCGCGGTCAGTGGCAATTAACGGTCGACACGCCAGAGGGTGTCCGGCGCTACCGCTGCGGTTTCCTGATGATGTGTGCGGGTTACTACAGTTATGACCAGGGCTATGAGCCCGAGTTTGATGGCAAGGCGGCCTTCAAAGGGGAGTGGGTCCATCCCCAGTTTTGGCCGGACAGTCTTGATCACACGGATAAAAAAGTCGTGGTGATCGGTTCAGGCGCCACGGCAATGACGCTAGTGCCCAATATGTCGCGGCAGGCCACGCACGTCACGATGTTGCAGCGGTCCCCGACTTATGTGATTTCCAGGCCTTCTATCGACGGCCTCGCCAATTGGTTGCGTCGCGTTTTACCTCCCAAGTTGGCCTATGACCTCGTCCGATGGCGCAACACGATCTGGCAACAGTGGATGTACAAGCTGACTCGCGTCGCTCCCGGGGCGGTTAAGCGTTCGTTACTAAAGAAAGTGCGGGCAGAAATCGGTGAGTTGGTTGATGTGGAGAAGCATTTCACCCCGCGCTACAACCCCTGGGATCAGCGTCTCTGTCTGGTGCCGGATGACGATCTGTTCCGGGCGATTCAGTCAGGCAAGGCCTCGGTGGTGACCGATCACATTGAGAAGATCACGGAAAGCGGTGTGCAGTTGGTCTCCGGTGCGCATCTGGAGGCCGACATCATTGTCTGCGCCACGGGGCTGGAATTGGTCGTGCTTGGCGGGGCTGAATTTACCCTCGACGGCGAAGCGATCGACTTTGCCAACGAGTGGACCTACAAGGGCATGATGTGTTCCAACATTCCCAATATGGTGCACACCTTCGGTTATATCAACGCGTCCTGGACGCTGCGCGCGGATTTGATTGCGACCTGGGTCTGTCGTTTGCTGAACCACATGCGCACGACAGGTATGACCACGGCAACGCCGCGCATTGCGGATGAGCTGGCCGACTCCATGAGCCAACGTTTCTGGATTGATGATTTCTCTGCTGGTTACATGCAGCGGGTGATGCACTGCTTCCCCAAACAGGGCGATCAGATGCCATGGATGAACCCGCAGAACTACCGCAAGGATCGCAAAATGTTCCGCGATGACCTGCTTCAGGACGATGAATTGGTGTTGGAACGGGCGGGTGTGGTGGCCGAGGCAGCGGTGCTTCAGGAGGCCAGCTAGTCATCCATGACCGCGCCCGCGCTGCAGGAGAGCAGAATTTATTGTCCTTATTGTGGCGAGTCGATAGAGGTGCTCTTGAACCCTGAAGATGTGGGCGCGGAGTACATTGAAGATTGCCAGGTGTGCTGCCGGCCGATTGAGTTTTTTCTGCGTGAGGATGTGGGGGGATGGCTGAAAGCCGAGGTCCGATCCGACGTCGAGTAGCGTGTCCCGCAATGTTTTAAACGTCTCATGTGATGTGTCAGCGTCGCGTTCAGCACGCGGGCGCTGGACTGCTGTCAATGAAAGTCCCGGGATTGCACCGCCAAGGCGCTCAAGTGGTCGCTGCAGTCCTCCAGCGTGCCGGCAATCACATGCGTCACGCCGTCGCGAGATTCTACCGTCCCTTTGACTAACAGTAACTGCGCGGTCATCAGGCTTTGTCGGTAGCGCTCCTGAATCGCTGGCCAGACAATCACGTTGATATTGCCCGTTTCATCCTCCAGGGTCAGAAACACCACGCCTGAAGCGGTGCCCGGGCGTTGCCGACAGGTAACCAATCCAGCTACCCGCACAAAGCGGTGATTACCCAGTGTTTCAAGCTCCGTTTGCCGCCGACAGCGATCAAAGGGACGCTGGTGGCGCAGCAAGGACAGGGGATGTGACCTGAGAGTCATCCCGGTACTTTGATAATCGGCGATGACGTCCTCGGGAAGTGTAGGCGCTGCCGTGACGGCCGCATCATCCTGAGAACGCTGTGCTGCACTGTCATAAGACAGTAACGGGCGGTGCGCTTCCAGTGCCATGGTTTGCCAGTGGGATTGATAGCGATTGCCACTGATACCCGAGAGGGCATCAGCGGCGGCGAGCGCTTCCATATCGCCGCGATCGAGGCAGGCGCGTTGGCGCAAGTCAGCAACGTTGATAAAGGCGCGCTGACGCTGTGCGGTGTGAATGCGTTGACCTGCCGCCTCACTGAGTCCCTTGATTAGCCTCAATCCCAGCCTGATGGGTGGCTGCTGTTGGTCCGTTGAGGACAGAATTTGGTGCTCCCAAATGCTGTGATTCACATCGACGGGCAAAACCATGATGCGATGCCGCCGCGCATCCTGTATCAGTTGTGATGGCGAATAAAAGCCCATGGGTTGACTGTTGAGCAGCCCGACATAGAAGGCCGCAGGGTGGTGGCACTTGAGCCAGGCAGAGACATAGGCGAGCAGGGCAAAGCTTGCCGAGTGTGACTCCGGAAAGCCATAACCGCCAAATCCTTTGATCTGATCGAACAACCGGTCTGCAAAGTCCGCGGTGTAGCCCTTTTTGAGCATGCCTTGCTTGAGCTTGTGCTCGAAGGTAAGGAGCTTGCTGTTCTTGCCCCAGTTACTGATAGCGCGCCGCAGGGCGTCGGCTTCTCCTCCCGTGAACCCTGCAGCTACCATGGCCAGGCGAATCACCTGTTCCTGGAATATCGGCACACCCAGTGTGCGCGACAGGACCGATTCAATGTCCTTGTTGGGGTAGCTGATGGACTCCAGTCCGGCTTTGCGGCGCAGGTAGGGATGCACCATATCGCCCTGAATCGGGCCGGGCCGAACGATGGCGATTTCGATCACCAGGTCGTAAAAACAGGCGGGTTTCAGTCGCGGCAGCATCGACATTTGCGCGCGCGACTCGATCTGGAAGACACCCAGAGAGTCGGCCTTTTGCAACATTCTGTAGGTGGCGGCATCTTCTTTGGGGATATCCTGTATACGGCGGATATCAGGGCGATCCCGGCTGATCATGTCGAGGCTTTTGCGGATGGCTGACAGCATCCCGAGGGCGAGAATATCGACCTTCAGTAGCCCCAACGCCTCGATATCTTCCTTGTCCCATTGGATAACCGTGCGGTCTGGCATGCTGGCATTTTCCACGGGTACCAGATTCGAAATCGGCCCACGGCTAATGACAAATCCCCCCACATGCTGGGAGAGATGGCGCGGGAAGCCCAAAATTTCCTGCACCCTCGCCATAAAGTGTTCTGCCAGTTGCCCGGAGCGTGCCAGGCCCTGTTGCTGAAAACGATCGGTCAGTTCTCGCTCCCGATTCCACCAGGCCAGAGAGCTCGCCAGTTCATCGATAAAGCTGGTATCAAATCCCATCGCTTTGCCGACATCGCGCACCGCACTGCGCGACCGGTAGGTGATGACCGTTGCGGCCAGCGCCGCACGGCGGCGGCTGTACTTCTCATAGATGTACTGAATCACTTCCTCGCGCCGCTCATGCTCGAAGTCCACATCAATATCAGGTGGCTCATCCCGCTCCCGCGAGATGAATCGCTCGAACAACAGCGACACCTGCTCCGGGGAGACCTCGGTGATGTGCAGGCAGTAGCACACGACAGAGTTGGCAGCAGAGCCTCTGCCCTGACAGAGGATATGGCGTGACTTGGCAAACTGGACAATGTCGTAGACGGTCAAAAAGTAGTACTCGTAAGACAGCTCGGTAATCAGATCGAGCTCCTGATGGATGCGCGTCTGGATGGCCTCCGGCACGCCGTCTGGCCAGCGCAATCTGGCCCCGGCCGCGACTTCCTGTCGCAGATAACTGTTGGCAGTGTGATGTGACGGTACGACCTCTTCCGGATATTCATAGCGCAGCTCATCAAGGCTGAACTGGCAGCGGTCAGCGATATGACGTGTCTCGCCGATGAGGGTTTCGGGGTAGAGCGAGTGCAAGGTATCCAGTGTGCGCAGGTGCTGCTGGCTATTGATTAGCCGGCGGTGCCCCAGTTGCTGTACCGGGGTCTGTAGTCTGATCGCCGTCAGCACATCATGTAGCGCCTTGCGTTTGGCGCTGTGCATTTGCACCTCGCCACATGCCACCATCGGCACCTGAAGATTTTGTGCCGTGTAATAGCGGTGTTTGAAACGGCGCCATTCATCGTTCCCCAACAACCTGCTGATGCCGATCCAGACCCGCCCGTTGCACCGCCTTGCCAGCTGCTGGAGATGAACGGCCTGGTTGTCGGTGTCATCTGGCAACAGGATGAGCAGGCAACGTTTGAGGTGAAAGATCACGTCGCGCAGATGCACACGGTATTCACCTTTGCCGCTGCGGCGGCGCGCGCGACTGATGAGCCCCGAGAGTTCCCCATACGCCTCGCGGCTGGGGACCAGTGCGACCAGACGAATACCTTCTGTCAGGGTGAATTCGCTACCCACAATTAGCTTAAGCCCCCGCTCTTTGGCGGCGACGTGTGCTTTAACAACCCCTGCCAGCGAGCACTCATCGGTAATGGCCAGAGCGTGATAGCCAGATTTGGCTGCGCGGTCGACGAGTTCCTCAGGTGCCGAGGCGCCGCGCAAAAAACTGTAGTGGGTCAGGCAGTGGAGTTCGACGTACACGATAAATACTGTATAAATAAACAGTATTCTAGCGGTGTGCGGGCTGCCCTGAAAAGCGTCGTGGTGAAATAGCGTAGACTGTTTTTTACGCTAGCTGCTGACGGGGCGAAGGCCGTCTCATTTTTCGGTCTCAAGCTCCGGAGTAGCCAGCAAAGGGTGAGCAAACACAGGAGTGCAGCATGAAAGTGATTGACCGACGCCGTGGCCAATATGCCCTAATTGGCATGCTCTCTTTATGGTTGCTGGCGTGTACCGGGGTGCCCGAAGGGGTTGATCCTGTTACCGGGTTTGATCAAAACCGGTATCTCGGTACCTGGCACGAAATTGCCCGGCTGGACCACAGTTTTGAGCATGGTCTGAGCGAAGTCAGCGCAACCTATGACGTGAACCCTGACGGCAGCATTTCGGTGCTGAATCGCGGATTTGATCAGGAGGAAGGCGAGTGGCGCGAGGCGGAAGGCGTCGCGCGCTTTGTGCAATCTCCCGACATCGCGCACCTGAAAGTGTCGTTCTTTGGCCCCTTCTATGGCAGCTACGTGGTCTTTGAGCTGGGGGAGGACTACGACTACGCCTTTGTCTCAGGTTTCAACCGCAGTTATTTATGGTTTCTCGCGCGAACGCCCCGGGTCAGCGAAGCGTTGCGAGCGCAATTTTTGCAGCGCATCACCGAGCTGGGGTTCGACCCGGCTGAACTCATCTGGCTGGATACTGCCTCTGCGGCGGTAGCGAACCGATAGCGGGCTGATCGCCAGCCCGTAACAGAAGGTCGTCACGGAAGTCTCTGAAGCCAGCACCGTCGGCAGCATGTGACAGTAAGGTGCGCCGGCGTCAGGCAAAAAGCCCATGTAGATACCAGCGGCGATTGTGCCGGTCCTGATAGATCCAGACGGGTTGTTTCTGGGGTGTCTGGGCGATGTAGTAATCCCGGCTGACAGGGGTGGTCCACCACTGGTCCTCAATCCGCTCCGGGCCATGGAGGACATCGAGCGGTCCATTCCAGTACAGCCGCTCGGTATCCTGATGAATCGGCTGTGGCGTCGGTAACAACCAGAATGGGCGCTGCCCCAAAGCATCGCTGTCGCGGTCTTCCCGGGTGCTCAGCGTATGCGTCTCGAAGACGGCATTTTCCGGAAGGTGCTCATACCGGCAATCCAGATAGCCGACAGCCTGCAATCCCAGTCTGCTGCGCAGGCGGTCCACCAGTTCATGTCGCGATGCGGTCGTGACCCCGGTATGAAATAAATCCTGCGGCGCGACAGCCGCCTCCTGAAGTTGATCGACGACCAGCGAGATCCCTTCGATATTCTCGGGCAGTGACCACGTGTCCAGTTGTAAACAAGACAGCTCGAACCAGAGCTTCGCATTGTTTTGAGCGACGTCGGAAAATACTTTGAACGCAGTGGCCTCTGGCTGTGAATCTTGCGGTGACGCGGACCGGCCAGCTTGCGTTTGGTGTGCTGGAGGCGGTGTCTGTATTAGGTGTTGTGGTCGTAAATAGCGCCACTCAATGGCGGCAGTGCCGAGTTGTGTGTTCCGCAAAAATTGACAGAAGTGGGCCAGCAAGCGCTGCATGGCGGGGTGCAGTTCCTGCCGGTTCTGGATGTCAAAGCCGAACCACAACGTGTCCTCAAAGCGCTCGGGTGGCTGATAAGTCACAGCCGGTTCCTGTTGCCGGCCTTGCAGCTGATTGAGCCAGTTCACAAAGGGTTCACCGCACCGTTTGCCGAGCGCGGGGAGCGGGATGTCGAGTAACTGTCCGAATCGCTGTATGCCGGAGCGCTCAAGCCGTTTGATGATGTTGGAGAAGTCAGCCTGAATGAGCTGTAGCGGTAGGGGTGCCAAGCGTTCTGTGAGGGGTCGTTCGGGATGACGGGCGCTATCGCCCTCGGCATGGCTCAGTAGCCAGGCGGCATCACGGGTTTCGGCGACGCCTACGCTCACAGTCAGCCCACGCAGGCTCATTTCCGTATCGACCCGTTCCAGAAGCGGCCCAAGTCCCTGATGCAGGCGCAGACAGCTGCCGATTTCGATGGTCAGGGCATTGCCGCGCCAGCGCTCCAGATGCGGTGATAAACCATAGGCCCAGATGGTGAGCTGCTCGAGCAGGGCATCTTCTGATTCCGGGTCGCGTTCCAGTGAGCGGTGCTTGTTGTGAGCAAGTAGTGCCTGTGCCGTACTGACTGTCTGTGTCGGGATCACGCCGGCGAGGCTGGCCGATTCGTCACAGACCAGTACGCGTCGCTGGGCGACAACAATCGTTGCAGTATCGCTCGCATAGCCATGCTGTTTCAGCAGGGCTTCCAGCGGCAATAAATCAAAACGAAGACAGAGCCAGAGCGACATCACGCCATAATACTGTATTTTTGTACAGTATTATGGCTTCCACGCAACCCCCGTTTGGGAGTATCCCCGAGGCGGATGAATTCTGTGACAATACACCGCCCTGGAGGCTCTCAAAGCCCGTCACTTTATTGGTCTCGTTTTGTGAGGCTCATCTCTCTTTATGAGGAAAGTTCCCATGTTCCGTTTGTATCAAGGAAGGTTGCAATCGTTTGTGATGAGAATTGGCTCTGCTTATCGCGCACTGTGGCTGCTCGTAGCGGTGCTATTGGTGTCCTGCGGCAAGACCGCAGACGAAGCCGTGTCGCCGGTTGTTAACGCGCCGCCGATATCCGCCGAGCAGCAGCGACTGGAGGATTTTTTTGCGGCGACCTGGGAAGCTGATCTGGCCCGATACCCGGCCAGCGCCAGTTACCTCGGCATCAAAGATCAACAGGACCAGTGGAACGATGTGTCCGAATCCTTCCAGCTGGAGTCACTTGAGTTGGCCCGGGAACGTCTCGTGTTTCTCGAAGGTATCGACACCAGCCAACTCTCGCCCGCGCGACAGCTTTCCTACCGACTCTATCGACTCGACCTAGAGCGCACGCTGGCTGGTGCCGCATTCCGGCACCATCGATATGTTATCCATCAGTTCAGGGGCCCACATACTAGCCCGATCAGCCTGCTGGTCAATGTGCATACGATTGATTCAGAGCAGGACGCCGAGGACTACATCGCCAGGCTCAACAACCTGCCTGACTATTTTGATGACGTGATCGAGCAGATCCAGATCCGCATGGATAAAGGTCTGTATCTGGTCGACTGGATGATTCCGCAAATTGTGGAGTCCGCCGGCAATGTGCTGGTGGGCGCGCCCTTTGATCAATCGGGTTCGCCCTCGGTGATCTGGGCTGATTTCAACGACAAGCTCGCCACCCTTGAGGTTGAGCCTGCCACAGCTGAGCGACTACGAGAGACCGCGCGGCAGGCCATGTTGAGCGCGGTGAAGCCTGCCTACGAGCGTTTGATTGCGGCCGTTCAATCCCAGCAGTCAGTGGCGCCCAAAGAGGACGGGGTATGGCGATTCCCCGACGGTGATGCTTTTTACGCCAGCCGGTTGCGAGATTTCACGACCACTGACCTGACCCCAGAGGCTATTCACAAAGCGGGGCTCGCCAACGTAGCGCGTTTACATGAGGAGATGCGTTCTGTGATGGCCGAGCTGGGTGAAGAGGGTGAGCTGTCCGCATTTCTCGATCAGGTGCGCAATGATGAATCTCTACGTTATGACAACACCGAGGCTGGACGGTCGGCGTATCTCGACGCGGCACGTACCGCGATCGACAGAATGGCAGAGCAGCTGCCCGACTATTTTGGTTTGCTGCCGCAAGCGGATTTGATCGTGAAGCGGGTCGAGGCCTACCGGGAGCAGTCTGCGGGTAAAGCGTTCTACCAGAGCCCTCCGCCCGACGGGTCTCGTCCAGGCATTTACTACGCCAACCTCTACGACATGAACTCCATGCCGACTACTGATCTTGAAGCTCTGGCGTTTCATGAGGGGTTACCGGGGCACCACCTGCAGCTGTCTATTGCAGCAGAGCTGGGCGATGTCCCGGATTTCCAGCGCCACACCCGCTTTACCGCTTTCAGCGAAGGGTGGGGCCTGTACTCTGAGTATCTGGCCAAGGAAATGGGCTTTTATCAGGATCCGTATTCCAACTTTGGCCGATTGGCGATGGAGTTGTGGCGCGCCGCGCGTCTGGTCGTTGACACCGGGTTGCACCATAAACAGTGGACGCGGGAGGAGGCAGTGGCCTACCTCGTGGCCAACACACCCAATGCCGAGTATGACTGCCAGCGAGCGATCGAGCGCTACATCGCAATGCCCGGGCAAGCCACCGCCTACATGATCGGTAAATTGCGTATCGTCGAGCTACGCGAGATGGCCGAGGAAGCGCTGGGAGAACAGTTTGATATCCGCAGCTTCCACGACACGCTACTTGGCTTCGGTGCGGTGCCGCTGGATCAGCTCGAGGCCAACATACAGAACTTGATTCAGCGAACCCTCGCGAGTCGCTGAGTCTTCTCACCCGCCGGTGGGACTGACTGCCCGCCGGCCCCAATCCGCAGTCCAACCCAGAGGGGTTGTCCCCCCTGCGAGAGCGATGGTACTCCATGGACGGCGGGTTTATTCATCGCTAATGCCTAATCGAAAAAAACGATCGGTTTTATCTAAACAATCAGCTTTTCAATTTACGGTGGTGGTGAGTAAATGCGGGTTGGGGTAACTATTTTTAGCGAGGACAGCTCAATGAAAGTCACACTATTCAAAACAGCGGTTGCACACACCGCACTGGCGGCGGCCCTGGTGGCCCTGCCCGTGATTGACGCGGTGGCCCGCAGCACGCCTAAAAGCACTCAGGCCTGGTGGCCTGCCAGCCTGGATCTGACGCCCTTGCGTCAGAACGAGCGCAGCACGAACCCGCTGGGAGCCGATTTTGACTATGCGGCCGAGTTCGCGCGGTTGGATCTTGAGGCATTAAAGGCGGATATCAACGAGACGCTGACCACCTCGCAACCTTGGTGGCCTGCTGATTACGGGAACTACGGCCCGTTCTTTGTCCGTATGGCCTGGCACAGCGCTGGCACCTACCGCACTTCGGACGGTCGTGGTGGCGCCGATGGCGGTCAGCAGCGATTCGAGCCACTGAACAGCTGGCCCGACAACGGCAACCTCGACAAGGCCCGCCGCCTGCTGTGGCCGATCAAGCAGGAGTACGGCAACCAAATCTCTTGGGCTGATCTCATGGTGCTCGCCGGTAATGTGGCCATGGAAAACATGGGCTTCAAAACCTTTGGTTTTGCAGGCGGCCGCACAGACGATTGGGAGCCCGAGTGGGTCTACTGGGGTCCGGAGGCAAAGATGCTGGCCGATGAGCGCTATGCCGAGGGTCGTCAGCTCCGTAATGGCCTCGCAGCGGTCCAGATGGGTTTGATTTACGTGAACCCAGAAGGCCCCAACGGCGATCCCGACCCGGTGCTCGCCGCACATGATATCCGCGAGACCTTTGGTCGCATGGCGATGAATGACGAAGAGACGGTCGCACTGATTGCGGGCGGTCACTCCTTTGGTAAGGCCCATGGAGCCCACAAGCCCACGGATTGTGTCGGTCCTGAGCCGACCGGTGAGGCGATCGTTGAGCAGGGCTTCGGCTGGAAGAACACCTGCGGTAAAGGTAATGCTGAGGACACCGTGACCTCCGGCCTTGAGGGTGCGTGGACCGCGACGCCGACCCAGTGGTCGATGATGTACCTGGCCAACCTGTTCGCCTATGAGTGGGAGCAAACCCGCAGTCCGGCGGGCGCGCTTCAGTGGCAGCCCAAGAACGGCTCGGCGGCGGGCACAGTGCCCGATGCCCATCTCGAGGGAGTGAGCCATGCGCCTGTGATGTTTACCACCGATTTGTCGCTCAAGTTTGATCCCAGCTATCGCGAGATCTCAGAGCGGTTCCTTCAGAACCCCGAGGAGTTCGAGCTGGCCTTTGCCAAGGCATGGTTCAAGCTGACTCACCGTGACATGGGCCCGAAGATTCGTTACCTTGGTGATGATGTGCCAGTAGAGACGCTGGCTTGGCAGGATCCGCTCCCCGAGCGCGACTACAAGCTGATCAGTGATCGGGATATCCGCGAGTTGGAGGCGGCGATTGCGGATAGCGGGCTGACCAACACGCAGCTGGTGAGCACTGCTTGGGCTTCGGCCTCGACCTATCGCGGCACAGATATGCGCGGTGGTGCTAACGGCGCGCGTATTCGTCTGGCGCCCCAGAATCAGTGGGCGATTAATAACCCCGACGCCTTGTCTGAGGTGATCGCTGTGCTGGAAGAAGTACAGGGCGGGTTCAACAGCGGTTTGTCCCGCGGCAAGCAGGTATCACTTGCCGATGTCATCGTGCTCGCGGGTAACGTCGGGGTTGAGCAGGCGGCCGAGGAGTTCGGGGTCGAGGTATCGATTCCGTTTACGCCAGGCCGAGTCGACGCAATTGAAGGGTCTTTGGGCGACGCCTCCTGGTCGGTCATGGAGCCGCGTCACGACGGTTTCCGTAACTACATAGCTGACCTTGGTTTCATGACACCCTCGCAAGCGCTCATCGACAAGGCAGACATGCTGAATCTCACGGTGTCCGAGATGACAGTGCTGTTGGGTGGTATGCGGGCGATGAATGCCAACGCTGATGATAGCGATCGAGGTGTCCTGACCGATCGCCCCGGCGTGTTGAGTAACGACTTCTTCGTCAACTTGCTCGATATGAATACGGCTTGGGAACCTTCCTCAGAAGCCTATGTGTTCGAGGGCCGTGATCGCCAAACCGGTGACCTTAAGTGGACCGCGACAGAGTTTGATCTGGTATTCGGATCCAACTCCGAGCTGCGTTCAGTGGTGGAGTTCTACGCGTTTGACGAGAGTCGACAACGGTTTATCAAAGATTTCGCCAGTGCCTGGACCAAGGTGATGCAGGCGGACCGCTTTGATATCGAGGATTCTGGCAACGTTGTGGTGAGTGCGGCGCAGTAATGCCCCACTCCCAGATTCATAAAAAAGCCCCGCACATGCGGGGCTTTTTTGTAGCGGCGACTGATTCAGTGAGATTGACGTGTGATATCCACGTTGAGTGTCACCGTTGCATTGAGTGAATTGGTGATTAGGCAGGTGTCCTCGGCTTTCTTCAGTACCCGCAGCACTTTCTTTCCTTCTAGTTCCTCTGGAACGCTGATGCGCACTGACAGCACTATGTGGGTGAATTGCGTCGATCGATCAACACGTTCCAGTGTGCCCGTGGCATCGCAGTCAAGTGCGTGCCAAGTAATCTGGGACGGCCCGGCCATCGCTCGAAATGTCAGCACGAAGCAGTCGGCGACTGCGGCGATGAGCAGGGCTTCAGGAGACCATTGATCACCGGGGCCGCCGAATTCTCTTGGTGCGTCAGTGGTCAGGTCTTCCAGACCCTGGCTGGCAACGCGTACCTGGGATTTGTCCGCGTTGGCGGTAGCGATACAACGGTAGTGGTGGGGGAAATCCTGCATGACAGCCTCGGGGTGGTCGGAAGCGGGCGCAAGGATAGCCGCTCCGCCATCCTTACGCTATACCGAAATGAACGAAGTGCACATCTGCGCGAGGCCCTTGCAGTTCAGGCAGAGGGCCCAAAACCGTGTGATGTGCCGAGGGTTTCTGACGATTCCAGCGATGCCCACATTGTTGCAGCCTCGAGCAGCGAGTCATCTGTAGGCAGCGAAATGGTTGGGCTTTGACGCCCGCCCCGTTGCTTGAGAATCTTGATTTGCCGGTAACCGTCGATATGAATTTTCAGACTGGCGGGGGAGGCCTGCTCCAGTGCTTCAGAAGAGCGAAAGAGAATGGTCGGTGTGCCATGACTGGCTGCTGCCAACTGTATTTTGCGCAGCTCCGCATAGCGGTAGTCCGTGGCACCCAACCACACAAATACGGCGCTGCAGGTGCTACTTCGCAAGGCCTGCTCGGTTGACCACAGCACCTCATCGCGGCTCTTGGGGTGTACCAGCATGATTTCCTGAAGATCGACCCCTTCGTTGGCGAGGAGTGGGGCGTAAGGGGTATAGGGCGGATCAATGAACACCTGCCACCGGCCCTGACCAGACAGCTGCTTCATCATGGGCATGAACACCCCCATGGCATCTAGACCGCACTGGTCGCTGATGACCTCGATACAGCCGCCGACAGGCCAGCCTCTGTTATACAGTTGTGTATCCAGCACATCGAAACCCGTTCTGACACCGAAAAAGGTGTGGGCATCGCCATTGGCGGCGCTGGCTTCCGGGTGGAGAAGAACACGTTGTTGTTGACCGAGACCAGACGGATCCATACCGTGTTGATCCATGCCTCTCCAGGTGTCGGCGCGACGGAAAATATCTTCAAGTAGATAATTCATGATGCACTCCCATTTCATATTGCTGCGCCGAATCACTCCCGCCGACAGGCGGCGTGCTGATGAAACAGCGACAACAGTAAGAATACTGTATAAATAGACAGTATTTGAGCATGACCCAAAAAGCAAGTGAGGATTTTTCGGACTGTCGTGAAACGCGACAGGTCCACCGATCTGCGCTGTCAGACCCGCGCTTTCGGGGCTATTACCCCGCAAGCTGGTTCTCAAGCCTCGGGGCGTGGTTACTGCGATTTCTGCTGGGATGGAGCGCCTGGGATCTCACGCACTCGGCGACCTGGGTGGGTATTGTCGGCGCTCTGATGCTGGCGCCGGCGCTGTTGTTGTCGCCGTGGTTCGGGATTCTGTCTGATAGGGTGAATCCGCGTGAGGGGCTGCGGTTGTCGATGGTGATTCACAGCGCCATCACGCTGACCGGCATCCTCACGACCTGGCTGGGTTGGTACGACCGCGCGGCGTTAGTGGCGCTCGCGGCGACCCTCGGTGTGGCCACCTCACTGCACTCGCCAATGCGTCTTGCGCTTGTGCCACTTCTGGTCACGCGCGAGGCGTTACCAAGCGCGGTGGGATATTCCGCCATGTCTTTCAATATTGCGCGCATGGTGGGCCCCGCTCTCGGAGCGGCGCTGGTTGCGCAGGTGAACGTCAGCGCAGCTTGGCTGGTTGCAATGTTGATGTTCATGGGGTCCTTCTGGGGGCTGTCACGATTGACGATTGAACGGGATTCACCTGCGGCGCCATCGACTTCTTTCGTGGACCAGTTGATCGCAGGTTTTCGCCATTTGTCGGACCGATCCGATCTTAGGCTCTTACTCGCGCTCACGGCGCTTAATGGCCTCCTCGGCCGCACCATTATCGAGTTGCTGCCGGCCCTCTCCGGGCAAGTGTTACAGGGTGGATCCGCAGAGCTCGCGGTACTGGTTGCCATGGCGGGTTTGGGTTCTGTCCTGGGGGGGTTGTTGGTCAGCCGCCAGGCGGCTGATTTGGCGCGCCTGATGATGCTGGTGTGCGCAGCCATCATGCTGGCAGGCCTCGCTCTCATCAGTTTGCAGTGGTTTGCGGGGCTGGTTGGGCTGGCGCTGTGGGTATCGATACTCAGTGTCGTCACCACCGTGGCGGGTACCGGCTCGCAAACGCTAATACAGTTGACGGCCAGTGCCGAATACCGCGGTCGTGTAATGAGTGTCTGGACCATGCTGGCCATGGGTGCGCCTGCGTTGGGTGCCGCCTTGCTAGGCGCGGGAGTGGATGGGTTTGGATTCAGTCGTGTCGCTGTATGGACGGGAGGCGCGGGCGTTGTGTTGGTGATCAGTCTCTACGCGCGCCGCTCGCGTGTACTGGTAGGCAGTGACCCCTGAGCCATCACCACCACGAGCCGCTCCAACAAACTCCACGGTTCGCCCTGCATAAAACCCTTGCTGGCGCCATCCGCGTGGAAGCTGAGTGCCTGCATCTCTGCTAGATCCCGACCGCCCAACCGGTTCATCGCCGAGCGCACTAGCCCCTGTCGATTGCGCCACACCCCTCGCTGACTCAATGCCGCATTCACGGGTGTGCCCCTCGCAATTTCTCGCTTTAAATCCGCCAACAACCGGACTTCCCGCGAGAGGGCCCACAACAACACGGGGGGTTGAATGGACTCGGCCCGCAGTCCGCGCAATGTCCGCACGGCGCCCCGGCTATCTCCCGACAGTGCAACGTCGACCAACCGAAACGCGTCGTAGCGGGCGTTATCCGACACAGTGTCTGCCACTAACTCGGCGGTGATGGTCTGCTCTCCATGCAGCAGTCTCAGCTTTTCAATTTCCTGTGACGCCGCGAGCAGGTTACCTTCTAGTCGTTCGGCCAACAGAGTCACGGCGTCGTTGTCTGCGGTGAGTCCAGCGGTCTTCATGCGGGCAGCTATCCAGCTGGTTAACTCGGCCGGGGAGATCGGCCATACCGGGAGGAT
>CABYEX010000021.1 GCA_902518075.1 Halieaceae bacterium | reverse complement strand
ATAGGCTTGGTTGGACTTGATGGGGTGTTGAAGATGTAAAGTAGTTTTGGATTACGATGAGGCGTCAACCAAAACAGGGTTATTTTTAAACGCGTGGTGGAAAATGTCCGGATTTATTTTCCCCGCTAAGCTCTATATTGTTTTGAGATACTTAAGGTGGCTAATAAAACTCCGCGAGGGAGATGTGAAGGGTTCGGATCGCAAAATCCTTGCTATTTATTTTACTCTTATTGTCATCGCTCTCGCGGGATGCAGTGGTGGTGGAGGTTCATCTCCCCCCAGTCCTAGTTTGAGTAGTAATCTGCCGTCGACTGCTTTCGATGATGAAACAATTGTCGTAACGGTCACGGCAAGAAATTTTGGATCTGACGGAACCACCTATAACGCGACATCAAACTCACTGTCCATTGAGCAAGGCAACTCTAATAATCAATTTGTGATTAGGGGCTACGACTCAGAGGTGGGTAATCACACGATCAGTTTTTCAGCCTCTGATACCTCAGGGAAGAGTGCCACACTCAACTCCACTATCAGAATTGACACAGTTGCGACAGGATGGTGGTCAACGACGTCGCTGAGTATTTCTGGAATTTCTGCAGACTACAAATATGCCACTATATTCGTTAGCAGAGAGGGACGGATATATTTAGAGGGCTTCACCGACGGTTATTGGGATGAGAAGTGTTTTGGCTCTAGCTCTATTTCTGTAACAACACTCAGTTTCGAAATGTGGTGTGCTTACAGCCCAGGGGATCAGGTCACTGATGAAAATTACAGGCTTAGTGGACAGTTGGAGTTGGCTGAGTATTACGCGTCAGGAGAGTACTCGATCTACAACAGCTCCGGTGGCCTTGATGCTCGTGTTGACGTCGAGATGGAGCGCTTCGATTTATATGAACTGGCAGGTCTGACAGGGCCATTGGATGCTAAAGGAGTCTATGTTGGCTACGCCGACGCAAATTGGTTTGAACTTATTGCCGTTGATAGTGTTGGCAGAATCTCACCAGTTGAGCCGGGTGGGACATGCGATGTTGAAGGATCGGTAGCGCAAGTGGACATAGATTTCATTCAGGGAAATACGTACATCAGCCGCGGTGTGTTTGATGCCAGACCACTCTCACAAAGGGGCTGTCTGGACCCCTATGGAAATTACTGGACTGGTAACAGGGATATCTTGTCGGGAGAGGGCGCCCTGCTTTTATACCCGGCGGGCTTCTTCGGATACGATTGGGATGATGAGCTTTTGTACATAGTCATTAGTGAATCTTCAAACTCATATGGCGGCATCCCTAGCGGGTTGCCTTACGTGAGGGTTTGCACAGCATCAGGGTACGCGACGCCATACGCATACTTTTATGGCCTCAGTGGTTATTGCTCTGGTCAATAGAATGCTGCGTGGGAAAAACCGCCGGCTGGCATGAATTTGCAAAAACACTCTAAAACGCCGTCGTATACCTCACCTCATGCACTGCCTCAACGATATCGACAGGTACAATAAATTCGTCATGGACTTTTAAAGCTGGGAAACCAATGTCACCGACTGCATTGATTTTCCGGAACTTATAACGGTTGAAGGCTTTCAAGCAAGCTGAGCAGTAGTCCGACCTCCACAAAAAATAGCTGAGCCTGGGCTCATTAAGTTAAGTTCTGCAAACCTTCAAATCCTGCACCAACATTTCGAAATGGGTAGACAACAGGGCCGCTTTATTTGTTTTAAATATTGGCTTTCCGCTGAGTCTGCCAGATGAGCTTAGACAAGCTTGGAGAGGGTTAGAGTGTTTGGTGGCAAAGACTGCCACACACTGGAAATTAATTAGTCCCGCGAAATCCTAAGGAGCTTCATTTCCATCGTTCGTAATGGGCTACTAATTCGCTGACGAAGTATTTTTGTCGATTATCTTCGATCTCAACACGCCCACGGTATATGCAGGCTCTAGAGTCTTTTTCTATGAAAACTAGCGAGGTGCCACTCGTCACAAAAATTGAGTGGTCGTGGCCGGGTAACATCGTTTTTCGATACCTGATCCTACCCGTATCGGTTACCGAAAATATATGCAGTGGCTCGGATAGATCGGAGATGATCTTGAAGTGCGTCGCACGACCATATTCAGCGGTGTCCATTAACGGTTGACAGTTTTCTACGCTGAGTTCGTACGAGCTGAGGTTAACCAAGGACATTGGGGCTTGCTTTAAACCAGCTACATCTGCCCCTTGGGCAGGGCTGGCTGCGCACAGAATTTGCCATGCAAACATAGCGCCGCCCCATATTTTGCCCAGCTGTCGATCAATCGGCAGGTGCTTTACCGCGCTTCCCATCCCATTTCCGCCATTTCAAGTTCAGGGTAAGTGGGCGTGGGCAGAAACTTTGGTGGCTCTAATGCAGATTTGTGGAGAGCGAAAACTTCGTCTGTGGTTAGACCCTCAGTGATGATGTAGTCTACGCAGGCCCTGTGCGCGCCTAAATGAGTGCGGTTCCCCGCCTTGTACTCAGCGATCAGTTTATCTCTGTTTTTCTTGGTGCTGTCCCACATGAAGTGTTCAGCATTGTAGGAGCATTGTTCTATCCGGTAGGGAGTACAATTGATGCAGTCTGCAACCTTCACAGTCCTGCACTCGTGCGACTCTCTGTGTAAATCGTTTAGTTCGGCGCCTAAGACAGCGATCCGGTCTTCGATATCATTCAGTAAGTCGACTCGTCTAAATGCCGCGTCTGTGCGTTTGCATACTTCCTGATTGCGCTCATAGCTAGGCATTGCCGCGAGTGTTTCCTCGTCAAGCATGCGGCCATACACAACCAAAGGTACTGACCAATCTTGCTGGGGATGAGTTACCGGATCACGGGCGCAACTGGTCATTAGGACGCAACATCCGATCCAAAAGACTTTGCTCAAAGTTTTTACGTTCATCACGAAACCGCTCTCATAGTCGAATCGCAGACCCGAAAAATTTTTCTATATCAACGTAATCGGTACGAATCAGTAAAACTTTAATTCAGTGCCGCTTCAGGAAAGCTCGCTCATCTCTGTATTGTTATTAGGCCTCGTGTGGAATTGTCCTCTGAAGCTCCAGTGGATCTTGCAGATCAAGTGGGAGGTTGGTCGGTTAATTCTGTTGGGGTAAGTTATCGAGATGGTTATGACATGCGGTAGGCGCACAGCTGTTTGGCGCAACTCGCAGTGCACGGATAGAACCTAAGCAGCTGACATGCAGTCGCAACAATATGGCGATACCATGATTCTGAGCGGGTAGATTTGCTCAGCAATATATGCGAGTCCAAAAGGGGGAAATTTTGAAAAAGATATTATCGGTAGCTTCCTTGGCTACATGCCTAATTTCGTCGGCTTTTGCCGATAACCATGGTTCAGCGCCGGAGGGCAACGGGGCGTTCACTACGCTATTTGTCGCCGCAAAGGACGTTGAGGGTTACATTGAATCAGTGAAGTCAAACCCAGCACTATTTGAAATGATCGGTGCTGAAGCGGCTGGATACTGCGAGACTATTTCTGGACGAGACTATGTTGGCCAATTGATGCTTTGGAACGCCTTTCCAAGCGTCACTAGCGCCATTGTCGGAGCCTCTAAATACGATCCAAGCAAGGCGCCCGCTGGCATGGCAAGCCAACGCGAATTCAAGTACGGAGCCACATGGGCGCCCTTAAAACCATTTCCAAGGCTTGATCCCGGGTATGAGCGAGCCATGCGAATCAAAGTATCTCCAGAGAACCTTCAGGCGTTTATTGTCTCAATTTCTAAGCTAGAGGCAGAGATCAACTCCGCTGGTCACGATACTTTTATGAACGGATTATTCGCCGCGATTGGCGGAGGAACCACAGAGGCAGGAACTTATTATCTGAAATCCATAACATCTTCAGTGGAAACGCATGGAGCAGTAATAGATGACTACCTTGCTGGTGCGTCGTGGGGCGCGACATACAACGAAGCAGTTGCGCTGATTGATGAAGTAGTCAACGACCAATTTGAAATCTGTGAGCAATATTACACCGCAGAATGATAATTAAACATGGGGGATACCTCTGTCCCCCATTTCTTTGCGCTAGACAATTTCATACTTGCTACACAAAGCATCGACGAAGTCATCGTCCGCGCGCATGCCAACCAGCAAATCACGTGAAAACGCAGTGGGCCAGTCTGGTGCCTTTGGCGTTAGCTCAGCAGGGCAAATTGCTGCCCAAAAATCATCAAAGGACAAACCAAGTTCGGCGGACTTGACGTGGCAAACGTAGGTGTAGGCTGCGCGACGAACCTTATCTTCAAGACGCGGCATGAGACTTTATCTCTTCGAAGCAAGCGCTGCGCATCGCTCTTTGTCTCTCGAAGCGTAGGTCTTACAAAGATCAATCACGTCGACCGGCCCTGAGGTTGCATTGGGGTACCTCCCAGTTTCGCGACATTGCCATTTTGCTTTTTCGACCTGACGCACACAACGGTCGTAGCGCGTTTCCTCATCGGCAATGCGCATTTTCTGAGCTACGCCCACAAACACTGCGGTCAAAAATGCGCCGATCACGATCTTGTTAAGCAATAAGTATATTCCCAAATTCTAATGCGGCCAAAGTACCCATTGCGTGACACGCTTTCAAACCTCACAGGAATTGGGCTGCTAGTCTGGATCAACGGGGCAAAAAGTGGCTTTGCATTTCTTCCGCTATGACGGCCATCTCGAGGCTAGTGTAACTGCGGGCGGGATGGGCGAAATAGCGGCCAGTCGATATTACTGTGAGACGTTCGTGCAGGAATGAAGCGATGTCCACCAGGGGATGCAAATTTGCTCTGAAACTGCTGGCGGACCGACCCCGCGTTCGCTATGTTTGTGTCATTTTTAATTCGGACGCTGTCGCCGTTGGGATTCCATTTACATGATCATGTCTTACCTGTTGCGCAAAATCTTTCCCTGGGTCGTCGAAATTGGTCTTTGGCTGATGCTCGTCGCAGGCGCTGTAATGGGATACGAGGGTAACTATCTTGGCTCGGCTGCGATGTCGGCACTTCTTGGCGCTGTCATAGGCTTTTTTGCAGGTGTCATTCCTTTAGGAATGCTACAAACCATGATTCGAAACAATATGCTGCTCGAGTCAATGGTCAAAGATGGGTATGGGCGGCCGCGGTTAAGTCTGCACAAAGGTCAGGTGGTCGAAATGCCTTATGTGTCCTCAGAGGACCAGCTTTAGGCTTGCGATAGCGCTATACCTGTGTTTGACGCGTCAACTTGTCCCAGGTCGATTTCACTTCTTTCACATCCTTGACATACGGCATATTGAAAGTTTGGCCCTCAGCCGAAATTTTCAAAGTGCCATAACCGAACAATGTGCCGACAACCGACCGACGGACCTCAAGTCCACTGACGCTGTCCGCGTATAGATCTTCTCTTGGAAAGAAAAAGGTGGTGCTCTGGACTACGCGGTGATTGGTGATAAACCGATCAGAGCTACTAAAAAACTCCAGTGTTGCATAAGCCAAGGCCAGCAACGGATAGACAACACAACACAGGAAGATAATATCCGATTCGGCGCTGGCATTGTCGCTCCAGAGCAGGAATACAATGGCAAACGCCACTATCACCGCCGCTCTAGTGGCGTGTTCCCAGAGACATCCCACGGGGCGCCCCAGGTTCATAAAAGTATGCTCGCCGGTTTCGCCGTGTTCGCGGGGCGTAAAAGCTCTGTCTTTCATGATGGCCGATAGCCTCTTGTGTTCGTGCACTTTCTCCATCCTCGGTAACGTATAAGGTAACGCAAACAGTATGACTAACAAAGCCACCCCAACGACCATTGACAAAATGATCTTCAGATCCATCGGCTCGTCACGCTCCATAAGCGCTTCAAAGGCATCACTGTGAGCGTTGGCAGGGGCAACAGTTGGGTCTATCGCAATATATAAAGATCTGATATTGCTCATATTTTTATCAATTGACGACACCAGCGCTCGCTCATATCGCTCAATAAAGGCAATCGCGTCACTGGTCATCAGGTCAAGACACATCCCGAGATACAGCGCATCGCGAGCAAACTCCCAGGAGCCCACGAAGTCGGGGAGCCCTAATCTTGCCCGAATGTGGTTCACCACAATCAGCAGCTCGCTGCCGCTGGCAAGAGTGGTATCACCCAGCTGGGCACACCGCGTTTGGGCGAGAAAGCCTTCTCCATCGCGCGGTGTGCAGCCAGAAATCGAAATCATGACAGCCGATAGGAAAATGCCCAAAATGATTAGGGTCTTCCGGGTCTTTGGTCGACCCGCCTCTAAACTGTGCAAGCGCGTTTTTTTCTTTTGATTCAACATCAATATCTAGTGGCTCGCTGCTGATGAACCTACAAGATAGGAGGGGGAATGCTACAGATCAATAAAGTGTTTCACGAATTTTTCCCGTAAAAATGACTACTTGCAACGGTTATTTGATTTGGTGCTTCGGCAATATGATGCAAGTCGGGCTGCTGGTCGGCAGCGCCCTGCTAAATCAGAGAAAGCCACCGTCCTATCACCGCGGTAGGCGCGGCGTCCTTGGCATAAGCGATCTGGCAACCCTCCCAAAACGTATGGCTTGAGCAAGAGACATACCGGAGCGAACTGCATGGTATTTTTGTTTTGGATAGTCGCGGCCAGTTTATGGTTTGGAATTAGCGTCGACTCGGCCCGCAGGCAAACACCGCTTCTCCTGCTTGACCAAGCCCACTCTCAGTGAACGCTGAGACAAAGGCATCACTTTGACTTGGTTGATCATTGGCTTCTGGGGTTGCACCGTCATGTGGCTAATCAGCCTGGCAGGAGATCTGCGACTGGCGCGCGACCCCGACGTTGCACAGGGCCTTCAATGGCTGCCTTTGATCAGTGCAATCATTTCTTTCATAGGCATGTGTTATTTCGGAAACGCCACATCGATGTTTAGTTGGTGACGCTCGACAACGCTCAGCGAGATTAAGACACAGGCATCGACAGCAACCATTACATTTTTCAGCAAGAGAAGACCGCCGAGCACGCCTTTTTTTTCACTCTGTTAGCAGTAAACTGGAGTGCAAAACAAGGCAGTAATCCCGGGGGGTCACTCCATATGAATGCGCCGATTCCGACTTTAGATACCTGGCCCCAGCAATCGATTCGCGGGCACAGCATTCCTGGGTACCGCTATACCTCCCGTAACTTCATGGAGCAAGAATGGGAAGGCATGTGGACGCGGGTATGGTTATTGTTGGGGCGGGAGGCTGATCTGCCCGCGCCTGGCGACTGGCAGATGGAGCCCGTTGGGCGCGAAGAGATCCTGATGGTGCGCCAGCAAGACGGCAGTATCAAAGCCTTCTATAACGTATGCCAGCACCGCGGCAATCCGCTGGTGGACGAACCTAAAGGCAGCAACCCGCGGCGCTTTGTCTGCCGCTACCATAGCTGGGCATTTCTGCCTGACGGCGCGCTACAGTTTGCGCCGGATAAAGAGGACTTTCCCGAGGGCAACCCCTGCGGCAAGTTGCGGCTCGCGGAACTGAAGTGCGAGCCTTTTGCGGGTTTCATCTGGGTCAATATGGACCCCGACTGCGGGCCCCTCAAAGACTACCTGGGCCCGATCTGGGACGAGTGGCAGGCCAGAGAGGTGGATACCTGGAAACGCACCATGGCCAACACCATGTGGCTGCCCTGCAACTGGAAAGTAGTGCTGGATAACTTTAATGAGTCCTATCACGTGCCCACGGTGCACATGGGCGCGACCCCCTCCACCGACCGCACCGCCATTGCCGGGGGCATTAACACGTACTTCAAAGAAACCCAGTTTGATCTGGCGAATGAAGGCCACGCACGCATGATCATGAAAGGCGGCTACGGTGCTGGCGTCACCGACGCCGACGGCAACATCGTCGAGCCGCTGGCATCGCTCCTCGACTACTGGAGCCTCGACCCTGCCGAGTTTAAGGGTAAGCCCGAGGATACCCGCGAAGCACTCCAGCAGGCGAAACGAGAGCTAGGCCCCGACAAGGGCTACAGCCACTACGCGGCCGTGCCCAACGAGCAGCTGACCGATGCTTTCCACTACACGCTGTTCCCCAACTTTGCGGTATCGCTGTGGGCTGACGGCTTCCACTTTTTGCGGGCACGCCCTCACCCCACCGATCCGGAACAGTGCCTGTTTGATAACTGGTGGTATGCCAGCGCCGCTAGCGTGGCAGCCGAGCTAGATGACGGGACCAGCGCCACCGAATCACTTACCGGTAACGGCTCGGGTGATGTACCCGTCAAATGGCTGACCTGCGGCGAGGACTCCATCGGCCCGGCGATCGAGGACGACGTAGCAGTATTCATTACCCAGCAGCGCGGCGTGCGTTCGCGAGGGTTCAAAGGCGCCTATCTCTCGGGTCAGGAGAAACGCATCAGTCGATACCACGAGCGCATCGATGACTATATCGATGGCAAGTTATAAGTAACGCAGGAATCCGGATATGAGTGACGCCGACGATCGCAGACAGCTTCAGGACGTGATGCTCTCCTATGCCGCTGCCGTGGATGACCGGGACATGGCGCGCTACCGCGCCTGTTTTGCCGATGACGTGGAGATTGTGGGTTTTGGGGAAGCCATTATTAACGGCGCCGACACCTGGACCGCATCGGTGGAATGCCAGCTTGAGGCTTTTTCTGCAACCCAGCACCTGATAAGCCCTCAGCTGGCGACAGTATCGGGTGATACCGCCTCTGCCCGGACCGATGTGCAAGCACTACACGTGCTGAAAGACGGTGACAGCGCCATGTTCACCCTGTGGGCGACCTATCTGACCGACTTTGTCCGCAGCGGCGACGGCTGGAAAATCGCCCGCCATGAGTTGGTCATTCGGGGCACCCAACAAACTCCCTGAAAACACTGAGATGTCAATGCTTTCCTCAGCGGGCTTAAGCCCAGCACGGAGACTCCCTACTAACCACATTGCAATGGCACTTTGGCCTGCTGAGTTGGCAGCGGTGTGAAGGAGGCCTATCCGAGTCAGGCAAGTTGGCGCCTGTCTTCAAGCATCGGCAAATCGACGTAGGTTAGAAAGTGCCGAGGGCTCATCGGGCACAAGTCCGTTGCTCGACTCCCACAAAGCGCGATTGGCGAGGGCGCTGTCGAAGCATTCGATGATCGCGCGAATTTGGGCGTCCCGAACTTTGAAAATGTGGACGTAGATCTGGTCGTAGCGTTCACCGGTTAACGCGACGCCATTGTTCTGCGCCATGGCCACCACCACCTCGCCGCCGTCAAACACCACCTGGTGATCGGCGCAAAAGGTAATTTCCTCAGGGTTCACACAGCCAAATACGAGCGGGGTCACCTCCTCAAAAAACCGCTGCTTACCCTCATAGATGCCGGATAAAACATGATCCTGTGTCGGGCATATCAGACAAAAGTCTTCGGCAATGACGCGATTCAGTAACGCCGTGTCACCGGTTCGGATTGCCTCATAAAACTGATCAACAATGTGACTCATTGGCGCCTCCGCGTTGGTATCGAACTATTTTGTTGCAGGTTAGGCCGGGTACTAGCTGCTGGCAGGCGTAGCACCTTTGACGGACTTTGTGCTGATCACCTGGCCGGTGTCCTATTTGTATCTGGAAATGACCCGGATGTGGAGAACTAAGCCCTAAAGGTTTAGCCGGCGTGGATCAACGCAAACCGCGGTACCGCGCCATCCGGCGTCTCAACGCTCTCCTGAAACATCAACAGCGGGCGCACCCAGAGACCGCGCTCACCATATTCAGGTCGGTATACAACCAGCGCCTCGCCGGTTTCTGAATGCTGGGCAACCCCTATCACGGTGTACTCACCACCCTTGTAATGGCGGTATCGGCCAAGTGCCAGATCACTCATTCGGCGATCCCGCCGAACGCTTTGATCAAATCGGTCTGAAGGCCCACAAGAATCTCACAGAGAATCAGAAAGTCCGCATCCGCCCGGGCTAAGGGGTCTTCAACCAGCTCGTCGTTCGCTTCACGAATGGCATCGCTGAACTTCAGGCGACGCAGAGACAGGCCTTTGTCGACCACGGCTGCAACCCGCGCACCCCACTCCAATGCCAGTTTCTCAACCTGATGGCCCGAGGCGAGGTGTGCCAACACCTCCTCGCTATCGAGGGGCACGCCGCGCACCTTCACTGAACTGCCCTCCTCGCGCTGATCGGCAAAATCGGCCTCGTCACCCAGCTCAATCGCCTCGGGAATGCCGCCCTGCATCAGCCATTGGGTCATCATATGGGCGGGGGCTTTTTGGGTTTCGGGCAAGACAGCAGGCAAGTTGCCGAGCGCCTCGCGCAGATGATTGAGCACCTCTTCCGAGCGCCCGGCGTTGCTACTGTCGATCCAGATCCACCCGGCTTGATCAGCAATGATCGCGCGGATCGTGCTGGAGCGAGAAAAAGCGCGAGGCAACAGATCTTGCATGACCTCATCGGTCACAGCCAATCGCTCACGGCGACTGACCTTACGCCCCTGCGCCTTGGCAATTTGCGCGCAGCGCTCATTGGCCTGCTCGCGCACTACCGTCGCAGGCAGGAGCTTCTCCTCACGCTTTAGGCGCACCATCCAGTAAGGCCCTGCCGCATGGACCAGTGCCGAGGCCGCATCATCCAGCGCCGGCACCCACCCCAAGCTGCTCGCCTGAGCCGGCGTGCAGCTTGAGAAAGTCCGGGACTGCAGACGTCGTTCCAACTCCTCGGCGTCGATGCCGAGACGGCTGGGTAAGCGGTAAGGTCGAAGTGCGCGGAACCACATAAAGCAAATATCCAGAGGGTGTCATAATCGGGGGCCGCGCAGTGTATCGCAGTCTTCGTCAGCGAGTGGGACTTGACCTAAAATCTCATTACCGAAAACGGGAGTACCCCATGCAATACCTCCACACTATGATCCGCGCCGCCAACCTCGATGACACCCTCGACTTCTTTATCGACAAGCTGGGACTGGTCGAGGCCTTCCGGTATGACAATGACGCCGGGCGCTTCACGCTAGTCTTCCTAAGTGCCCCAGATGATCTCGAAAGTGCTAAATCCAAGCAGGCGCCGCTGGTGGAGATCACCTACAACTGGGACCCCGAGACCTACGATGGCGGGCGCAATTTTGGACACTTGGCGTATCAGGTCGACAATATCTATGCGACCTGCCAGCAGCTCGTCGATAAAGGCGTGACGCTGAACCGCCCACCCCGAGACGGACGCATGGCGTTTATCCGCTCACCCGACGGGATCTCGATTGAGTTATTGCAGTCCGGTGACGCGCTGCCGCTGCAGGAGCCGTGGCAGTCGATGGAAAATATTGGCGAGTGGTAACGCTTACCGGTTGAGAAAGGCCAACATCCAGCGCGCAATACGATCTCCCTCGTGCTGGCGCGCCTCAAAGCTCGCCATGCCCTCTGCTACCCGCTCAGCACCAATCATGTCGTGGCGGAAATTCATAATCTCGCGCGAGTACTCAGGAACGAATTCGGGATGACCCTGCAAGGTCAGGATGTGCTCCCCCAAGGTCATACCGGCCACCTCGCAGTGGTCATTGGTGGCTATCTGTTGGGCGCCGGGGGGCATAGCCATCACCTGATCCTGGTGTGAGGCCAGCAGACAGAATTGATCGCCATCGGCCAGATCGAACGCCGCTTGGTCGACGTTGTAGCAATTTACGCCCACGCCCCAGCCCTTATCTGACTTAGCAACTGTCCCGCCCAACGCCTGGGCCACGAGCTGGTGACCAAAACAGATGCCAATCACCTTCCGCCGTGCGGCGTGGCACTGGCGCACGAAGCCTTCCAATGCGCGGATCCAATCCTTGTCGTCGTAAACGCTGCTCTTACTCCCGGTAATCAAGAAGCCATCTGCCACCTCCACGCTGTCGGGCAGTTCACCCGCCTCTACATTCCAGATGGTAAACGTCAGGGCGTCGTCCTCGGCCAATAACAGGCGTTCGAACATGTCCGGGTACTCACCGTAGGTGGGCACCCACTCTGGCCTGACGGAATCGGTGCGCAAAATACCGATGTGCATACTCTTGTGCTCCGCTACAACTACTAGCCCGCGCGCAATCCGCTACGGCGCGCCAGCGTACGCCAACTTGGCAATTCTGACAAAGTCATCAAACTGACACGAACTCGTCACAAAAACGCCACATGCCGCGCCTACCGTAGGTGATATGGCGATACTGTCGACGCTGCACCAGTGGGACGCGCGACTGTTGAAACAGCTCTTTCAACAGGGGCAACGGCGTTGCTCATTGATACAGTTCTCGAGAATCGTTTCACGAAGTGGCGACGGGTATCTGCAAGTCGTCTTCGCTGTTACCGCCTGGTTGCTCGCCTCACCTGCAGCCTCTGCCTTTACCACCGCACTAACGCTAGCCTTCACCATTGAGCGCGCGGTCTACCTGGTACTTAAGAACGGGCTTCAGCGTCGGCGACCGCAGGAGATCATGCCCAGCTTTAGCGCGCTGGTCGTGCCGTCGGATCGCTTTAGCTTTCCCTCGGGGCACACCTCAGCGGCATTCTGCCTGGCCACCATGACAGGCATTGTCTTTGGCGGCCCCTTCCTGACTCTGTATGGATGGGCATGCGGGGTTGGGCTGTCGCGGGTTTTGTTGGGCGCGCATTTTCCAGGCGACACCATTGCCGGGGCAATAATAGGGAGCGCGATCGCCATGATGGTCGCCTCGCAACTCGGCCTGGCCTAGGACAAACCGGTTGCGCATTCTCTACGGGGTCCAGGCGACGGGGCAGGGTCATATCAGCAGAGCCCGCGCCATGGCTCAGGCCTTCAAAACACATCCTGATGTTGACATCACGTGGCTGTTTTCAGGTCGGCCGCGGGAGCGCCTATTTGATATGGAGCCCTTCGGGGATTTTCAACACCGCGCCGGGCTCACCTTTGTCACAGAAGCCGGCCGGCTTCGCTACAGAAAGACCATCATGGCCAATCGCTACTCACAGTTCACTCGTGATGTGCAGCGACTCGACGTCAAAGCCTACGACCTGGTTGTCACCGACTACGAGCCGGTCACCGCCTGGGCTGGCAAGCTCAAAGGACAATCAGTACTGGGAATTGGACACCAATACGCCTTTGGCAAAAACACACCCGTCGAGGGTCGATCGCTCGCCCAGCATGCCGTGATGTCTCTGTTTGCACCCGTCGCGCGCGGTGTCGGGCTGCACTGGTCCAACTTTGGGTCCAACGTCCTGCCACCGATTCTGGATTTACCACCCGCGCCACAAACTGCAGCCCTGGAGCATATTCTGGTCTACTTGCCCTTTGAGGATCAGACATTAGTCACAGAGTGGCTCAATGGATTCTCGGAACATCGCTTCCTGCAGTATGCGAGCACGCTCCCCAATGACGAACAGGGAAATGTGGGGCGTCGTACTGCGAACATCACCGGGTTCAAGTCAGACCTTGCAAGCGCCCGTGGGGTTGTCTGTAATTGCGGTTTCGAACTGATCTCGGAGTGTCTGCATTGGCGCAAACCGGTTCTCACGAGACCGCTGGCAAAACAGATGGAGCAGCTCTCCAACGGCGCGGCGCTCGAGACCCTGCATTATGCGACCGTCATGCGCCAGATCGACAACGAGCTGACCGCACGCTGGTTAGCGGCACCCCCTCCGGCGCCGAACCTGTCTTTTCCGGATGTCAGCGCGGCGTTGGCAAGTTGGCTCGCCAATGGCGCAAATACGCCTGTCGCCACCCTGGGATCGGCATTGTGGGGGCAGTCCGTCGCCATTTAATACTGGTAGCGCTGATGGTTTTCGGCACCTTGCCCGCTACCGCGGTCAAGGCTGAACCCAGCTACGTCGGTAATGCCGCCTGTGCCGGCTGCCATGAGCGGGCCAACGCCGACTGGACAGACTCCCATCACGATCTGGCGATGCAGGAGGCCACACCCGAGACGGTCCTGGGCGACTTCAACAACGCGACCTTTGATTATTTTGGCGTAACCACGACCTTCAGCCAAAAAGGCGACGCCTTTTTCATTGAGACCGATAACGCCGCTGGCGAGCTGGAAACGTATCCGGTCGAGTATGTGTTTGGAGTTGAGCCCCTGCAGCAATATTTATTACCTATTGGTAACGGTCGGCTGCAGGCACTCTCGGTTGCCTGGGATACCCGGCCCAAGAGCGAGGGCGGGCAGCGGTGGTATCACCTCTACCCCGACGAGCCCATCGCAGCCGGTGACCCGCTGCATTGGACGGGTGGATTCTTCAATTGGAATACCAGCTGTGCGGAATGCCATAGCACCGACGTCGAGAAACGCTACGACGCGGGGAACGACCGGTTTGATACCCACTATGAACAAATCGATGTAGGCTGTGAGGCCTGTCATGGACCGGGAAGCGAGCACGTTGCACTCGCCAATGCGGGAAGCCTGTCTGCTACCCAGACCGGGTTTGCAATGAGCATCAAGGCGAGAGGCGTCTGGCAGTGGGCAGAGGGCGCCGATATCGCACAGCGCAGTGAACCCCTGACCACCAACCACCAGATTGATAGCTGCGCGCGATGTCACGCGCGGCGCGGCACCTTGGGCGAGTACCACCCGGGAAAGCCGCTACTCGATACCCATCGCTTGGCCATCATCGAAGAGCCGCTTTACTGGCCCGACGGGCAGATCCGCGGCGAAGCTTACGTTTACGGTTCGTTCATCCAGAGCAAGATGCATCAAGCTGGGGTGGCCTGCACCAACTGTCATAACCCGCACAGCAACCAGTTGGTAGCGGAAGGCAACGGCGTGTGTGCCCAGTGTCATCTGGCCAGCACCTACGACAACCCCACCCACCACCAGCACCCGTTCGCGTCGGCCGGCAGCGCCTGCGTGGACTGCCACATGCCGAGTCAGCTCTACATGGGGGTCGATTCGCGGCGCGATCACAGCATGCGCATCCCGCGGCCAGATCTTTCCATGAGCACTGGCGCACCCAATGCATGCAATCAATGCCATACCGATCATAGTGCGGACTGGGCCTACTCGGCCTTGGTGGATTGGGGTGTGCGCTTTGCAGACCGCAGAAACCACCCTGCGCGCGCTTTTTACGCAGCTGGCCGCGGTGACGTGCGCGCCGCACCGGTGCTGTTAGAGACCGCCAACAATGCGGGCAATACCGCCATGCTGCGCGCCTCCGCGATTACCCAGCTGGGTCGTCTGCTCCCAGAGCGGCTTATGCCCTCCCTTCCCTTGTGGTTAGAGAGCGACGACCCCCTGATCCGCTTGGCAGCGGCAGAGGCAGCGGGGCAACTGCCGCCAGAGCAACAACTCGAGCGCGTGCTGCTATTGAGCCAAGATCCAGTGCTGGCGGTGAGAATGGTGGCAGCAGAACAATTAGCGGGGCTGCTACCGCCCGCGGCCGGCATGCGTGAGTCGGAGACACCAGACTTGCACGGGCAACAAGCGACCTTAGAGGAGCAACCGAAAGCAGCGAGTCCATTGGACGCCCTCTTCGACGAGTACGTTCGCGTGCAGTCACAGCATCTCGACATGCCGTCGGTGCTCACCCAGCTGAGTGGCTTTCAGCAGGCCCGCGGCGATGCCAGAGAGGCCAAGGCACTGTTGGTGTCAGCGCTTGAGAAAAATCCTCAGGCGAGCGTCAGTCGGGTGAATCTTGCAGACCTCTACCGCGCTCAAGGCAAAGAGGAAGCCGCGCGGGCAACGCTGGAAAGCGGGATAGCGCTAAATAAAAAGGACGCGTCTTTGTGGTTCAGTCTTGCCCTATTAGAGGTGCGGGAAGGCAATGGCGAGGCCGCACTGGGGGCCTTGGAAAAAGCCGCTTCACTGGAAGAAACGCCGAGCTACTACCACTACGTTTTCGCCGTGGCCCAGCACGATCAAGGGCGGCCTGCAGAAGCAATGGCGACGCTCAAAGCGGCAAACCGTGCCGCGCCGGGTCAACCCAATGTGATCGCAGCCCTCATGCAATACAGCCAGCTAGCCGGCAATATGCAGGCGGCTCAGCGGTATCAAGCTGAGCTGCGCAACACGGCACAGGCGGCCGGGGTGCAATAGGCAGGCGTTAGTTTGCGGGGACCAGTTGCAGCGCCACCGTGACGGGAATCACCCGACTGATGGCATTGAGGCCGGCAACCTCCTGAAGCGCGGCCACACCACCCTCCAATCCGAACTCCGACGCAGTGAGCAAAATGGGCTGAGTGGTCGTCGCTCTCACGCCTTGACCCGTCACCGCGACGTTCAATAATGCATCCTTGGTCACAGTCTGGCCGTGCAAGTTGATGAGCAGCGCCACGTTGGTGACCCCACCATCGGACATTGCAGCAACGGCCTCGGCATCCAGCTGCGCGGTAATCACGGCTTCGGGGTAGAGCCCCACTTCGAACAGCATCTTCTTCATGCGCTCATTACGGATGCCGATGTTGGTTTCAACCGAGTCCAGCGCCACCCGCACTTCGACCTCCCCTGCGTCGGTCACAGTGCCTGCGAGGGTCTCAAAGTGACTGACCTCGCCAATAGTGTTGTTCTTAATCGACACAAATTGCACCAGCGAGCCTGGCCCGACCTGCCAATCTGCCTGCGCCAGCGGAGATAGCATTGTTGCCGCGGCGCAAACCAACGCGAAACGCTTTTTCATCATATGTGCTCCTTTGCGTGCCGACACAGCGCTCGGCGATGATTGCTGACTATACGAGGTCTTTGGCGCTCTGGACTCGACGACATCACACCGCGACGCGAAGGTGGCGGCGGGAACTCCAACGCCCCTCTACCTGCCACCTAACTGTAGTCAAAAAAGGAGACGAGGAGCGAGTGAATCGGATAGCACCGTGTTCAGTCCAGTCCGGCCCAGCCATCAGTTAGCGATGTCGGCGAGATCCCCTTTGGCTTCGAGCCATGTTTTGCGGTCGCCCGCACGCTTCTTCGCCAGCAATAAATCAAACGTGCTGTCGGTGTCACCGTCCTCAGCAAGCACCAATTGCACCAAACGTCGGGTGTCGCGGTCCATGGTGGTCTCACGCAGCTGTGGCGGGTTCATCTCACCCAAGCCTTTAAAGCGCTGCACCGCAGGCTTGGTGCGTTTGTTTTCGGCCTCAAGGCGCTCGAGAATGCCGTTCTTCTCCGATTCATCGAGGGCGTAGTAAACCTCTTTACCCACATCAATGCGGTAGAGAGGCGGCATGGCGACAAACACATGCCCGGCCCGCACCAATGGACGGAAGTGCCGCAAAAACAGGGCGCAGATCAACGTGGCGATATGCAGACCATCAGAGTCGGCGTCAGCCAGAATGCACACCTTGTGATAACGCAGCTGACTCAGGTCGGTGCTGCCGGGCTCAATGCCCATCGCCACTGAAATGTTATTCACCTCCTGTGAGGCAAGAATTTCAACGGCGTCGACCTCCCAGGTATTCAGGATCTTGCCCCTGAGCGGCAGGATCGCCTGATATTCGCGATCGCGCGCCTGCTTGGCAGAGCCACCGGCCGAGTCGCCTTCCACGAGAAACAGCTCGCCACGCTCCGGGTCCTCGCTCGAACAATCCGCCAACTTGCCGGGCAGTGCGGGGCCCGACGCGACTTTTTTGCGCACCACTTTCTTGGCAGATCTCAGACGGCTCTGAGCACGCTCAATACAGAGCTCGGCGAGCCGTTCCGCATCAGAGGTGTGCTGATTCAGCCACAAGCCAAAAGCGTCCTTCGCCACACCTGAGACAAACCCCGCCGCCTCGCGGGAAGAGAGGCGCTCTTTGGTCTGACCCGAGAACTGCGGGTCCTGCAGCTTCGATGACAAGACAAAACAGCAGCGGTCCCACACGTCCTCGGCGGTCAGCTTGACCCCGCGAGGCAGCAGATTGCGCAGCTCGCAGAACTCACGCATGGCATCAAGCAAGCCGGATCGCAGACCGTTCACATGGGTTCCACCCTGCGGCGTGGGAATGAGATTCACGTACGACTCGGCGACGACCTCGCCGCCCTCGGGCAGCCATTGAATAGCCCAGTCCACCGCTTCTGTCTCCCCTTCAAAATGCGACCGGAACGGTGTCTCGGGGATAACCGGGAAATCGATCGTGGCATCCGCCAAATAGTCGGAGATGCCATCCTCGTAGTGCCACTCGGTTTTCTCTTTCTTTTTCTCGTCGGTGAGCGTGACCTTCAGGCCGGGACATAGCACCGCCTTGGCGCGCAACGCGTGGCTGAGCTTGGGCACCGAGAAGTTGGCGGAATCAAAGTAGCGCGGATCAGGCTTGAAGCGGATCCCGGTGCCGGTGTTACGCTTGCCACAGTTGCCGGAGACCTTCAAATCGGCGGTCTTGTCACCGCCTGAGAACGCCATCGTGTGCACATTCCCATCGCGGCGAATAGTGACTTCCAATAATTCCGACAGGGCATTCACCACCGATACGCCCACACCGTGCAGACCGCCGCTGAATTGGTAGCTCTTGTCCGAGAACTTGCCCCCGGCGTGCAGGGTACTAAGGATGACCTCGACTCCGGGCAGCTTTTGCTCAGGGTGCAGATCGACGGGCATGCCGCGGCCATTATCCGTGACACTGAGCGCGCCATCACCATGCAGCACAACGTCGATCTGACTGCAGTGCCCCGCCAGCGCCTCGTCGACCGAGTTGTCGATGACTTCTTGAGCGAGGTGGTTGGGGCGAGTGGTGTCGGTGTACATGCCAGGACGCTTGCGGACCGGCTCCAGACCAGTCAGAACTTCGATAGCGTCAGCGTTGTATTTCGTCATCTTCTACTTATAGCTCGTGCAATACGGTTGGCGTTGTTAGCCGCTCGCTCCTGCGCTGATATCACGCGTTGTAACAACCGTGTTTTTTACGCGTAGCCTGGCGAGTTGAGGTCCACGGCAAATGTCTCATCGGTGACCCTAAGCACGGTGGTTTCCCAAGCGCCTGACTCATTGAGTGTCAGCATACGACATCCCGGTGCCTGTGCATCCACCCGAAACTCCGCTGAGTTGGGCGCAAATTGAACGCAAGTCGAGGGGACCGTCAGGCATTGTACGCTGTGATAAGTCTGCGCAGCATCCTGATGAACGTGTCCCGAGATCACCACCGCCTTGTCGCCAAGAGGGGCCAGACGCTGCAGTGCCACCTGCGCGTTCTCGGCGCCAATCTCATCCAGCCATGCGCAGCCCACTGGCATCAGCGGATGATGGGTCGCCACCAGCAACGGCCTGCCCGTTGTCCGTGCATGATCAACCGCCTGCTCCAGCGCCTCAATCTCCGGGCCAGCCAGATAACCCCCCACGGCTCCAGGATTCTGGGTGTTCAGCATGAGTATGTCCCAGTGGGGCAGCTGCACCGTTCGCTTGAAATGCAACCCCAGCGGGTGATCTTTCGACCAGACGGCGTCGTGATTGCCGGGCAGCCAGAAACTGGGTACCCCCAGCGGCGCCAACGCCTCGTCCAGCCGGCCATATGCCTCCTCCGCTTCATCACCAGCGAGGTCACCGGTCAGCAGTAGCGCGTCAATCGGGCCTTGAGCGGCCACCAAACGGCATACTGCAGCGAGCGATCTGTCGGTATCAATGCCCACCAGTTGGCCGCCGGACTCACGCATTAAATGGGTGTCAGACAGCTGCACCACGCGGCTGGAAGCAGCCGTGTTGAGTGTGGCCACGCCACTGAGCGCGCTCATGGGGAGGGTTGGTCGGGTTCCGGCAAGACAGCGTCGACTGACAGGCCATTGTTCAGGCAAAACTCCATCAGCTCTGCCGCAAAGCGGTTCTGCTGAAACTTCTCGTCTCGCTGCAACATGTCAGGGTTGGGGTAGCGATACCGGGCCTCGAAGCGCCGGGAGGTGCTGCAGTGCACAACCTCGGCCATTCTAGCATCGTGATACAGGCGTAAATCAAAGTAGCTGTTAGCCCCAAAATCAGACAGCACGCCCTGGTAACGAAGCCGCATATCCGTTGTGTAGCGGTCGCGCGCTGTGACCTCGAGTGCCACCGAGACCTCGCCCGCCTCAAAAACGCATCGACTCTCCTGCTCATAGCCGGGAAAGAGGCGCATTAAACGGTGGTAGTTGGCCTCACACAGGGCGTGCAGGCCCGACAGGTCAATATGATAACCCTTTCTCAGTCTGCTACGCGGCTGCGTTTGTCTGGTTTTGTCTACCATACCCATAGTTTAGCAAGCCGCTCAGGCTCGGGAACTGTCAAAATGTTGCCGGATTTGACGCCGCAAAAGCCACGGGCAGAGTGGTAGACTCCCGCCCCCCTAATGATTTAGGCCCTGAAAAGCCATGCCAACTTTGCCTCTCCCCTCTCGCGCCCTGACCGCCGCCTTCTTGAGCGGCACGCTCTGTGTTGCAGCGCAGGCCGACACGTTGGTGGACATTTATGAGCTAGCGCTGGAGAACGACGCGCAGCTCAAGACGCAAATCGCGCAGTACAACGCGGATATCGAACTCGAGAAGCTGGCGCTGGCGCCCCTTCTGCCTCAGGCGGGTGCTGGCTACTCATTCACGGATTCAGAAAACGACCGCACTAGCCCCAACGTCGTCATTATCGAGCAGGAGGGCCGTCCTCCAATATTCGACACGATTGATGTGACGTCGGTCACCGAGACCGAGACCGACGGCTATGACGTCAGCCTGTCGCAGACACTGTTTGATCTATCCGCCTGGTTTGGTTGGCGCGCAGGCAAGGAGCAGACACAGCAGGCCGAGGCCAATTTGTCTGCGGCACAACAGGATCTGATTGTCAGGGTGGTGCAGGCCTACTTTGGAGTGCTGCGCGCGCAAGATAATCTGCGGGCCTCTCAGGCCCGGGAGCGCGCCTTTGAACGGCAACTGGAGCAAACCCGCCAGCGGTTCGAAGTGGGTTTGATCGCCATTACGGATGTGTATGAAGCCGAGGCGGCGCGCGACCTGGCTCAGGTGAACCGCATCGTTGACGAAAATAACGTGGCGGTCGCCAAGGAAAATCTGTCTGTGCTTACCGGGAACACTCCCGGCGAGCTGTTCGTGCTGGGTGAAGAATTTGATCCACGCCCCCCCGAAGGAGACCGCACCGCTTGGGTCGACTTTGCCATGTCGAACAACTACCGCCTTGCCGCGGCTCGATTTGCCGAAGAGGCCGCCCGGCAGAACGCCACTTCTTCACGGATGGGCCACGCACCAACCGTGACGGCCACCTATCGTTATCAAGACAACGAGACCACCGGCAGCATTACGCAGAACCCGGAGAGCACCTTTAACTTCCCACCAAATTCCGAGCAAACCAATGAGAGCTGGCAAATCCGCTTTGACCTCCCGTTATCAACAGGCGGCGCGATCAGTGCGAACCGCCGACGGGCTGCCGAGCAGTTCAATGCGGCCAGGGAGTCCCGAATTAATCTGACCCGCAACACGGTGACGCAAGCGCGGTCTCTGCATATGACTGTCATGTCCGACGTGTCGCGCGTAGCAGCCCAAAAACAGTCGATTGTCTCCAGCCAGAGCGCGCTCGACGCCACACAGGCCGGTTACGAAGTGGGCACGCGAAACATCGTTGACGTGCTCAATGCGCGAAACAATTTGTTTGGTGCGCAACGGGACTACGCCAACAGTCGCTACGACTACATCATTAATTCTCTGCGCCTAAAAGAAGTGGCCGGCACGCTGTCTCCGGAAGACATCGCAACCCTTGAAGGGTTCCTGTTGCCGCCAGCCGCGCCGACCGCTTCAGGTAGCGAATCATTACGGCAGGTGGGCCGTTAGGACGGCCCACTGCCGCTCTACCACCCCCTCTCGCGCTGACTGATAAGCGCCTGCGCGCTCACCCATTGCAGTGACCTTGTCCGCATCCGCCTGCTGACCTAGGCAATCCAATAGCGCTGCAGACAGCGTGTTGCAGTCTACCTCCACCGCTGCATTAGCCTCGAAAAGGTCACTGTAAATACTGGCGAAGTTAAAGGTGTGAGGCCCCGAGATAATGGGCAGACACCACGCTGCAGCCTCGAGTGGGTTGTGACCGCCATGGGGTATCAGGCTACCGCCGACAAAAACGGCATCGGCGCATCCCGTCAGCGCGCCCAGCTGACCCAACGTGTCAATCACCAGCACATCGTCCTTGAAGGTGAGCGAGATGCCGGTGGCGGCGCCTGCATCCGATGTGGCGCCCACACCGCGCTGAAAGGCACTATGACGCACCACCTGATACCGACGCATGGCAGGCATAGCTAAAATACCGGGCATCCGGTCGGGGTGCCGTGGCGCAAGCATCAATAGCGCATTGGGTTGCTCCGCCCTGAGTTGAGCGAAGGCCTCAAGTACGGGTTCTTCCTCACCGGGATGTGTACTGGCCGCGAGCCAGACGGGCCGATCGAAAGCGCCGGCTCCGAATTGCAGTCTCTCCTGCTCGTTGGCCTCGCGCAGTGCGTTGCGGTCCAGTGCAAACTTCAAACTACCGGTCACGAAGACCGCCTCATCTGCCACACCCAGCGCGCGTAGCCGACTCGCATCCAATTCTGTTTGCGCGGCAACCCCTGCCAAATGACCCAGCGTTTGCCGAGTTAACTCAGCGACACGGGCGTACGCTGCTGCTGATCTCTCGGACAGCCGCGCGTTGAGTAATACCATGGGTACGCCTCTGGCGGCGGCATGGGTGAGGAGATTCGGCCAGATTTCAGTTTCGACCAGTGCGCCCAACGTGGGGTGCCAGTGTTCTAGAAAGCGTCTGACCGCCCCAGGGGTATCGAAAGGTGCCCAGCACCATTCCACGCGGCCACCCAATTTCTGCTGCACCTGCTCGGCACCGGTGGGCGTGGTGGATGTCACCAGCACGCTCACGTGCGGTTGCTCCGACAGCAGTCGCTCCAGAAGGGGCGCAATCGCCAAGGTCTCCCCCACCGATACGGCATGGATCCAAACCCGCTCCCCTGAGCGCGACGCTCGATGCCGACCATAGAATCCAAGGCGGTGCCAGATCTGGCTGCGATAACCACTGTGCTGGCGACTGCGCCAGAGTAAACGGAGCAGTAATACCGGCACCGCCAGACACATCACCAGAGAATAAAGTTGGCGGTTGATTGGCAGGGCCCGACGCTTCCGTTCGCTCAAGACAATCGTATACTCATCAGCTGATCACGCGGAGCGTATCATGACCTACACCCTGCCCCAGATCCCGCTTAAACCCCCGGGGGACGAAGTGCGCGGGTTTCTCCCGGATCATGAGGGCCAGCAGCTCTATGAGTGGGCGAGCCAGGCTGCACCGGTCGGACCGCTCCTTGAGATCGGCAGTTATTGCGGAAGATCCACCCTTTGGCTGGGGCAAGCCGCGAAGGCGCATGACACTGTTGTGTTTGCCCTTGATCATCATCGTGGCTCAGAGGAGCATCAGCTCGGGGAAAGTCATCACGATGAGGCGCTGGTCGATACCAAAGGCCAGTTCGACAGCTTTGGTGAATTTCGGCGCAACATTACAGCAGCGGGTCTGCAAGACACCATCATTCCGATTGTTGCCAGAAGTGAGACCGTCGGGCCCTACTGGCAAGGCGGCCTTGGCATGGTGTTTATCGACGGCGGGCACAGTCTGGATGCCGCGCTGACCGACTACCGCACCTGGGCCCCTCATGTCCTCCCGGGCGGTATTCTCGCCATTCATGATGTGTTTCCTGACCCCGCAGACGGCGGGCAGGCACCGTTCACCATTTGGCGGCTGGCGACCCAGTCCGGATTGTTTGAGCCACTGGGTACACAAGATACCCTGGAGGGGTTGAGGCGCCTTCTGCGTTAGCGCCGATAGGTCGAATGAACTCGGCTCAATCCTCGAGAGCGGGCGAGAGAAACAGCCCACTGGCCGCGGTGTGATGGGTCAGGGCGTCCACGGCCAGTAACACGGCACCCGCCGTCCAGGTGGGCTTCTCTTTTGGCCATAGCACCTGCTCGGCGAACTGGTAACCAGTCCACCAGGCGCCGTCACTATCGCGCCACTGCGTGAGCCAGCTGAACAACTCCGCAGCCTGATCACGGTTACCTGCCGCCAAAAGTGCCAAGGTCAGCTCACAAGACTCTGCCACTGTCGCCCAGGGCTGATGGTTCTCGCAGCGACATCCGATGCCCGGCTCGACAAACTCCGACCACCTTTTTGCCAGTCGGTCTTTGGCCTGCTCGCCCAGGACCCATCCTGCCAAAATAGGGTAGAACCAATCCATCGCATAGCGGGATTTACTGTCCCAGGTGCGATCGAAACGGTCGGGACGCTGCCGCAGCGCCTGCCCGAGCCTGGCTCGGGCATCGCGCCACGCTGAGCACGGCTCCCTGAGTTGGTCCGCGATCAAAATCGCGCACTCCAGCGATTTATAGATCGAGCTGCAGCCCGTCACGAGGGCGTCCCC
>CABYEX010000020.1 GCA_902518075.1 Halieaceae bacterium | reverse complement strand
CGTATAGGCGCCGCAGCGGCCCAAACCGGTAATCACCTCGTCGAAAATCAGCAGAATGTCGTTGGCATCGCAGAGCTCGCGCAGCCGCTGTAAGTACCCGACGGGGGGCGGAATCACGCCAGCCGAACCGGCCATCGGCTCGACAATCACCGCTGCGATAGTCGAGGCGTCGTGGAGTGTGATGAGGTCAGCCAATTCCTCCGCAAGATGAGCCCCCTGTTCGGGCATACCCCGCCAGAAAGTATTCTCGGGCAACATGGTGTGGCGCAGATGATCCACCTCGAGCGACTGACCAAAGGGCTTTCGGTTGGCGCCGATTCCCCCGACCGCGGTACCACCATAGTTCACCCCGTGGTAGCCCTTTTGGCGGCCAATAAAACGGGTTTTCGCCGGCTGACCTTTTAACCGCCAGTAGGCACGCGCCATTTTGAGGGACGTGTCGGCAGACTCTGACCCCGAGTTGGTGAAAAACGCATAGTTTAAATTGCCGGGCATCAACTGCTTCAGCTTTTCTGCCAAGTGAAAAGCCGCGGGATGGCCAAACTGGAAGGGTGGTGCGAAATCGAGGGTATCGATCTGCTCTGCTACCGCTTTGGAGACCTCCGGGTGGCCGTGGCCCAACCCCGAGGTCCATAACCCGGAGTGGCCATCGAGAATCCGCCTACCGCGATCATCCGTAAACCACACATCTTGCGCTGCCACGATGATGCGCGGGTCACGCTTGAACTGCCGGTTGCCGGTGTAGGGCATCCAGTAGGCTTCAAGGGGTAGTTGGTCAGACATAAATCCTCCTGTGGGCTGAAGTGTAAACCCACTGAGGACGGGACTCACTCCCCTGTTTGGGATAGCCCGATGGCGATAAGGTAGGCTCAAGCAACCGTTTATTCACGAACCGGAAGAATGGATATGAAACGACACACGCTACTCGGCACACTCCTTGGCATCAGCTTGATGTCAGGCTCGTCGCTGGCTCACATTGAGCAATCCGAGCCACTGCAGTCCCTGCGACAGTCCTACTTCGCACTGCTGGGCATGACCTTCGCGCCTATGGGTGACATGGTGAAGGGCAAGATCGAATGGAACGACGCCCTGTTTACGACCTGGGCAGAGGACCTCAACCACGCGGCGCAGTTTGGCGTGGAGCGAGGCTTTGCACCGGGCACCGATAAGGGCACGACCCGGGCCAAGCCCAACATCTGGTCAAACATGGACGACTTCCAGAGCAAGCTCGACGATTTCCGTGCGGCGGCAGCAAAACTTGCCGAAACCGCGGCAGCGGGTGACCCCGTCGAAAGTCGTAATCAGTTCGTGGCAACGGGCGGCACCTGCAAGGCCTGCCACGACGAGTACAAGTCTCAGGACTATTTGTACTGAGTATTCTCTCAGTAGTAGCTGGGGGCCTCGGGGGCGATTGTCACCAGGCCCCAAAGCGCTAACGACAACAGGATCAGGATCAGCGCCGCCCACCACAGCGGCTTGGGCGGACTGGCCACAAACTTATCGCCCGCCTGACCCCACCACATGGCCTGAATGAGTGGCTGCTTTTTTCGCCACTGGTACCAGCACACTGCTAATAAGTGCAGCGCGATTAGTCCCTGCAGTAGCAGCCAGTTAGTTTTGTGCCACTCGGTGAGGGTGCCTGACAAGTCGCCCGCCCAGTAAGAGAACGGACCCTCGAACAGCAAATCATCCCGGCTGAAGACGCCGGAACCCGCTTGCGCCAGCAATAGCAACAGCAACACCGTGACCGACAGACCGCCCAGGGGGTTGTGGCCCGCATACTGCCCACCCGTTGTCAGGTAATTCAGCACAGTGCGCGGCGCAAATAAAAACGCACGGAACCGCGCCGCCTCGCTACCGACAAAACCCCAGATGATGCGAGTCGCCACCAGACAGAGCAGGCTGTAGCCCACCTTCTCATGAATATCCATCCGGCCTTGCTCGCCACTCCACCACATCACCCCGATGGCAATTGGTAAATACCAATGGAACGCGCGAACCGCCCGGTCCCAGACCGGGTAGCGCGCGGTAAGGTCTGGAGAAGTGGGTTGGGTCACGACCCCAGCAGGTCGAGCAAGGCTGTCACAGAAGCCTCAACCCCCAGCGTGACCGAGGCATCGGGCTCAATTTTGAACAGCGGCGAGTGATGCGAGGGCACAGGCGGGCCGCCTGCTCTCTCGCGAGCGAAGTCTTCAGGCGGGGTGCCGCCCACTGCAAAGTAAAGGCTGGGGATATAGGGGTTGATCGTAAAAATGGGGAAATCTTCGGCCCCCATCCCCAGTCGTTCACCTGAGAACAGCACCCCTTCACCAAAGTGCCCATTCCACAGCGCCATCAAGCGCTCGGCGAGCTCCTTGTCGTTCAACGTCGGCGGCACGCTCTCCTCAGACACCACCACCTCGGGCAGGAGCTCGTCTGGCAAGCCTGCAACCCGGCCCATGTTTTCAGCGACGCGGCGAATACCATCGAGTAGCAGGGCGCGGTCTTCGGGAGACTCGCTGCGCACAGTCAGCTGCAGGTGCGCCGCGTCAGAAATAATGTTGTGTTTGGTGCCACTGTGGAAAGCGCCCACGGTAATGACCCCGGGTCGCCTCGGCGGCAATGTCCGGCTTACCACCGTCTGCAATCCCATGACAATCTGCGAGCCCAAGACAATTGGGTCGACCCCGCGATGTGGCGAGGCGCCGTGCGCCCCCACGCCGGTGATGTAGATATCGACTGTATCCGCGCCGGAATACGGTGAATCGGTCGATGCGCCGATCATACCCGTTGGCATGGCCGAGGTGACGTGGAACGCCATCGCGTAATCTGGCTGACCAAACCGCTGCCACAGGTTATCGGCCCGCATCGCTGCGGCACCCAGCACGCGCTCCTCTGCCGGCTGACCAATCAGCATCAGCGTGCCCTGCCACTGATCACGCTTCTCTGCCATCAACTGTGCGGTTCCGACCAAACTGGTGATGTGTACGTCGTGGCCACAGGCATGCATGACAAACACTTCGTTGCCGTTGGGGTCAGTCTGTTTTGCCCGCGACGCATACGCAAGCCCCGATTTTTCTTCCACCGGTAAGCCGTCCATATCGGCCCTGAACATCACCAAAGGTCCCTCACCGTTTTCAAGGAGCGCGACGATCCCCGTGCCGCCAACATTGCGGTGCACGTTGTAGCCCAGCGCTGTTAGCTCATAGGCCAATCTGGCCGACGTCTTGTGCTCCATGGTCGAGAGCTCAGGGTTTTGGTGGAAGTACAGAAACAGCTCTTTGAGTTTGGTGTCGTAAACCGCCTTGACCTCGGCCTCCAGCGCCTCATTGGCTAGCGAGGCCGGTGCGACAACAGTCAGAAAAAGGGTTAAAGCAATGGCAATGCGTTGTAAAAGGTTCATGAAAGGCTCTCTCATCACGAAAAACGCTCAGGGCCCACAACAGGGTTTTGGACCGATTGGGGGCACGGTGCGTTTTGGGCGTCGGGAACGAAATCATAACTCAGAAAATCGCCATCAAGACGTTGAGTCATTGCAGATTCCAGAGAGTCAGGTTAGTGTCCCACCGCGCTGCGACAAGGATCAGCCTGCTCGCTTAAACGGGCATCGCAGCCGTCAAAGGGACACACCATTTAGTGAATAGCGAACGCATCAAAGCCCGTTTTGGCAGTTATCACGTGCAGGTGCTTCACCAGGATGCCGCGACGCGTCTGGCCAGCCTCTGTAGCCGCCACGACGGCGCGGATATCTGCCGCACGTTGGCCGTCACGCGCTTCGCTAGTCCCACATCTGCGATACTTGCCGAAGCTGATGCCCTGATCCGTCAGGGAGATAGCATTGGCAGCACCCTCGCGCAGGCCGGGCAGCACCTCTCTCGGGAAATCATTGCTGAGGCCAGCGTGCCCTGCGGTGACGCGTTTATCGCACTCACAAGACAAACCGTTAAGCGGGGAGACCTGCTGTCGGTGCGACTCTATCGCCTTGATTCAGGCTCGGATCCCGAAGCGCTAATGCCTTACGCCACCATTGCGGAGGCGCACCATCCTGAACATGTCCCCGTCTCAGATCAGGCAGTGCTCGTCACAGAGCTGGGTAGAGGAGACTGGGGTGCGGATGCGGAGCTGGCACTGGAAGCACTGCTCACCGCACTGAAATAAACCGTTTCCAGGGCGCGTCGTCGACGCTGTTCCAGGCAAACTCATCATCGCTCAGTAGGCAGCAGGGAAGGTCTGTCGAAGCCCTCTCAGGCGCGAACCATACTCAGATCGAAACCAATATTTCGGGCTATTTGGAACGCCGCTGACTGTGCGTCACCGGTCTGTGAGGTGACCCACAAGTTGGCGCAACGGGTGCCCGTTCGACAATAGGCCAGCACCGACTGACCCGGGTCATCAAACAAGGTGCCCAGTCCCTCGATATCCGGGCCCGGAAAATTCGTTGCATCGACCGGGTAACGAACGAAGAGCAGATCGGCGGCGTTACAGGCCGCCTCAATCTCGTCCATGGTCGCTTGGCCCGGCACCTCGCCGTCCGGGCGGTTACAAACCACGACGGAGAAGCCCTGTGCCGCCAAATTGGGAATATCTTGCGGGCTGACCTGCGCCGCAACGGACAGCGATTCGGTCAATTGAAAAATCGGCATGGCTTCTCTCTCCTAAATTCTAGTTACCGAGCCAAGCCCAGTTCGTCTCCCAGCACCGTCATCATACTCTCGAGCGGGCGGTCAGGAACCTCCAAAGGACGCTCTGTGATGCGCTCGGCCACCGAGCGATAATTCTCCGACAGGGTGTGGAGCATGACTGCGGGGAGCGCATGCTCAATGGCATACCGCTTGCGCTCCTCAAAGCGCTGATGGTCGAGCAGAAGATCAGGGTCATTCACATGTCTCAGCAGCGCCTGACGGAATTCTTCCTTGCTCTTTTCGACCACACTGCCGCCGCGATACGCCACCGCATCCCAGATGCGGGAAGAATCCGGTGTTCCAACCTCGTCCATGTAGATGAGGCTTTCCTCCCCATCGGCGTCCCGCGCGTAGCCAAACTCGAATTTGGTGTCGACCAGCATCAAATCGAGCGGCGTGAGATGTCGGCCGATCAGATCGACACCCTCTCGGAGTAACACTTCATAACGCGCTACGTCGCCTTTGGCGCGAAAACCAAAGGCCTGCCAATGCGCTTCCAATTGGGCGCGGGAGACATTGGTGTCATCAGCCTCCGGAATCCCGGGCAGACCCCGCATCACCCCCTTGGTAGAGGGCGTCACCAGCGTCTCGCTCAAACGTTGATCCCGGTGAAGCCCCTCGGCTAACTCGATACCGCAAAATTCGCGTACGCCCCGTTCATAGGCGCGCCACATCGAGCCGGTAATAAAGCGCCGGCCGATAGCCTCGATCATGACGGGCTCTGCTCGCTGCACCACCCAAACCAAGGGATGCGGCACCTCGAGAATATGGCTGCGGGCGAGCCCCGCGCGACTGAACTCGGTGAACCAGAACTGAGAGATGGCATTGAGTGCGGCGCCTTTGCCCGGCACCCCGGCGAGTCCGTCCTCCCCGCGCCAAATACAGTCAAACGCCGAAATACGGTCGCTGATAACCATCAGAGCAAGCTGCGCGTCAGGCGCCGCCGGATACTGACGCTCCCCAATGAGCCGCGCGCTATCCTCCGCAGACAGCCAGTAAACGGAACGGACCTTGCCCGAGTGCACCGGCTCGCTGGTGCGGATAGGCAACGAATCGTTGACGGCGAAGACCTCTGAACTCAAGGCTTAATCTCTGGGCGCTTGGCTTCACTAGCAGTTTTGCCCAAAATGCGCTCGATTGTCACGGGCTGTGGCAACGACTCCAGCGATAAGGACTCAATCAATGCTGTATCACTCGACGATGCGTCGTCTAATGGCCAACGCAAGAACAGTGTTCCCCGTTGCACTTCTGGGTTGCTTTGCACTGCAGCAGACCGCACAGGCACAGGCGGCCGACGAGGACACCGCACTGGAAACCGTCATCGTCACGGCGTCCCGCACCCCCGATACGGCGCTCACACTGCCCCTTGCCTGGTCAGCACTAAACAATTCGACCATCGATCGTATTGCGCCGCAGCACAGCAATCAGGTCTTCAATCGCGTTGCGGGAGCCTGGGTCAGCCGCGGTAACGGTCAGGAATCCCTGATCTCCCTGCGCTCACCTGTGCTAACCGGCGCCGGCAGCTGCGGCGCGTTCATGACCGCGCAAGACGGCATTAGCCTGAGATCCCCCGGATTTTGCAACGTGAATCAGCTGTTCGATGCGAACTTACTGCAAGCGGGCAAGCTGGAAATACTGAAAGGACCTGCCACCGTGGTCTTTGGCTCGAACGCGCAGCACGGGATCATCAATGTCTTGAGCCGTAGCGTCAGCGACACGCCGGACCAGATCAAAGTCGAAGCAGGCTCCCGGGATTACTACCGACTCGCGGGGAGCGCCGCCTTCGGCAGCTTGGCGCTATCGGCCCAGACCACAGCATACGGGGGCTATCAGGATGCCTCGGGATACGACCAGCAAAAAGCGACGCTGCGCATCGATCACGACTGGCAGGACTGGCGAGTTGAGGGCTTACTCGAGGGCAGCAACCTCAATCAGGAAACCGCTGGCTATATCCGGGGCTTTGAGGCCTACGAGGATGACGATGCCCGGGAGGAAAACCCCAATCCTGAGGCCTATCGCGATGCCTGGACGGCTCGTGGATATCTGGGATTCACGCGCGACTGGGGCACCAATGCAGAGGTCACCCTCCGGCCCTACTGGCGCAGTAACAGTATGACCTTCCTGCAACATTACCTGCCCTGGAAGGCGACCGAGAGCAATCGTCACCATAGCCTTGGCCTGCAAGCCGTCGCCCGCGGACAGCGCGACAGGCTGACGTGGCTGGCCGGCGTCGATATCGATCACACAGAGGGCGCCTTGCTGGAAGTACAAGAGGCGTTTTTCAGCCCCAACCAACCCAACGGAGTGCACTACGACTACGAGGTCGATGCCGACACGCTGGCCGGGTTTACGAATGTGACCTGGGAGTTGTCAGATCGCTGGCGGCTTGATGGCGGCCTGCGTTTGGAAGAGACCCGCTATGACTACGACAACCTGACCGATGCAGGCCCTGCCTGCGCGCCGAACGCCAGTGCCTGCCGCTTTTACCGCTCAGCAAGCCGCAAAGATAGCTATAGCGACTGGACAGGCAACGTAGCGCTCAGCCGCCACGGCGAACAGACCACGGTATTCACACGCCTGGCACGGGGCTTTCGCGCACCGCAGACGACGGAGCTTTACCGCCTACAGTCAGGACAAACCGTGGCGAACATCGACTCCGAGTCACTCAACAGTGTTGAAATAGGTATCCGCGGAAGCCATGAGCGATTCGGCTACGACATCGCCGCCTACTGGATGGATAAAGAGGATGTTATTTTCCAGGACCGGGATCGCTACAACGTCTCGGGCGCCGAGACGACGCACCGCGGCGTCGAAGCGAGCCTGAACTGGCAGTTCTCCAACGTTTGGTCATTGAAGGCAAACGGTAGCTATGCCCGGCACCGTTACGACAGCGATATTCAATTGCTGGGATCCCGAGGCAGTATCGAAGGTAACGAGATGGACACCGCGCCAAAGCACTTTGGCTCGGTGCAGCTGCTTGCGGACTTCTCACAGGTTGGCCCCGCGCTCACGGCTGAGCTTGAGTGGCTATGGGTAGCCAAGTACTGGCTGGACCCCAACAACCAGCATGAGTACGACGGCCACGAATTGCTGAACCTGAGAGGATCGTGGGCGGTGACTCCCAACGTCACCCTGACGCTGGTCGCAACTAACCTGATGAATAAGGGGTACGCAGAGCGCGCCGACTACGGCTTTGGTAGCTACCGGTATTTCGTAGGGGAGCCCCGCAGCTTCGTGCTGGGTGTCTCGCTGGCGCTCTAACTTTAGCGGTAGGCGCGCAGGCCGACGGCGTGGCGCACTTTTTCCAGTAGCGCAGTACTTTGCGGCCTAAGGCGCTCGGCGCCCTGCTTGAGGATGGCTTCAACCTCCTCGGGATTCGCCATCAGGCGATCGTAGATCTCCCGCGCAGGCGCCAACTCGTCATTGACCCGCTCAAACAGCAGTTTTTTGGCCTCACCCCAGGCAATGCCATCGACATAGGCGTGTCGCATTTGCGCCCGCTCAGCCTCGTCCGCAAACGCACACCACACCTGAAACACCGTTGAGTCATCGGGGTCTTTCGGCTCACCGGGCTCCAGCAAGTTGGTCTTGATCTTGTTGATCCCTTTTTGCAGCTGCTTGGGTGCACCAAACAGAGGAATGGTATTGCCGTAGCTCTTACTCATCTTGCGTCCATCCAGACCCTGCAAGACCGCGACATGGTCATCCACCACCGCCTCGGGCAAGGTGAATGTCTCGCCATAGTGATGGTTAAACCGCTGCGCAATGTCCCGCGCCATCTCAACATGCTGAATTTGATCGCGACCCACCGGCACCTGATGTGCGTTGAAAATCAAAATATCAGCGGCCATCAGGATGGGATAAGAAAACAACCCCATGGTGATCCCAAAGTCCGGATCCTCGCCGGACTCCTCATTGGCCTGCACAGCGGCTTTGTAGGCGTGCGCCCGATTCATTAGACCTTTTGCCGCTGAACAGGTCAGTACCCAGCTCAACTCGGTGATCTCCGGGATATCCGACTGGCGATAGAAATAGGTCTTCTCCGGGTCGAGACCCAGCGCCAACCAGGTTGCCGCGATCTCGCGGCTGGATTGCGCCACCTCATCGGGATTCTGATTTTTGATCAGCGCGTGGTAGTCGGCAAGAAACAGATAGGCATCCACCGATGGATCTCTGGAGGCAGCGATGGCAGGACGGATCGCGCCGACATAGTTGCCCAGATGCGGCGTACCGGTTGTCGTGATGCCCGTCAGTACCCGAGTTGAACTCATGATGTCCTCACTTCCTTCAGACCAGACGCCGGTAGAACGCCGTGAGTAGCGACACCAGCTGCGGAATATCCGCCGCACAGGCCAGCTCGCGAATCGAGTGCATGGCCAGGGTCGGCACGCCCAGATCCGTGGTGGCAATGCCTGTCTCGGTCGCGGTAATGGGGCCAATCGTGCTGCCGCAGGCCAAGTCGGCGCGCATCACAAATGCCTGCACATCTACCTCGGCCCGTTCAGCCAATAGCCTCAGTCGCGCCGCGCCCTCGCTGTCCGTTGCGTAACGCTGATTGCGATTAATTTTGATCACAGGTCCGCCACCCAATCGTGGGCTGTGCTGGTCGTCGTGCTTGTCCGCATAGTTGGGATGCACCGCATGCGCGTTGTCCACCGAGAGCATCCAGGAATCCGTGCGTAGCTGCTGGTTGTCTTGAGGCTCGGGCACCAGCGCGGTCAGCGCATCCATAAGCATGGGCCCCTGCGCCCCCACTGTTGAGGCGCTCCCCACCTCCTCATGATCGGTTGACACCAGCATCGACCACTCGGCATCGTCGGCATCGATCAGCGCGCTGAGGCCCGCGAAACAACTCAGCAGGTTGTCCAGTCGGGCGGAGGTGATCCAGGACTCATCCATACCCGCGACAGCGGGTGCCTGAACGTCATACAGAGACAACTCGTAGTCCATCACCCGCGCATCCTGCCACTGGGTATCCTGAGCGGTGAGGGTCTCAGCCAGCCACACCTTGAAATCGAACTGCTGGGGATCCCCCAGCATGACCAACGGCACCACATCTTTCTGAGGGTTGATGCTGCGCTGTTTATTGGCGTCCCGGTCAAGATGAATCGCCAGACTGGGCACGACTGCGACCGGGCGGGCCGAATCAAATAGCGTGGAACACAGCTCTCCCGACGCGCTCAGCAGCGTCACGCGACCCGCTATGGCGAGATCGCGGTCAAACCAGGGGTTGAGTAGCGCACCGCCATAGACGTCGACCCCCAACTGCACACAGCCATCGCGACCTTTCACAGGGTTGGGCTTTACTGAGAGGTTCGGGCTGTCGGTATGAGCGCCGACGAGCCTTAGCCCCGCATCCAAGCGGCCTTGCCCCGCCCGCACTGCGATCAGCGAACTGCCCTGTCGGGTCATGTAATAGCCGCGGCCGGCGGTCATGGCCGCAGGGTCGAACCGTTGAACCTCCTCAAACCCGGCATCCTGAAGTCGAAGCGACATTGCCGCCACAGCATGAAAGGGCGTGACCGCCTCGCCGAGAAATCCGAGCAGTGCTTCGATCTGCGTCATGTTGTTAACCCTGAATGATCCACACCCACAATAACCCTCCCAAAGCCAATCGATACAGCACAAAAGGCATTAGCCCGATTCGCTCTACCCAATACATAAAGGCTTTGATCGTGGCATAAGCAAATATCGCCGAGAGCGCGAAAGCGACGAACGCCGCCCCCCCGGAAAGCGATGACTCGCCTGACCCCATGGTCGCGAGCATCAGCACCACGGCGCCGCCAATCACCGGCACACTCAGTAACAACGAGAAGCGGGTCGCGGCGGCCGGATGGTAACCCAGAAACAAGGCGGCCGTGATGGTCACGCCGGATCGCGATGTACCGGGGATCAGGGCAAACACCTGTGCCAATCCGATCAGAAGCGCGTCGCGGAGCGTTACGGAGCCAGTGTGTTTTGCGCCGCGCCGGGAGAATCGGTCAGCAAGGCCCAGCAAGACGCCGAACAGAAGCGTGGTCACGATAATCACATTAGCAGCCCGCGCATCGGTGGCGATCACACCCTTGAACAGCAAGCCCGCCAACACCACGGGCACAGTCGCCACCACCAGAGCCCACAGTTCCGATTGATCCCGCGGGCCACCCGGCAAGATGCTCTTTGCCAAGTTGATCATCTTGTCGCGGAAGTACCAGAGCACCGCGCACAAGGTGCCCGCATGCACAGCTACGTCAAACAGCAGGCCCTGATCGATCCAGCCCCATATCTGCGCCGGCAAAATCAGGTGCGCAGAGCTAGATACCGGCAGAAATTCGGTGATGCCTTGAATCAGGGCCAACACCAACACTTGGACCCAATCAGTCACGGCGGCCCTGCTCCGATAATTTCTTCCAACCAATGTCGCGCTGAACATACTGCGGCGACAACGCGTGGGCAGGCTCGGGCTGCAGAGGTAGCGCGCCCCCACCCAAGAGCTCGGCCATGACACGGGCGTCCGGTGTCACCTCAGGCAGCCACTGGGCCGCAGACGTGAGGTCGTCAGGCATGCGCTCTTGATACCGCGCCCCGGATCCGATCACTACCATCGCCGGACGCGACGACTCAGCAAGCAAGTCCTCCGGCGCGCCCACAAATGCGCCACCATCGGCGACGAAAGCACCCTCTCGCCACCCACCCCAGAGCCCATAGAATTCATCGATCTGGGCGTCGATGGTCGAGAGCACACGGTCACCGTCCTGCAAAAAGCCATGATGCGCCGCGGCATACGCCTGAGCGGTCAGGGAGCAGAATCCGTGTACCGGTAGCGCCTGAGACCAGGCTAATCCCTGCGCCACACTCACTGCGACGCGCAAACCCGTGAACGACCCCGGCCCCACCCCGCAGGCAATGACATCGACAGCATCGGCCAGCGCCCTGCCGTCCAAAATCGCTGACAACATGCCCAGAATATGACGGTTGTGGGCACGCGCCACAATTTCATGGCAACCGTACAGCTCGCCCTCGTCATACAGGGCGAGCGTACAGGTATGAGTGGAGGTATCGAGTGCCAGAACACGCGACATAGGCGGCATGAGCTATAGTCAGACTAAGCGTCGATGATCCCATAGAGGGACTGAAGTTTGAATGCAGCTCGGGCTTACAGCTTGGGTATTTTGGCGGGCGGTCAGGGCGCTCGCTGGGGCGGCCGTGACAAAGGCCTCATAGCGCATCAGGGGCGCCCGCTGGTCGCCGGGATCGCAACGCCGCGCCCGCAAGGCGCGGGTGAGGTCCTGATCTGCTGCCGCGGTCACCCCTATTTCTATCAGCATTTTGCTGATCGGATACTGTGCGAGTTAGTTGCCAACCAGGGACCCTGTGCGGGCATCACTGCTCTGCTATCTGCAGCCGTCTATCCCACACTAATGCTACTACCTGTTGATTTGATCGGCGCGCCGGAGCAGGTCATCACCACGCTCGAAAGCGAGTGGCAGGAAGATGACACGGCCATTTTTTTGACCGACACGGAGGGTCGGCATTCTCCCTGCTTAAGGCTGCATGTCGACACGCTGGCAGACTGCGAAGCTTTTTTTGATGGCGGAGGCCGGAAAATCACCGGACTACTGGACAAAGTGGGCGCACGACCCATCCCAGTCGACGCCGCTTGGCTCAAGGATGCGGACCTGCCTGCTTCAATTTCACCCTAAATCTGGGATTGAAGTGACTGGTGTGCGAAGAATAAGCCGTGGGCCAGCACCACACCCAGCGTCAAGTTTCGGCGCATAGCCGCGTACCATATGGGTAGGTTCTCCGCGCCACGTTCGTACCAAAGTAGCGCCAGATACCCCCCCATCAAGGCCACCGTAGCCAGCCACGCCTTGGCCGTTAAAACCGCTGCCACCGCGAACAGTACGACGCCGTTACTGATGAACAGTCGCGTCATCAGTGGCTCCTCAACGGATTGGACCCGGCCCCAAAGCGAGCCTCCGAGAAAGCACAGAATAGCCAGCGAGTAGATGACAAACCCCTGAACGGACACGGCTCGCGGCCAATCCGAGAGCAACCACGCGCCTGCCAAAAAGCCATAAAAAGGCAGCAAGCCGGCGTAACCTAGTCCCAGCATCACGGTGCGATTCTGCATAACACGCCTCTAAAAAAAACCCCGGCCAAAGGCCGGGGCAAGAATTCGCCACCTGGGGGAAGATGGCTTAACTGGAGAGTCGATCATCCAGTCGCAGAAATTACGCCCCGATGGTGTGCCTGGATCACTGGGGTCAGGGAAAATCACCTCTTTCTCGCCCCTCTCTCGCTCCTTTCGCCCCTCGTGCCGCCATAGCCTTGCTGCGTAGGTTCAGAGCAAACGACAGTGCGCTCACCATCCCGAAAAAAAATGCGGCCCACTATCATCGGCCCTCGACGATATGGGGTCGCCGAAAGCCCCGTGAACATTGCCTTATGCCCTGGGCGACTGAAGGCAATCGATGCTGATAAAAAAAGAGTTTTCGACAACGGCTCAGCGCCGCGCTAATGTCATAACCGAGCCACTTTCCCGGCGACAGCAATAGCATGCCTCCAATCAGATGCGGGCAGCGCACTTGGGGGGACAACGGATTATCCTGCGACTGAAGTGCACTGGGTGTCATGTCATGACAATGCTGGCCGCCAACCCTTTCCCGGACCCCTCACCATAGTGAGGCTGAGCAATGATGTGCTGGGAGACACCCCTCTCCCTGCATTTGGCGGACACCGCCAGCAAAGGGAGAGCCAATGAAAAGACTCAAGCGAGATCGTATCCAACGCGCCTTTGACAAAGGCTATCAACTCGGCCTCGCCGGCCGCTCCAAGGAAAACTGCCCCTTTTTAACGGGTTTAGCGCGTATCAAGTGGTTGGAAGGCTGGCGAGAGGGACGAAACGACTGGCGAGAGGGCCTCACAGACGCGCTGACATGCTATAAATTGTCAGGTTTCTGACCACTCGCCTGAGCACCCTGAAACCAACAGGGGTTTTTTTAACGTTCGGGCCTTGCAATGGTCAGAAAGGACGCTATTTCTGACACCGCAGTAACGAAGGTCTGATCCGTGAATTACCAACTCCTCGCGAACCTCGAAAACTGGCTGGGACAACAAATTGTTGGCCAGCAAGATCTGATTCACAAGCTGATGCTGGCACTGCTGGCCAACGGACATCTACTGGTCGAGGGCGCACCCGGTCTGGCCAAAACCCGGGCGATCAAAGAGATGGCCGAGGGGATTGAAGGCAGTTTTCACCGCATCCAGTTCACGCCTGATCTACTGCCCGGCGACATCACGGGTACCGACATCTTCCGTCCGCAAACAGGCGCGTTCGAGTTTCAACAAGGCCCTGTCTTCAATAACCTGGTGCTGGCCGACGAGATCAATCGCGCCCCTGCCAAAGTGCAATCTGCACTGCTGGAAGCCATGGCCGAACGTCAGGTAAGCATTGGCAGTCAAACCTATGAGCTACCGGTGCTGTTTCTGGTGATGGCGACCCAGAACCCGATCGAGCAGGAGGGCACTTACCCACTCCCCGAAGCACAGCTGGATCGATTTCTCATGCATGTCCGCGTGTCCTACCCGGATGCGGGGGCGGAGCAGGCCATTCTGCGTTTGGCGCGCAGTGAAGCCGGTGGCACCCACAGCCGACCCGAGGGCATCGTCTCGCAAGCTGATATTTTCTCAGCGCGTAAAGCGGTGCTGGACATCCATATGGCGCCGGCCGTAGAGGAATACATCATCCAGCTGATCGTCGGCACACGCGAACCAGACCACTACGACAGTGAGCTGGCCGGCTGGCTCGAATACGGGGCCAGCCCGCGAGCGACCATCGCGCTGGATCGCTGTGCCCGCGCCAACGCGTGGATTGCAGGGCGCGATTACGTCAGCCCTGACGATGTGCAAGCCGTTGCGCTCGACTGCCTGCGGCACCGGCTCATCGTGTCATTCGAAGCCGAAGCAGCAGGCGTCACGAGCGACCAGATTATCGAGCGATTGATCGAGCGCATCCCCGTTGCCTGACAAAGACAGTAGCAAAGCGATGACCCGGCCTCGCGGTGCCGTTGTAACCGCGGAGGGCCTGATCGCCACTCGATTCGCGGCCCGGTTCATCGATGTCACCGGGCAGACCCGTGCGCTCGCCAACCTCGCGGGCATGCGCCGCTCGCGCCAACGAGGCCGAGGCGTCGAATTTGACGAGGTACGCGCCTATGCAGCCGGAGACGACGTTCGCGCGATCGACTGGCGCGTCACGGCGCGCTCGGGTACTCCCCACACCAAGCTCTTTCACGAAGACAGGGAACAGCCCATTTTGGTGGCAGTGGATCAGCGCTCCCCCATGAAGTTTGGTGCCAGCCGCTGTTTCAAATCGGTGATGGCGGCCCACGTGGGCGCTCTGGCGCTGTGGTCCGGTCTGCAGGCCGGCGAGCGTATCGGCGGCGCGGTACTGGGGGACGAACTGCTGCACGACACGCGCCCCAAGCGAAGCCAGCATGCGGTGTTGAATATGATCAAAGATTTGGTGGCCGAGGGGCTCCCTGCCGCAGATGGGTCGGTCACAAGAAGCCTCGGCGATCTGCTGGAGCCACTGGAGCGAATCGCGCGCGCCGGGACGCGGATCTTTTTGATCAGTGACTTCCACGACCTCTTCGAGGAGGAACATCTGGCGCCCCTGAGGCGCTTGGCGCGTAAAACACAGATCGTGGCCGTTGCAGTAGGAGATACGCTGGAGGCCAGCCTCCCTCAAGCAGGTTTTTATGCGGTGACCGATGGCGTCACGCACTCCCAGCTGGACACCAGCGTGACCGGCGCTCGGGAGGCGTACGAGGCGGACCATCAGAACCGTCTCGCGCAGCTGACCAAACGTCTCCGGGAGCTCCGCATCCCGCTGTTGCCAGTGCAGACGCATCAAGATCCGCTAAAACAGTTACTAACGGTATTTCCCCCACGATGAATCCGGAGATGATGCTGTCGCAACTCGCGCCGCTGCGAGAACCCGCTGCCATCGGCTGGTGGCCGCTGGCGCCCGGGTGGTGGATCGTTGTGGCACTGAGCGTGGCTTTACTGATAGGGCTGGTTCTGTGGCTCCGAAAGCGGCGTCTGAGGACGGCCTACCGACGGATTGCGCTGGCAACACTCGATGAGCTCCGCTCAAGGGAGGCAGGGCAGGACGAACTCAATTGGCTTCTCAAGGCTGCGGCCCTGAAGGCCTATCCTCACGAACAGGTCGCGGGGCTCCACGGGACAGCGTGGCAGCAGTTTCTCGCATCGAGCTGCCCCAAGGTCGCGTCGGATGCCTTTGCTGAACTCGACACACTCTATCAGCGCGAGCCCTCGCCGGTCACCAGCCATCTGTTTGATGCCGCTGAACAATGGATCCGTCAGCACGAGGTGACTCATGCTTGAGTGGCTGTGGCCCTGGGTCTTCGCGGTAGCTCCCCTGCCTTGGCTGATCCATCGGTTCAGCAAGGGAGAGTCTCTGCAACCTTCGGCACTACGCGCACCCTTTGCGGCAAGATGGCGCGGTCTGGCCGGTGCCGGTCGCAGCATGAAGTCGGGGCGCGGCTATTGGTGGCTGCTGTGGCTCACGTGGATGATGCTGATCGTCGCCACCGCGAGGCCCCAATGGATTGGCGAGCCCATTGAACTGCCCAATACCGGTCGCGATCTAATGCTGGGCCTGGATCTCTCTGGCAGCATGCAGATTGAAGACATGCAGGTGGGCAATCGTCTGGTCCCGCGCATCACCGCGGTCAAGGCAATCGCCGCCGATTTTACCGAGCGGCGCCAAGGTGATCGCGTCGGCCTGATCTTGTTCGGCACGCGCGCCTATTTACAGGCGCCCCTCACTTTCGACCTGAGCACCGTGACGCGTTTCATCGACGAGGCGCAGCTGGGCTTCGCGGGCGAAGATACCGCCATCGGCGACGCGCTGGGTCTGGCGATCAAGCGGCTACGGGAGAGACCGGCATCATCGCGCATCTTCATTCTGCTAACCGACGGTCAGGACACTGCCAGCACCGTCGATCCCATGGAAGCAGCGGCACTCGCGGCACAACTCGACGTCAAGATTTATACGATCGGCATCAGCCGCAATTTGGGGCGTACGGTCAACGGCCGCAGTGAAGTCGATGAAGCCATGCTCAATGCAGTAGCGGAGGCAACAGGCGGTCGCTACTTCCGGGCGACCTCGCCGGCAGAGCTGGAGGCGGTCTACGCACTGCTCGATGAACTGGAGCCGGTCGAGCAGGAGGCCAGCACTTTCCGCCCCAAACGCGCCCTGAGCTGGATACCGTTGCTGGCCGCCCTGACCTTGGCGAGCCTGTTGGCGTTGCTGCGTAGCCGTTGGCTTAGTCGTCTGGGCATGAGGCCGCGCTATGGGTGAGCACGATGATTGACGGATTTCATTTGCTTCGCCCGGACCTGCTCTGGGCTCTGCTCGCCTGCCCGCTGGTTGCATTGGCGCTGTGGTACCGCCGCGTGCATCAGGGTGACTGGACCAAGGTCATCGACGCTGAGCTACTTCCTTACTTGCTGCCGGATCAGCGCGGTAAAGCGCAGCGCTCGCGCATCTGGATACCGACCCTTCTGCTGGCACTCGTGACGCTGGGCGCAGCCGGACCGAGTCTGCAGCGCGTGGAGCTGCCGGTGATCAAACGGGCAGATGCGCTGGTCATCGTCCTGGATCTCAGCGCCTCGATGTTAGCCGCTGATGTCCAGCCAAGCCGTGTGCAGCGCGCGCGACAGAAAATACTGGATCTGCTGGATACTCGGCAAGAAGGCGTGACCGGTCTAGTCGTGTTCGCCGGTGACGCCCACGTCGTCACGCCGCTGACAGACGACACCCGCACCATCGCCAATCTCATGCCGGCGCTCTCCCCCGCCATCATGCCCCTGCCGGGTGCTGATGCCACCAGCGCAGTGGAACTCGCAGCTGAGTTGCTACTGACTGCAGGCGCGCAAGGCGGGCATATTTTGTTGATGACCGATGGGCTGCCAGGGTTTGAGAGCAACCGGGTCCAATCAGCGCTCGAAGACAGCGGTGCCAGCCTTGCCATTCTTGGCATCGGCACCGCCACCGGCGCGCCTATCCCGCTCCCCAACGGGGGCTTTTTGAAAGACAACGCGGGCGAGATAGTGATTCCTACGCTCGATCTCGATCAACTTGCCACCATCGCGCAGGAATTGGACGCGCCCTATGAGGAGGTTCGGCTCGATGAGCAGGATATTGAATCGTTGACCCAGCGCGATGCTCTCGCAACAGAGGGCGAATTGGATCTCGATCGGCAAACGGACGCCTGGCAGGACCAGGGTTTCTGGCTCGCGGCGTTGGTGGCATTGTTACTCCTTCCCTCCTTTCGCAAAGGCGTTGTGGCGAGTATCGCGCTCATGCTGCTGACCCACGCGCCTCCTCCGGAGGCAGCGGGCTGGGATGACCTGTGGCTCACCCCTGACCAGCAAGGCGCACGTCACCTGAGCGCCGGCGAGGCGTCAGATGCGGCGCGTGCGTTCGCCGACACCAACTGGCGGGGCGTCGCGGAGTACGAGGCCGGCAGCTACGATCAAGCGGCGAAGAGTTTCGCCGGCGAGACAACGGCGGACAACCTCTACAACCTCGGCAACTCGCTGGCGCTGCAGGGAGATCTTCGCGGTGCGCTCAGTGCCTATGAGGAAAGTCTGAACCTTGCTCCCGACGCCGAGGACGCCATCGCGAATCGCGGTTTCATCCAGTCGCTACTCGATCAGCAAGAGCAACAGCATGATCAGGAAAATCAGGAAGGCGATCAGTCCCAAGAGGACAACGACAGCGAGTCCCAGGGCGACAACAGCTCGGACACCTCAGATGAGGGAGAGCAAGAACAAAGCGACGGCGAAAGCAGCGACGAGAGCGAGAGCGGTCAGAATGACCAGTCTGAATCTGAACAAGAGCAGGAGCAGGGTCAGCAGGATCCCACCATGGCTGACGCGCAGGAGATGAATTCCGAGGCGCTGGAGGCCGCGACTCAGGAACAGATGGCCAAGTTTGACGAAGCGCTGGAAGAGCAACAGGCACTAGAGCAGTGGTTGCGCCGGGTACCGGATGATCCAGGCGGCTTGTTGCGCCGCAAATTCCGGTACCAAACCATGCAGAGACTAAGAGAGGGTGAGGAACCTGATGAATCGATTCGTTGGTAACCCTTTTGTCTGGGCGTGCTGCGTCGCCATGACGCTGTGGACCCATCTGTCCTGGGCAGAACTCTCGGCAACTGCAGATAGGCGCACTATCGCCATGGGCGAAACCCTGCGCCTGACGCTATTGGGCGATGCGGGCGAACAACCCGCCGAGATTGATCTCACACCGTTGAATCGAGACTGGGAGATTCTGTCGCGCTCCAGTGCCACTAATGCGCGCTTCATCAACGGGCAAAACCAAGTCACTCGCACGCTGGAGATGGAGCTGGCCCCCCTGCGCGAAGGTACGCTCACCATTCCATCACTCACCGCAGGTGGGCGCAGCACCACACCGCTGGCCATCCGCGTGAACGCCGAGCCAGTTGTGGCGCCGGGAGATGAACTGGTGCTCTTCGAGGCGAGCGTAGATAACAGCAGCGTCTACGTACAGTCCGAGGTCATACTTACCGTGACCCTTCAGCAGGCAATCAATCTGGATGGCGGCGAGATTTCGAACTTTGACATACCCGATGCCGTTGTCGAAAACCTCGAGCGACGGTCTTTTCAGCGACGCGTGGGCAACCGGACTTGGTTGGTCACGGAACTTCGGTATGCCGTATACCCACAGAAAAGTGGCGCACTTAGGATTCCGGCCATTGGGTTTACGGCTCGCGAGGTGCAGCCGGGGCGTTCACTGCTTGGCGCTCGCCTCGGCAGAAGATTGCGCATGGCTTCCGAGCCACTGGAAATTGACGTCAAGAGCGTGCCCACCAGCTTCCCTGGTGAGGTATGGCTACCCGCCCGAGCGCTCACGCTCGAAGAAAACTGGTCCATCGACCCGGCGTTGCTGAGTGTGGGCGCCTCCACAACGCGCACCCTCACCCTGACCGCCCAAGGGCTGCAGGGTAGTCAGCTCCCACCGCTAAGTAGCGTTCAAGGCGCCATCAACATCTCCGAACTGCGGTTTTATCCTGATCAGGAATCGATTGACCAGAGTGAATTGGCTGAAGGACTGCAGGGCCGACGCGTGCAAAGCGAGGCGTTGGTAGCACGATCTGGCGGCACCTCGACCCTGCCCGAGATTCGCGTGCCTTGGTGGAATATCGAAACAGACCGTCTGGAGTTCGCCACGCTACCTGCCCGGACAGTCGTCGTAACCGCCATCCAGAGTGCCGATCAAACCAATGACCGGACTATCGCGTCAAGCGCCTCTCCCGCGGGCACTACCCTCCCGCCCTGGCTGTGGGCCGTCAGCGCGACAGGCTGGTTAGTGTCGCTCGCGCTCGGCATGCTGCTCTGGTTGAATCGCCGCAACGCCACTGGCCACTCTCCAACACCGGGCGGCGCCACTGCCAAGTCCGGCTCAGTCCGACAAGCGTTGGTCGAAATCAGAAAGGCCGCAGCACAGGAAGATGCTGCGCTACTCAGAAAAGCGATTCTGCAATGGGCGGACCTCCATCATGAGCGGGGCTTTTCGTCACTGGAAGCACTTGCTCGCGTCAGCACTGCATCCCTCGCGATGCGCCTACGAGCTGTGGATCGGTCGCTGTATGGTGATGGTGAATTGACGTCAGCGCTGGACGGATTGATCGATACGCTGCGCGAGGAGCCCGCTCCTCAGGGTCACGGTATGGGTGTCAATGCCTTGTCGCTCTATCCCTCTTAGACAGGCCATACGGAGACACTCTTGAGCGGCCCCTGCCTGAGCACTTTTTTGGGTTCTGACCATGGGCCCTAAAGCGCGCTTCAATGCCTAGGATGGCTCCCCTAGCGCCTTGGTCACCACCTCAAATACATCTTTCGGCAGTGGATCGATCGCCGCGAGCCGCTCGAGCTCACCTCGCATGGCCTCCTGCCCGACTGCATAACGGCGCCAGCGCGTCATGGGCGCAAGCATGCGGGCCGCAATCTGGGGATTGCTCGCCTGCAGGCGCTCGATCACCTCACCCATCAGCCGATAACCGGCACCGTCCTCGCGATGAAAGGCGATCGGGTTGGCACCGGCAAAGGCGCCAATCAGTGCTCGCAATTTGTTCGGGTTGCGCCAGTCGAATGCCGGGTGGGTCATGAGCGCTCTCACGCTGTCGACACAGTCCACATCGGGCCGGGTGGCCTGCACCGTCAGCCACTGATTTACCACGAGCGCTTCGTGCTGCCACCGCGAATAGAAGTCCGCGAGCACTGCCTCTCGCTTCTCAACTTCCTCATTGTGGGTGATCCAACGCAACGCCGCGAGGCGGTCCGTCAGATTGTCCGCACGCTCATAAAGGCTGTGCGCGGGATCGAGGTGCGCGGCAGGATTCGCTGCCAGCAAATAATCCTGACCCAAATGTCGCAACGCCCGCAGACCAATATCATTGGCGTGGGGTGCGTAGGCTTGTGGAGCAGGATTATCAGACAGCACCTGCTGCCAGACCAACTCCAAAGCACCACCCAGTGAAGCTTTTACCTGTTGTCGCTGATCATGAATCTGGCTGACATTGACCAGGCCCCGCTGTGCGCCCCGATCCGCAAGGTACTCCTCGCTCGGCAGAGCCAAAGTGAGTGCCTTCATAGCGGGATCCATGGACCGTACCAGCACCTGCTCGCAAGCTTTTAATAATCCCTGAGGCAATGCCGCATCCGCTGCCTCAATCGCCCTCGCTAACAGTGTTTGCGCCGCATCCCAGGCGACAAAGGCGTCGTCATCCTCGGCCATGAGCGTCAACAAATCCGCCTCGGCATGATCTACCGTGGCGCGGACCGGTGCTGAAAAACCACGCAGGCACGAGAGCACGGGCTTCGAGGGCACATCGTCAAAGGTGAATATCTGCTCACGCTCGGTCAGCTCCAGCACGCGTGTGGTCCCGTTATTTAGAGGAAGGGGCTGGCCATCGACCAGCAGACCGGTCGCCACAGGAATGACCAGCGGCTCGCTTTCCTGATGCGCAGAAGCGGTTGGATTGTGCTGCTGCAGAGTCAATTGATAACACCGGGTGTCGGGGTCGTAATGCTCACTGAAGATCACCTCGGGCGTGCCGGCTTGCTCGTACCAGCGCCTGAACTGCGTCAGATCGCGCCCCGACGCCTCCGCCAGACAGTCCACAAAGTCATCGCAGGTCACCGCCTGCCCGTCGAATCGTTCGAAATACAGTGTGGTGCCGGCATGGAATGCCTCGGCCCCGAGCAGCGTGTGTAGCATTCGCACCACCTCGGCACCCTTCTCGTAAACCGTGAGGGTGTAGAAGTTCGAGATATCGACAAAAGCATCCGGGCGCACGGGATGCGCCAGCGGGCCTGCATCTTCAGCAAACTGGTAGGTACGCAGGAACAGCGCGTCCTCCACCCGCTTGACCCCCCGAGAGTTCATGTCGGCGGAGAACTCGCTGTCACGAAAGACCGTGAAGCCCTCTTTCAGGCTGAGCTGAAACCAGTCCCGGCAGGTGACCCGGTTGCCCGAGTAGTTGTGAAAGTACTCGTGGGCCACGACCGCCTCGACGCGCTGAAAACCCATGTCCGTGGTGATATCGGGGTGGGCTAGCACGCAAGAGGTGTTGAACACGTTGAGGCCTTTGTTCTCCATCGCACCCATGTTGAAATCATCCACCGCGACGATGTTGTAAAGATCAAGGTCGTACTCAAGACCGTACACCTGCTCGTCCCACCGCATCGCCGCCTTGAGTGCGCTCATGGCGTAATCGCAGTAACCGAGATCTTTCTCCTCCACCCAGATGTTCAGATCCACCACCTTGCCCGAGCAGGTGGTAAAGACATCACTCACGGGCTTAAGGTCGCCGGCGACCATGGCGAACAAATACGACGGTTTAGGGAAGGGGTCGTGCCACACCACACGGTGCCGGTCGTTATCCAGACCCTCCTCACTGACTTTATTGCCGTTGCTGAGCAGCACCGGGCACTCGGAGCGATCCGCCTCGAGCGTGACGGTGTAGATCGCCAGCACATCCGGGCGATCGGGAAAGTAGGTGATCTTCCTGAACCCCTCCGCCTCGCACTGCGTGCAATAGGAACTCTGGGAGCGGTAAAAGCCCTCCAAAGAGGTATTTTCCTCGGGGCAGATGGTTACGCAGGTGCGCAGAGAGAACCGGTCAGGCACTGAGGCCACGATCAAATCGGAGTCGCCAACGGTGTATTCGTTCTCGGTCAGGCGCTCACCATCCAGCTCAACCCACAGCAGTGACAGCTGCTCTCCATCCAGCCTGAGACCGCCCTGCCCGCTACCCTGCCTCACCATCTCTAGGGTTGCTGTGACCTCGGTGCGCCCTGTAGAGATCTGCACCAGCAGATCAACCGTGGTCACCGCAAACTCGGGCGCGGTGTAGTCCTTGCGGTAAATCGTGGCAGGTAAACCTTCTCGTAACGCCATCAGGCTACCACCTCGATTTCGACTTCGTAGCCACCAAATTTGCGCATGTTTAACACGCCTGTATCGAGCATCAGATACTGCCCCTTGATTCCCATCAGCGTGCCTTCAACGACCGCCTGCTTATCGAAATTATGTGCCTTCACCTTCTCGGGCCAGCTCAGCACCGGGTAGCTGATCCGGGTCTCCGGGGCGTCCTCTAATAGCTCAAATGCCGGCTCGCCATGCTGCAACTGCAGATCGGCTATCCCCTGCGCGCAACTGCTCATCAACTGCTGGCGGATGTGTTCCAGATCCTGATCCGCGCCGTTGCCCTTCAGCATGGTCTGCCAGGCGGTGCGGTCACCGACTTCCTTGGCCAGCACCACTTCCAGTAACCCCGAGAAATACCGCGTCTGCACCCGTGCAATGGGCTTTGCTTGCGTCGCGCCCTGATCGATCCAACGCGTGGGCAGTTGGGTTTCCCGCGTGATACCCACTTTCACGCTGGAGGTATTGGCCAGATATACAATGTGGGGCACCTGACAGTGACTCTCGGCCCAGTCAGGCTCACGACAGGTGCCCTCTGCGAGGTGACATTTTTCCGGGCTGACAATGCAGCTATCGCACGCCGCCAGCTTGCGAAAACACGGAAAGCAGTAGCCCTGATTAAAACTTTTCTTAGTCAGACGATCACAGGCAACGCACTCAATCCGGCCCGTGAATTCGAGGCGCAGAGATTGCCCGAGCTGATCATTCAGACAGAGCCCCCCTTTCTCGGGAAACACGGTGTAGCGAACCGTCTCTGCTAGCTCGGTGTGCATTTTTCTCAGGCAGCCCTGACAGTCACTCATCTTGTTATTCCTTCCACGCCAGCAGCTGGGGGTCGTCACCGCTGTCCCCGGCTTCGGCGCCCTTGTCTATAAAGCCCACCCGCTCCTCTGGCGGCAGGTGGATTTCGCCCCAGGTGATCACCGCCTGCATGGCATGCTGACGCTGATCGTCGGTCAATGTTCTGCCGTCTGGCCAGCGGCCAGTCGACAACGAGGTCACCAACTGCTCGTATACCTGACGGTCCATTTGCTGAACCGATTGCCGATAGTCATCCGCCACGCTACCGACTCCCGAATAATGTGGGCAACCTACTGATCACGACACCCAGAATCCAACCGGCCAGCAGGCCGCCAACGTGGGCGCCATTGGCAATCGCGCCCGCACCGATAAACTCCATGCTTCCTACCATCCCGATCAAGAGCCAGATCATCATAAAAGCGAATATGGCCATGGGCGGCGGCACAATCCAGCCAGGCCTGCG